>JBIOHR010000005.1:0-45171 GCA_044449085.1 Gemmatimonadales bacterium | reverse complement strand
GTGACCTGTGCGCCGCGTGCCCTCATGGCAGTAAACGCTTCATGCCCCGGTGTATCGAGGAACGTGACCTGCTTGCCGCTCGGCGTCGTGACGTGATAGGCGCCGATGTGCTGCGTGATGCCGCCGGCTTCGCCCGCGACGACGTTCGCCTTGCGGATGAAGTCGAGCAGCGATGTCTTGCCGTGGTCGACGTGACCCATGATCGTGACGACCGGCGGACGGAAGCGCAGGGTCTCCGGCGCATCGGCGACGGTTTCGACCGCCGAGGCGGCGTACTCCTCTTCCTTCTGCGCGTTGAAGCCGAACTCGCTCGCGATGAGTTCGATCTGGTCGAAGTCGAGGCGCTGATTGATGGTGACCATCAGGCCGAGATTCTTGAACGCGAACGACACGATCTGCGTGGCCGGCACCTTGAGGATGTCGGCGAGCTCGCTCACCGTGATGAATTCGTTGACGCGGACGAGCTTCTTCTCGACCTCGGCCGCGGCGGCGCGCATCGCTTCGATTTCCTCACGCGAGCCATCGTCGCGGGTGCCGCGCCGCTTGGGGCCCGGCCCGCCCATCTGGCGCATCGTGCGCGAGATGTTCGCTGACACGGCCTCTTGATCCACCTGGCCACGCTTGCCCTTCTTGCGACGTCCCGCTGACGGCGCGGGCGCGCCCATTCCACCCTGGCCGGAGCCGCCGCCGCCGCCGCCGCCGGGGCGACGGTCGTCGCGGCGCGATACGCCACCACCACTCCCCGTGCCTGGTGTGGCCGATGCAACGGGACGCGGCGGGAACGACATGCCGCTCGTGACCGGACGCGGCCGTGGCGCGCCCGGGACGACCGAGCGCGGGCGCGGACGGTCGGGCGTGGAATACGGGCCCTGCGGGGCAGGATGCGGCGTGCTCGGCGCAGCCGGCGGGGCCGGTGGCGCGGGTGGAGACGGCGCCGCGGCCACGCCTGATCCGGCCGCAGGCGCGGCGACATCCGCGGCTGGCGCGGCTGGCACCGCTTTCTCGACCGGCGCAGCGACTACCGGCGGCGCGGCCTTCTCGACGACGACCTCTTTCTTCTTCGGTGGCTCGGGCGCGGCGATTTCCTCGACCGGCGCCGCGGCCTGAGCGATGGCTTCGGCGGTCGGTTGCGGCGCGGCGCGGCGACGACGAGTGCCGGGCTTGGCGGCCGCCTCCTGCTCCGGTTCCGGCTCCGGCGCGGCCTTCGCCTTTCCCTTCGCGGCCGTTTTCGTCTTGGCCTTCGGCTTGGCGGGCGCGTCTGCCGCCGGCGCCGCTGGCGCGGAGGACTCGGCGGCCGCGCCGGTGCGACGGCGGCGCGCAGGTGCGGCGGACGGCGCCGCGGCCTTCGCGGCGCGGGCGCGCTTTTCGCGCTCCCAGCGTGCGCGGGCTCGTGCCACCTGATCGTCGGTGAGCGGCGTCAGCTGGTTGCGGACGACGACATCGAGCGAACGAAGCATCGAGATCGCTTCGTCGTTCGGAATGCCGAACTCTGCGGCCAGCTCTTCAACCCGAAGCTTGGTCAAACCATCCTCCCTGATACGCTCACGAAATCAAACTGCCTGCGCGGAATCGGCGATTCCGCGAATCCCCTTGGCCAACTGCGCGTCGACGATGCCAACCACCGCCGTCGCGTCCCTTCCCACCGCGGCGCCGAGCGCAGCGGCGCCGATCCCATCCACGATCCGGACTTTCTTCGCTTCGAGCAGCGGGACCACTTTGTCGAGACTGTTCTTCGACGCGTCGCGCGCGACGATCGCCAGCTTCAACGTGCCCTTCAACGCGGCGTCCCGCACCCGTTCCACACCGATCACCGCCAGCCGTCCCCGCACGCCAAGTCCGGCCAGCCCAAGCACTTTCTTCCAGGCGGCAGCATCATCCGCCCTCACAGCCCCTCCGTCACGCCGCCGCGCCGCCCTCGGGCGCAGCGCCGCCGGACGCATCGTCCCCGCCGCCCTCGGCCGTGACCTCGTTGATGAACGCCATCAGGCGATCGGCCTCTTCCGGTGCGATGCCGGCGAGCTTGAGGAAATCCTCGCGCTCGAGATCGATGATGTCGTTCAGCGTCTTGTATCCACCCGCCTCGAGCACGGCGACGGTGGCCGGCGGAAGTCCCTCGATGTCCGAGAGCTTCACGTCCGCGGCTTCTTCGCCTTCTTCCTCCGGCAGCGGCGCGAACAGCGGAATGTCGCCGCCACGCTCCAGCCATTCACGACTCGAGTACAGATCAATTTTCCACTCGGTGAGTTCCGACGCGAGGCGAACGTTCTGCCCATTGCGTCCGATCGCGAGCGAGAGCTGGTCTTCGTCGACGACGGCCTGGATCGTTTTCGTTGCTGCGTCGCTGAACACGCGGGCGACCTTGGCCGGTGCGAGCGCGAGCTTCGCAAAGCGCTCCGGATCCGACGACCAGGGCACGATGTCGATGCGCTCACCGCCAAGCTCCTGCACGACCGCCTGCACGCGCGAGCCCTTGAGCCCCACGCATGCGCCCACCGGATCGATCGAGTCGTCCCTGGAGAACACGGCGATCTTCGTGCGGCTGCCGACTTCACGCGACGACGCGCGAATCTCGACGATGCCCTGCTGGATCTCGGGGACTTCGAGCTTGAAGAGCGCCTTCACGAACATTGCATCGCCGCGCGACAGGACGAGGCGCGGGCCCTTCGGCGTCTCCTCGATCTTCTTGAGGACCGCGCGGATCGGCTCACCCTGCTTGTAGTCCTCGCGATGGTTCTGCTCGCGATACGGGATGATCGCCTCGGCCTCGCGGAACTTGTTGAGCATGACGACGATCTTGCCGCGCTCGATCTGCTGGATTTCTCCCGAAAGCAGGTCGCCGACGCGGTCGTTGAACTCGTCGCGGATCTTGGTGCGCTCGCCTTCGCGCACGCGCTGGATGATCCGCTGCTTGGCGGCCTGCACCGCGGAGCGCCCGAACTCGGCGAAGTCCACGGGGATTTCCATCACGTCGGTGACCTGGTATTCCGGGTCCTCGATGCGCGCCTCCTCGAGCAGGATCTCGCGGGCGGGATCGGTGACGGAATCGACGACCGTCTTCAGGAGGACAATGCGAATGTCGCCCTTGTCGTCGTCGATTTCGACTTCGGCCTGCACCGTGGCACCGTGCTTTTTCGCGAGGGCGGCGTGGATGCCGTCCTGGAGCAATTCATGCAGCTCGGAGCGCTCGATCTGCTTGAGATTCGAGAGTTCGCGAATCGCGGTCAGTATTTCCGTCGAACCGGCCATCAGGGACTCCTACGGTTTCCAGTGGAACGCAAGGCGGGCTTCCTGCACGTCCGCCGGCGCCAATGTGAGTTCATTTCCCTTGAGGTCTCGCACGAGATACTCCTCCTGTCCTGCCGTGCCCTGCACCGCGACGATCTGCACTTCTGCATACCCGCCGACCGCCGCGAATCGCACGCTCTTCACGTTCGCATTCCGTCCGGCGAAGCGGCGCCAGTCGGCGACGTTCTTGAGCGGGCGTTCCATTCCCGGCGACGAGACTTCAAGCACGTACCGTCCCGGCACCGCGTCCGGAATCGCGTCGAGCCGTGCCTCGATCGCGCGTGACGCCTTTTCACAGTCGCCGACGCTGACTTTTTCGCCATCGCGCCGGTCGATGCGGACGTCCAGTACGGGGCGTCCTTTGCTGCCGCCGAGCCTGAGCTCGACGAGGTCAAGGTCCAGTGAGTCAAGCTCAGCAACCACAATATGTTCCAGTGTTTGCTTCACGTTGATTCCGCGTTGCTTGCGAGGACAAAAAAATGTGGGGAGAACTTCCCCCACATCTTGCCGGCGACATCCACTGCGTCGTTCAGCTACAGAATCATAGTTGGGAGTGGAGAGCGCGTCAAGGAGAGCGAGTACCGGGAGAGCGAGTACCGAGCGCCTTGTCGACCGGCACAGCCGAGACTATCACCGCAACTTGCCGCCCTGCGTCTCCCGCCCGGTGCGAAAAGAACCGGTCGTTGTCGCAGCGCGTGCAGTGCGGGCTCGCCGAGAGCTGGCGCACCCCCATCTCCTTCGCCTGTTCGGCGAGCAGCGCGCGGAGATCCACGTTGCGCTCGCGAATCGTCTGCCAGCCGGTGAGCTGCTCGAACACATCGGGGCCGACCTGATAGCAGCGCCCGCAGATCGCGGGACCGAAATGGACCTTCAGGTCGGCGGCGTCCACGCCGCGGTCGACCATGCGCGTGATCCCCCGCTCCACGATCCGCGCGGCGGTGCCGCGCCAACCGGCGTGGAGGAGCGCAACCGCACCGGAGGGATGCGCGACGAACACCGGCACGCAATCGGCGATGGTCACCACACACGCGACACCGGGCGCGAAGGTCACGTGGCCGTCGGCGCCCTCATGGCGCGTCCAGCCGTCCGTGCCCGCCGCGTGCTCGAGCACTTTCGTCCCATGCACCTGCTTCGCGCTCGCGATGTTCGGCGCGATGACGCTGAGTTCCTGCTGCAGGACGTGCCAGCGTGCGATGGCCTCCACTGGAGGATCCCCTTCGCCTAGTCCGTAATCGCCCGCCGCGCGCGTGGTCGTGAACGCCTCGACGCCGATCGCGGCAAACGGCTCGACCTTCTCGCGCAGCGGGACCGGCTCCGGGTGCGACGCCGCGGTCACGTGCGGCCGGCCTCCACACGCTGGATCTTCGCGCCGAGTGCACCGAGGCGTTCGTCGATCCGTTCATAGCCGCGCTCGATCTGCGCGACGTTGTTGATCGTGCTCGTCCCCTTCGCGCACAGTGCCGCGATCAGCATGGCCATCCCCGCGCGAATATCAGGGGATTCGACCGTCGCGCCGTGCAGTGCGCTCGGGCCGGCCACGAGTGCCCGGTGCGGATCGCAGAGCACGATGCGGGCACCCATGCCGACGAGCTTGTCCACGAAAAACATCCGTGACTCAAACATTTTCTCGTGCATCAGCACCAGCCCTGAGCACTGCGTGGCGGCGACGATCGCGATCGACATGACGTCCGCGGGAAATGCGGGCCAGGGCTGGTCTTCGAGTTTCGGCACGTGTCCGCCGAGGTCGCTCTGGATTTCCATCGATTGTTCGGCGGGAACGATCAGGTCGTCGCCCTCGATTTTCGTCGAGATGCCGAGCCGCTCGAAGCCGAGACGGATCGAGCGCAGGTGCTCGACGCCGGCGCGCTCAATGCGGAGCGCGGAGCGCGTCACCGCAGCGAGCCCGATGAACGAGCCGACTTCGATGTGATCAGGCCCGATCGCGTGCGTGGCACCCTTGAACGTACGGCCACCCTGAATGCGAAGCAGGTTGGTGCCAATGCCGTCGATCTGCGCGCCGAGCGTGACGAGAAAGTTGCACAGGTCCTGCACGTGGGGCTCGCTGGCAGCGTTGCGGAGCACCGTCTCTCCCTTTGCGGCGGCAGCCGCCATCACGGCGTTCTCTGTGCCGGTGACGCTCGGCTCGTCGAGAAAGACGTCGGCGCCGCGCAGCCCCTTGGTGGTGAAGGCGATGCGGTCGTCGAACTCGTGCGTGGCGCCGAGACGCTCGAGCGCCAGGAAGTGCGTGTCGAGGCGGCGGCGGCCGATCACGTCGCCGCCCGGCGGCGACAGCTCGGCGCGCCCGCAGCGCGCGAGGAGCGGCGCGGCAAGCAGGATCGACGCCCTGATGCGCGCGCACATCACCGGGTCGAGCGACGACGCGTTCACGGTCTTCGCGTGGATGCGCAGCGTATTTTGCGCCGTCCATTCGGCCTGCGCGCCGGTCGTCCGCACGAGGTCCACCAGCGTCTCGAGGTCGCGGATCCGCGGCACATTCTCGAGCGTCACCGGCTGGTCCGTGAGCAGCGCGGCCGCGACGATCGGCAGCGCGGCGTTCTTGTTGCCGCTCGGCCTGATCGTCCCGGAGAGCCGGTTCCCGCCTTCGACGATGAATTGCACTGCTGACATTTTTGTGGACGGAAAGGAGACATGAAACGTACCTGATTCGCGAAAGAGTCGCCGGTCGCCCGCGAAGGACAGTGGGCCATGCTGCCCGCGTTCCTCAACGCTCGGAGCTCGAGCTCACAGCCCAACGCTCGGACTGGTCAAGGCTATTCTTCAGAGTTGGAAGCTGAGAAGAACAACAGCGCTCAGCCTTGAAACACAGAGCCGTGACACTTGACCCATGAGCTGTAAGCTTGGCCCATGAGCCATGAGCGAAAGTGGCCAACTGACCCGCCGCGTGCGCGAAACTGTTGCTTGCCCCGCGCGTGGCACCGGCCTACCATGCACGTATGACGATTTTCGCGAGTTCGGCGGCACGCTTCCTCGTACAGGCCGCCGCGGCACACGATACCGTGATCGTCCGGCAGGTGCCGCCGGTGCACACAGCGTTCGAGCAAGTGGTGTCGATCGCGTCGGGAATCTCGACGCTTCTGGTCCTCGCGCTGGTCGTCGGTCTCGTCTGGGCGATGCTCGCCGTCCGCGCGAGCGTGCGACGGGCGCACGAGGCGCTGGACCGGCGCATCGGGGAGTTCGGCAAGCGCATCGATGACTTCAACGACCTGCTCGGCAAGGTGCACAAGAAGGCCGACGCGATCGTCGAGGTCGGCGGCATGGCGGCCGACGGGATCAAGTGGGGCGCGCAGAAAATGAAGGAGCGCCACGCCGCGAAACACGCCGACGCGACGGACGACGCGGGCGAGGATCGCGAGTCGCCGTATCTCGAAGCACACGACCGCGAACCGTAGCATGGGCGGGCGCGTGCTCGGCGCGACGCTGTGGGCGCTGGCGCTGCTGGCGCTCGCGCCGACCATCGCGTGGGCGTGGACGCCCGGCACACATATCCTCCTCGGCGAGGCGGTGCTGCGGAGCGCAGCCTTCCTTCCGCCGGCCATTGCCGCGCTGCTCCGGGCGCACCCGCACGAGTTTCTCTACGGTTCGATTGCCGCGGACACCAGCATCGCGAAGAAGTATGCGAAATTCGGCCGGCACTGTCACTCGTGGGGCGTGGGGCTGGAGATCCTCGAGGAGGCGCGCGACGAGCCCGTGCGCGCGTTCGCGTACGGGTACCTCGCGCACCTCGCTGCCGACGCGGTCGCACACAATTACTTCGTGCCGCACCAGCTCGCGGTGACGTCGAGCACGAGCGCCCTCGGGCACAGCTACTGGGAGAGCCGCTTCGAAACGCACATCGGCGACACGTTCCCGCGGCGCGCGCACGAGATCATCCTCCTCGACCACACGCGCAGCGATGAGCACCTCGACCGCATCCTCAGCCCGACGATCTTCAGCACGCCGACCAACCGGCGGATCTTCCGCGGGATGGTCTACGTGACGGACACGGGGAGCTGGCAGCGGATCTTCACCCTGATGGCCGAGAACAGCAGGTGGGATCTCGAAGAGCGCGAGGTCGCCCGGTATCTCACCCGTTCGTTCGATTTCGTGATGGACTTCCTCGTGCGCGATGCGGCGTCGGAGCCCTACCGCCTCGACCCGTCGGGCGACCGTGCCCTGCGGGCCGCCAAGCTCGTGCGCCGCGCCGCGATGCGGAGCGGCGGCGATGACGCGGTGCGCAGCGAGGCGGAGCGCGAGTTCGGCATGCCGCCGAGCGACCTCGCCTTCACGCGCTCACTCGGACGGCCGCTCTACGTGCCCGCTCTCCCGCCAAGAAGCTGATTGACCTTCTTGGGGTCCGCGCGCCCCTTTGATTTTTTCATCACGAAGCCGACGAGCACTCCCTGAAGCTTCCGCTCGCCCCCGGCGAACCGCGCCGCTTCCTCGGGGTGCTCGGCCCACACCTCGTCGATCCAGGTGATGAGCGCCGAATCGTCGCCGACCTGCAGGAGGCCGTCGCGCGTCGCGATCTCCGCGGCGCTGCCGCCTTCCCTCAGCATCGTCGCGAACACGGTCTTTGCCGCGCTGTTGCTGAGCGCGCCGCTCTTGACCTGGACGATGAGTTCTCCGAGCGCCGCCGGTTTCAGCGGAAAGGCGCGGATGTCCGCACCGGATTCATTGAGCGACGCGCTCACTTCGCTCATGACCCAGTTGGCCGCCATCTTGGGGTCGCTCGATGCGGCAACGACTTTCTCGAAGTAGTCGCCGAGGTCACGGCTCGCCGTGAGCACGGCAGCGTCGCTCTCGCCGAGCGCGAGGTCCTTCGTATAGCGCGCGCGCCGCGCCGCCGGGAACTCCGGCAGCGCATAGCGAATGCCCTGGATCCATGCCGTGGAGAGCACCAGCGGCGGAAGGTCCGGCTCGGGGAAATACCGGTAGTCGTGACTCCCCTCCTTCGACCGCGCGCCGCGCACTTCGCCCTTGTGCGCGTCGAACAGCATCGTCTGCTGCACGATGGTTCCGCCCGCGTCGTACACGGCGCAGTGCCGCGCGAACTCGAGCTCGAGCGCGCGCTCGACGTTCGAGAAGGAATTGAGATTCTTGATTTCGGTGCGCGTCCGGTATGCGGCCTCGCCGAACGGACGCGCGCTGACGTTCGCGTCCACGCGAAGGCTTCCCTCCTCCATCGAGCAGTCCGAGACCTCGGCATAGAGCAGGATCTCTCTCAGCGCGCGGAGATACGCCCCGGCTTCCGCGCTGCCGCGGATCTCGGGTTCAGACACGATCTCGATGAGCGGAACACCCGCGCGGTTGAGGTCGATCGCCGTGAAGCCGGGAAAACGATCGTGCACCGATTTCCCGGCGTCCTCTTCCATGTGGATGCGCGTGATCCCGATCGACCGGCCGCCGCCGATGGCGAGCGTGCCCCGCTCCGCAAGGGGACGGTCGGCCTGCGAGATCTGGTATCCCTTGGGGAGGTCCGGGTAGAAATAATTCTTGCGGGCAAACACCGACCGCTCGTGCACCTCGAGGCCGAGCGCGAGCGCGGCGCGAGTTGCGAGTTCGACCGCGCGCTCGTTGAGCACCGGCAGCGCGCCCGGAAGCGCGAGGCAGACCGGGCAGGTGTTGGTGTTCGGTGGATCGCCGAACGAAGTCGAACAGCGGCAGAAGGCCTTCGTGCGCGTCTTGAGCTGCACGTGCACCTCGAGCCCGACGATCATCTCGTATGTCGCACTCATGCGTGCGCCGCTCTCCCCAGCTCGGACTCGAGGGCGTACGATACGCGGAACATCGTGGCCTCCGCGAAACGCGGCGCGATCACCTGGCCTCCGACCGGCAACCCGCCGACCCTCCCGATGGGCACCGAGATGGCCGGAACCTCCGCGAGGTTCGCCGCGACGGTGAAGAGATCGCACAGGTACATCTCATACGGGTCGGAGATCGCGCCGATGGTGAACGCCGGCGCGGCGGTGGTCGGCGTGAAGAGCGCGTGCACGCCGGACGCCCACACGTTTGTGAAATCGCGCGCGATCAGCGCGCGCACGTCCTGCGCCTTGCGGTAGTAGGCGTCGTAGTACCCGGCGGAGAGCACATACGTGCCGAGCAGGATGCGGCGCGTAACCTCGGCGCCAAAACCCTTCGATCGCGTTGCCTCATACATCCCGCGGAGTCCGTCGCCTTCGATGCGCAGTCCGTACCGGACGCCGTCGAAGCGTGCGAGGTTCGCGGAGCATTCGGCGGGCGCGATGATGTAGTAGACGGGGAGCGCGAGGTCCGTGTGCGGGAGCGAGACGTCGCGAACCTCCGCGCCGCGGGCGCGCAGCGCATCGATCGCGCGGTCGCAGTGCCCGCGCATCGCGGCGGAGAGCGACGCGGGGAAATACTCTTTCGGCCTGCCGATCACCACGCCGGTGAGGTCGCGCGACCCGGTGCGGAGCGCAGGTGCCGCGCGCGGAGCAGACGTCGCGTCGTCGAGCGTGTCGTCGCCCGACACGGCTTCCATCGCGCGCGCCGCGTCGTCCACCGTCCGGCCGAACACGCCGATGTTGTCGAGCGAAGACGCGAACGCGACCAGGCCGAACCGGCTGATGCGTCCGTAGGTCGGCTTCACGCCGACGATTCCACAGAACGCCGCGGGCTGGCGCACGGAACCGCCGGTCTCGGACCCGAACGCGATCGGCACGATCCCGGCGGCGACGGCGGCGGCCGAGCCGCCGGAAGAGCCGCCCGGAACGCGGGTCCGGTCTATGGGGTTGCGTGATGGTCCGAAGGCGGAGAACTCCGTCGACGAGCCCATCGCGAACTCGTCCATGTTGCCCTTGCCGACGAGGATCGCGCCCGCCTCGCGCAGCTTGCGCGCGACCGCGGACTCGTAGGGGCTCACGTACCCCTCGAGGATCCTCGACCCGCACGACGTGCTGAGCGTGGGCGTCGCAATGTTGTCCTTCAGCACGACGGGCACGCCGGCGAGCGCACCGCCGACCGGCGCGCGTTCCACCGCGCGGAGCGATGCGTTGAGATCCGAAGACAGGATGCAGTTCAGCCCGCGCGGGCCAGCGTCGACCTCTGCGGCGCGCGCAAAACTGGCCTCGACGATGGCGGCCGGGCTTGCCTTCCCCTCGCGCACGGCGGCGGCAATCGCGCCGGCACCCGCCGCGAGCAGCGACTCCGGAGTCGCGGTCACGACTCGTCCCCCGCGTCTTCGTGCGTCGCGAGGCGCGGCACGAGGAAAAACCCGTCGATCACGGACGGCATCGGCGCCCCGTCGAGCGCGCGGGTCAGCGGCGCAAAATCGGCGATCGGCCGCTCGAGGCGAACGCTCGGCCCCTGGTCGGCGCGCAGCGGCAGGCCGGTTCGCAGTGCGTCCGCCTCCGCCGCCGCACCCGAACTCGGCACCTTCTGCAGCGCGTCCATGTGCGCGAGGATCCCGTTCAGCTCACCGACGAGCGCGTCGAGGCGTTCGTCCGGCACGCCGATTCTCGCGAGGCCGGCAATGTGCCGCACGTCGTCCCTGGTGATCTCCGCCATCAGTCGAATCCTCGCTCGAGTCCGGCGAACGCAACCACGAGGCGCTTCCGCCCGACGTTTTCGTCGTCAAAGTCCACGGTCACCTTCGCGTCGCGTCCGGCGCCGGCCATGGCGGAAATCGTGCCGGAGCCGAACGTCTTGTGGCGGACGCGCTCCCCCTGCACGAACGCGGGCACGTCCTGCGACATCTCGTCCATGTCCACGGCGCGCTCGCGCGACGCATCGCGGCGCCAGGTGCGCGGCGAGTCGTCGTCCCAGTCGCGCGGCGCGGACTGCGCGCGAATGCCGACGCCTCCCGAGCGCCCGCTCGCGCGGAGACGGATCGTCGCCTGCGGGTCGGTCAACTTCTCGACCGCAGGCGTGAGAAACATCGAGGCCGACGACGAGACCAGCTCGCCGTTGCGGCGCCGGCTGCGCGCCCACGACAGATACAGCTTGCGTTCGGCACGCGTGATTCCGACATAAAACAGGCGGCGCTCCTCCTCGAGCAGCGCGGGGTCGTCGACGCTCCGGCTCAGGGGAAAGAGGCCGTTCTCGAGTCCCGCGATGAACACGACGGGAAACTCCAGCCCTTTGGCCGTGTGCAGTGTCATCATCGTGACGGCGTCGGCGTCCGGTCCGAGCAAGTCGATCCCCGCAACGAGCGTTGCGCGCTGCAGGAAGTGATCGAGCGGACGGAGACCGACTTCGCCCCCGTCGTCGATCACGAGTTCCGCTGCGCCGCGCGCGAGTTCGGCGACATTGTCGAGACGCTCGAGGCCTTCCGGCCCCTCGGCCCGCAACGCATCGGCCAACCCGATCTCGTCGACGAGCCAGAGGATGAGCCGGTCCACGCTCGAGTCCGCGGCCCTGGTGCGATATCGCTCTATCAGCGAAGCGAAGTCGGCGAGCGCCGTGCGTGTGGCGGCCCGCGCGCCGTCGAGGAGTTCCTCGCGGCGCGCCGCTTCGAGCAGCGAGATCCCCGCTCCCGCGGCGGCGACGCCGAGCAGTTCCACCGTCGTCTCGCCGATGCCGCGCCGCGGCGCGGCGATCGCACGCCGGAACGCCTCGTCGTCCGACGGGTTCGCGATGAGCCGCAGCCATGCGACGACATCCTTGATCTCCCGCCGGTCGTAAAATCGCACTGCGCCGACGAGCCGGTACGGTATCGCGCGGCGCCGCAGCGACTCCTCCAGCACCCGGCTCTGCGCGTTGGTGCGATACAGAATCGCGTTTGCGCCGAGCGGTTCACCCTGTCGCGTGCGCCGCAGGTCGATCTCGCCGGCGATGTAATCCGCCTCGTCGCGATCGTCGAGCGCGGCCACGAGCGCGACCGCGTCGCCACCCGGGCGCGTAGCGCGGAGCACCTTGCCGCGCCGCTCTTCATTCTCGCTGATCACAGCGTTGGCGAGCGCGAGGACTTGTGGGGTCGAACGGTAGTTCTCTTCCAGTCGGACGACCTTCGCCGACGGATAGTCGCGCTCGAAGTCGAGGATGTTGCGCACGTCCGCGCCGCGCCAGCCATAGATGGACTGGTCGTCGTCGCCGACGACGACCACGTTGCCGTGGCGCGCGCCGAGGAGCCGCACGAACTCGTACTGCGCGCGGTTCGTGTCCTGATATTCGTCCACGAGAATCACGCGGAACCTCTTCTCGTAGCGCTCGCGGACCTCGTCGTGCGCGGTCAGCAGCTCCACGGGAAGCCCGAGCAGGTCATCGAAGCTCACGGCGTTCGCGGCACGGAACGCCGCGGCGAGGTCGGCGTACACCGGCGCAACGGCCTGCGCGAGCGGCGTCTGGGCGAGGCGCGTGTATTCCGCCGGTGAGACCAGTGCGTTGCGCGCATCGGAGATCGCCGTGGAAATGGCGCGCGGCGTCCAGATCTTGGGCGAGACGCGGTGCTTGTCCATCAGGCGCTTGATCACCGAGAGGGTGTCGTCCTCGTCGTAGATCGTGAACGCCGGCGTGCGGCCGACCAGGGCGGCATTGGCGCGCAGCATGCGGGCCCCGATCGCGTGGAAGGTGCCGACCCACATCCCGGCCGGCTCACTGCCGAGGAGGCGCCCGATGCGGTCGCGCATCTCGCCGGCGGCCTTGTTGGTGAAGGTCACCGCGAGAACCTGATCGGCGCGCACGACGCCGTCGCGAATCAGGCGGGCGATCCGGGCGGTGAGCACGCGCGTTTTTCCGGACCCGGCGCCCGCGAGCACGAGCAGCGGGCCCGAGCCATGCTCGACCGCTTCACGCTGGGCTTCGTTCAGGGAGGGTCCCGCGCCCGCGACTCTTTCGCCCGACGATACCCCTGGTGGTGACGCGATCATGCGCGAAAGCTAGCAGGTGCGAGTGCTGAGCGGACAGCGAGAGCTGAGACGCTTTCTCGGCGCGCGGTCGGCCGTTGGCCACTCGTTGCGCCGGGCCTCTCGAGCCCCAAAAACGCCTTGGTGACCTGGCTCGACAAAGCGCGTTCCTCGTCGCCGGCCGGCGCGCACCACGCGAACCACCCGCGCGCGCCGCGGGGTAGATTGTTGGAGCGGTTCCTCCACCACCCGGCGGACGGCCACGGCGCATGGCGAAAGTTCGGATCATTGGCGTTCCGATGGACCTTGGCGCGAGCCGGCGCGGCGTCGACATGGGCCCGTTCGCCGTGCGCTACACGGATCTGCGCGAGCGCATCGAGCGCCTCGGCCACACGGTCGAGGATGCCGGAAACGTGCCGGTGCCGTTCCGCGAGGACGCCGAACGCGGGGCGCAGCGCGGCGCGCGATTTCTCGGTGCCATCACCGATGTGTGCCGGCGCGTCGCCGACGACACGGCCGCGGCGATCGGCGCCGGATTTTTCCCGCTCCTCCTGGGCGGCGACCACTCGCTCGCGGGCGGTTCGATCGCCGGCGCGGCGCGCCACTTTGCGTCGCTGCATGCGCGCATCGGCGCAATCTGGATCGACGCACACGGCGACCTCAACACGCCGGGCTCATCACGGTCGGGAAACGTTCACGGCATGCCGCTCGCGCACCTGCTGGGCCACGGCGACCCCGCGTTCGGACACGTCGCCGGCGATGCACCCGCGCTGCTTGCGGAGCACACGGCTCTGGTGGGGACGCGCGACCTCGACGGCGCCGAGCGCGACCACGCCGCGCAATGGAAGCTGCGCGTGCTCACGATGCGCGCCATCGACGAGCGCGGCGTCCGCGCCGTGATGCAGGACGCCATCGCGACGGCGGCGACCGGCACCGCGGGAATCTGGGCGTCGTTCGACATGGACTGTCTCAGCCCCGAGAACGCGCCCGGCGTCGGGACCGCGGTGCCCGGCGGGATGACGATCCGCGAGGCGCACCTCGCGATGGAGATGCTCGCCGATACGGGACAGCTGGTCGGCATGGACTTCGTCGAGGTGAACCCGGTGCTCGACGAACGCAACCGCACCGCGGAGCTCGCGACCGAGCTGATCCTGAGCGCACTCGGCAAGCGTATCCTGTGAACACCAGGGAGGGTGTGATGCACGTGCCCGCGACGCCGCGCTATGTACCGCCGGACTTCACCGCCGACGCGCTCGCCGCCGCACCCGCGGCGCGAACGGCACCGGCGGAGTCCGACGGCGTGCTCCCCGACGGGTTCTTCGCGACAACGAACCTTCCGACGTACATCAAGGGCGCGGACGGCCGCTGGTCCCTGCCGCGCGAGCCGCGCATGGACGGGTGCATCGTCGGCGACGCCGACGGACGCTGGTGGGTGCGCGAGGGGCGGCGCGTCATGCGGGGCGACCGCGTCGTGATCGGCCGGGCCGAGGACGGCAGCGAAGGTGTCCTCGTGCACGCACACGGGTTCGCGGCGCCGGCCGGGGCGCGCGGCGACTTCCACTTCATGAGCAGCCAGGTCTCGCGCGAAAAACCGATCGACTACAAAATGATCGCGCGCATGCTGGTGGACGAACGGGCGCGCGGTGGGCGCGTCATCTGGGTGACCGGCCCCGCGCTCGTGCATTCGCGCGCCCGCGACAATCTCGTCTGGTTCATCCGCAAGGGTTTCGTGCAGGCGCTGCTCGCGGGCAACGCCGTCGGCGCGCACGACATCGAGGCGGCCGTGGTCGGCACCACGCTCGGCATGACGGACAACGGCGAGCCCACGGCCGGCGGCCACGCGGCGCACATGCGCGCGATCAACGCCGTGCGCCGCGCGGGCTCCATCGCGAACGCCGTCCGCGAGGGGACCCTGCGCGACGGCATCATGCACGCCTGTGTGGTCGAGGGCGTTCCGTTCCTGCTTTGCGGGTCGATCCGCGACGACGGGCCGCTCCCCGGCGTCATCACCGACGCGGTCGCCGCGCAGGACGCGATGCGCACGTACACGAAAACGGCGACGATGGCCGTGATGATTGCGACCGCGCTGCATTCGATCGCCGTCGGCAACATGCTCCCCGCGTACTACGAAGACCCGGTGCGCGGCATCGTCGAGCTGCCCACGATCTGCGTGGACGCAAGCGAATTCCTCGTGAGCAAACTGAAGGACCGCGGGACGCAGCAGGCGGTTGGCGTGGTGACGAACGCGCAGGACTTCATGAGCATCCTGCGGGCGACGGTCGAACAGGAGATCGTCGGCTAGCGAATGACGTCCGCCCCGACGTACGGCCGCAGCACCTCGGGAACCGTCACCGTCCCGTCCGCCTGCTGATAATGCTCGAGGATCGCGGCGATGGTGCGCGGGAATCCCATCCCCGACCCGTTGAGCGTGTGCACGAACCGCGGCTTCTCTCCAGCGGCCGGCCGGTACCGGATGTTCGCGCGGCGCGCCTGGAAGTCGCCGTAGTTGGAGCACGAAGACACCTCGAGCCACGCGCCGACGCCAGGCGCGAAAACCTCGAGATCGTACGTCTTGGCGTTGGAGAACCCGGTGTCGCCGGCCGCGAGCAGCAGGCGCCGGTGCGGCAGGCCGAGGCGCTGGAGCACGGCTTCGGCGTGCGAGGTCAGCAGCTCGTGTTGCGCGGGTGAATCCTCGGGAGCCGTGATCCGCACGAGTTCGACCTTGTCGAACTGATGGAGACGCAGCAGGCCGCGCGTGTCCTTCCCCGCGGAGCCCGCCTCGCGCCGAAAACAGGCGCTGAACGCGGTGAGCGCGCACGGCAGGCGCGCGCCGTCGAGGATCTCGTCGCGAAAGAGGTTCGTCAGCGGAACTTCCGCCGTGGGAATCGCGAACAGCGGATCATCGCGCAGCGCGTACATATCCTCTTCGAACTTCGGCAGCTGTCCGGTGCCGACCATCGCGTCGCGATTCACGAACAGCGGCACCTGTACCTCTTCGTACCCGAACTCGCGGGTGTGGAGATCGACGCAGAAGTTCATGAGCGCCCGCTCCAGCCGCGCACCCTGCCCGCGAAACACGATGAACCCGGACCCGGAAATCTTCGCGCCGCGGGGCAGATCGAGCAGGCCGAGGCGTTCGGCGATTTCCCAGTGCGGCTTGACGCTGCCCGCGGGCCGCGGCTCGCCCCAACTTGCGACGACGACGTTCGCGGACGCATCGCCCTCGGGAACTTCAGGGAGCGTCAGGTTGGGGAGCTCGTAGAGAATCGCATCGAACTCGCCCTGCGATTGCGCGAGTTCCGCTTCGAGCCTCGCGATCTCCACACCAAGCTCCCGCGCGCTGGCGACGAGGTCGCCCGCATCCTCGCCCGCCTTTTTTTTGCGCGCGACTTCCTGGCTCGCCGCGTTGCGCGCGGCCTTGCGCTCCTCGACGGCCTGGATTGTCTGGCGGCGCTTGCGATCGAGTTCCTCGGCGCGATCGATCAGCGGTCCGTGCTTGTCGAGCGAGCCGCGGCGGCGGACGCCCTCGCGCAGCACGCCGGCCTGCTCGCGGACCATCCGCCCGTCGATCACGCTCAGAAGGCCGGGAAACCCGGGACCAATTGCCGGTAGCCGCAGTCGCCGCCGATCATGGCGCGTCCATAGATCCCGCGGCCGACGACGTCGACGGAGTCGATGACGATCTTTGCGTAGAGGTAGGGCGCACCAGGGTTGCTCGTGAGGCAGAGCGGCTCCTGCGCCTGCACCGCGACCGCCTGGCCGCGCGCGATCGTCGTGGTGGAATCGACCGTGTACCCGCTGAGCGGCGCCTCGGTGATCGCATCGTAGGAGCCGATGCCGGTGATGATGCCGACCAGCCGGTTGCCCGCGGGGTTCTGGCCAACGAGCTCCGGCGGGAACAGCACGACGTTGCCGTTCTTGTCGATGTCGAACGCCACGTCGAAGTTGTACGTGCCGTCGACTCGCGTCACGGCGCGTGCCGGAAACGCGAGCGCGGTAGACCCCGAAAGCGGCGATGCCATGGAGTCCCCGTTCAGCGCGTGCACGAAGAACGCCTGCGTCGCGTCGGACGACAATCCGGGAGCGGTACTCGGCCCGTCACAAGCGCCCGCGAGTGCCGCGAGTGCGACGAGACCGCAGGTCAGCCACGCGCGCGGAATTCGGTCAAAAAAATGCGGGATGTTTGGCGTCATCTTCAGGAGCGTAGTGTATCGGGAAGGAGGGCCAACTTCAAGCGAATCAGGAGCTTGACTTCACTCCGTGAGCGGGTATGCTTCGACAACCTTTTGCGGAGCGGCCATGCCAACCATACGCGACCTCGTCGCGGCCATCAGGCAGCGCGAAGGCGTCGAGGCTGCGGTCGTCCTCGGCCGTGATGGCCTGCTGATCGACAGCCAGGCCATCGCCAGTTTCGACTCCGAGCATGTGGCCGCGCACGTCCCATCCATCATCCAGTTCGCTGATGAGTTCGGCGTCGCTGCCGCGCGGGGCGCGCTGCAGACCGCCGTCATGGAGCATGAGCATGGCCTCGCCGTGATCTCCTGCCTCTCGCCCGACGCCGTGCTGCTCGTCCTCGTGCAGCCCACGGCGAACCTCGGCCAGCTGCTCTACGAGCTGCGCCGCAATCGCGCGAACATCGCCGCCCTGGTCTGACGGCACCTCATCCACCGGACCCGCCGACGCGCATGCGGCACGTGCTGGTGGCCGATGACGAACCGCATATCGGCCGGATCATCCAAACGAAACTCGAGCTCGGTCCATTCCGGGCCACGCTCGTGTACGACGGCGCCGAGGCGCTGCAAGCCCTCGAACAATACCCCGATGTGGCGCTGGTGCTCCTCGATCTCATGATGCCCAACCGTTCCGGCCTGGACGTGCTCGCCGCCATGCGTGCCGACGCGCGCTGGAAGGCCCTCCCCTGCATCATCATGACGGCGGCTGGCCATGACCAACGCTACGACGAGGCCATGCGGCTCGGCGCGACCGCGTTCGTCACGAAGCCGTTCAGTCCCAAGCGCCTCTACGCGCGGGTCGTCGAGCTGACGGGGGGAGACGCATGAGCCGCCAGGAAGAGAGCTGGATCGTCGTGCTGGCCGGCGGCGTGGGCTCACGCTTCTGGCCGGTGAGCACCCCGGCGCGGCCGAAACAGCTCCTCCCGCTCGTCACGGCGGATCCCATGCTTCGCGACACGGTTGACCGCGTGGCCAGGCTCGCGCCGCCCGAGCGCATCCTGATCCTCACCAACGCGTCGCTCGTCGAGGCCGTCCGGAAGGTCATCCCCGAGCTGCCGGCGGCCAACGTCATCGCTGAGCCACGGCCCGCCGGCACCACCGCCGCGCTGGCATGGGCGGCGCACGAGATCGCGCGGCGCAGCGGGCCGGATGCCGTGATGATCTCAGTGCACGCGGACGCGGCGATTGGAAGCGTCGTGCTGTTCCTCGGCGCCCTGACGCAAGCCGGTTCGGCCGCGCGCACGGAGAACAGCCTTGTCACCGTCGGGATCGTTCCGCGATTCGCAGACACGGGACTCGGGTACATCGAGCCGGGCGCGGTGGTGAACGGATCGCTCCGGCGGGTCGCGCGCTTCGTCGAGAAACCGGATCGCCCGCGCGCGGAGGCGATGGTCGCGGCGGGGTGCCTTTGGAATTCGGGCATCTTCGCGTGGCGCGTCGGTGTCCTGCTCGACGAACTGCGCGCCCACTGCCCCGAGGTGTCAGCACCGCTGGACGCCAATCCGGACGACCTCAAGGCGTTTTTCGCCGCGGTCAAGACGCCGATCGCGATCGACGTCGGTGTGCTCGAGCGGAGCAGCCGCGTGATGGTCGTGCCCGGAGATTTCGGCTGGAGCGACGTCGGCACGTGGGCCGCGCTGCGCGCCGTGCGCACGGCGGACGCCGAAGGGAACGTCCCGTCGGGTTCCACCTTCCTGCGTGACGCGCACGGCAACGTGGTGCACGCGGAGGGAAGGACGGTCGTACTCTACGGCGTGGACGACCTCGTGGTGGTGACAACCGACGGTGTCACGCTCGTGACGACCGTCGAGCGTGCCGCCGATCTCAAGACCCTGCTCGACGCACTTCCGCCGGAGGTACGCAACCAGTGACGTCGAACCTCGTTCTCTACGACGACGCGCGTGCTCGACGCTTCGAACCGTTCGCGCTCACCCGCCCGGCAGGCGAGCTGCGCGCGGGCGCCGAACTCCTGAGGCGGCGCTGGGAGCACGCGGCGGGCGCACGGGCCACGGGGTTCGTCGGGGCGCCGCACCTCGCGGCATTCGAAGAACTCGACGCACCGCCTGCCGCGGGGGCAGTGCTCGCCGCGGGAACGATCGTCGCCAACGCGCGCTGCGCCGTCGCGCTCGATGCCACCCTCGGCGGCGCGGCCGCGTGGTCGTGCGACGGGCGCGTCGCCGCCGTGCGCCTCGCGGCGCCGCTCGACACCTCACTGCTCCTGGACGGTACGTTCGACCTCGCGTCGGTCGCCGCCGCGAAGTCGGCCGAGTTGCGCGGGTGGTGGATCGACGAAGTCTGGGATTTTTCCGGCAAGCTCGCCGGCATGCTCGCGGCCGACATCGCCGTGCTCGCGGCAGGCACCGGGGAGCCGCCCGGTCACGTGACCGTGCTCGGCGCCGGCGGCGCGTACGTGGAGCGGGGCGCGCACGTCGAGCCGTACGTGCTCATCGATACGACCGAGGGCTCCGTGCTGGTGCGCCGCGGCGCGCGCGTCGCCGCGTTCACGCGCCTCACCGGCCCGTGCGTCATCGGTGAAGAAGCCCAGGTGCTCGGCGGGAAAGTGAAGGGGTGCTCGATCGGCGAACACTCGCGGGTGCACGGGGAACTGAGCGGCACGATCTTCATCGGCCACGCGAACAAGGCGCACGACGGGTTCGTCGGAAACTCGATAGTCGGCCGCTGGGTCAACCTCGGCGCGGGCACGATCACGAGCAACCTCAAGAACAGCTACGGCGAGGTGTCGCTCTGGACACCCGAGGGCACGCGCCCGACCGGCGAAACGTTCCTCGGCTCGTTCATCGGCGACCACGCAAAGCTGGGGATCGGCACGCGACTCACCACGGGGTGCGTGGTGGGCGCGGGCGCGAACGTGTTCGGCACTGCCATGCCGCCGAAATTCGTGCCGCCGTTCGCATGGGGCGACGTGCCGCCGTTCGCGGATTTCGAGCTCGCGAAGTTCCTCGAGATCGCCGCGCGGGTCATGTCGCGCCGCGGCGTAACGCTCGGTGACGGAGCCAGGCGCACGCTCGGCGCGGCGTGGACCAAGCGACGCGGCTTCACGGCGTAGGCGGACGACGAGTCGACGGTGAGAGCGTGGACGCTCGGGAGCGGCAGCAAGGGAAACTCGATCCTGCTCGAGAGCGACGGCACGCGCGTGCTGATCGATGCGGGCTACTCGCCGCGCGCGCTCGCCCATCGGCTTGCGACGGTGCACGTCCCGCCGGAGTCGATCAGCGCGGTGATCGTGACGCACGAGCACATCGACCACATGCGCGGCGTGCGCGCCGCGCAGCGCCGCTGGAAGTGGCAGGTGTATGGATCCGCGGGAACGGTGGCGGCGATCGCCGGTCTTGATCCGCGTGGCGTGACGGCGCTGCGCTCCGGAGCGCCGTTCACCATCGGCGCGCTCCAGTTCGCGCTGGTGCGGGTGCCGCACGACGCGTCCGCCCCGACGGCAGTCGTCGCGACCGCGCTGCGCAGCGGCTTTCGCACCGGCGTGGCGCACGATCTCGGTGCGGTGCCCGATCCGCTGCGCACCGCGTTTGCGAACCTCGACCTTCTGCTGCTGGAGTCGAACCACGACGAGGAAATGCTGCGCACCGGACCCTACCCGCCGTTCCTGCAGGCGCGCATTTCCGGCGGCTCGGGCCACCTGAGCAACCGGAGATCAGCCGCGCTCACGCGGGAGCTCGCGGGCGCATCGCTGCGGGAACTCGTGCTGCTCCACCTGAGCGAGGTGAACAACACGCCGGCGCACGCACTGAACGCCGCACGCGGCGCGCTCCGCGCCGCGACGTCGCGCTGCCGGGTGACGGCGGCACCGCAAGACCGCGCGGCGGGGCCATTCGGCGACGCCGTTGGACGCGAGCGCCAGCTGGCGCTCGCCCTGTAGAAGATCCGCGCAGCCGAAAAACGAAACGCCTCCCGGCCTGAGCCGGGAGGCGTCAATCGTTCGAAGACGAGCCGAGCTTACGGCTTCTTGGCGGTCGAATCCTTCTTCATCGCGCCGCCCTTCTTCATTCCCTTCGACGCCTTCTTGGCGCCGGTGTCGGCCTTCGCCGTCTTGGTCGACTTCTTCATCATCGTTGACTTCGCGGGTGCCTTCTTGGTCGAGTCAGTCTTCGTGCCCTGTGCCATGGCAGCGCCGGCGACAGCAAATGAAAGGAGCGCGGCAACGGCGAACGTGGTCTTGCGGGACATGCATCCTCCGACGAGGTGAGAACGGGGTTTGTTTGCGGGGGGCTTACAAACTTCGCGGCTGCCGGCATCGGCTGGTTAACCAGTTCCAGCGTAACGATCCAAGTTGTGGTATCCGGGCGTAAGACGCAATAGAGGAGCGGTTTGGGTAGTGTCCACAATGATTGTAACGGGGGCGATCACCCCGAAAGACGCCCGAACCGAAGCGGGGGCAGCAACCACATCAAATGGTCCATGATAGAAGTCCGTCCTGCTGATGCGCGAAGCGGGGTCGGAATGCGAGATCCGGGATTCCTCCCGCGTCTCGCATCCCGACCCCGCATCGCGCATTCGCAGTCTAGTACATGCCGCCCATTCCACCGCCACCCGGCGCCGCCGGAGCCGGCTTGTCTTCCTTCTTCTCGACGATCAGCGCTTCGGTCGTGAGCAGAAGTGCGGCGATCGACGCGGCGTTCTGGAGCGCCGTCCGTGTCACCTTCGTCGGGTCGATGACGCCCGCGACGACGAGATCCTCGTACGTGTCCGTCAGCGCGTTGTAGCCGAAGTTCTTGTCCTTCGACGCGCGAACCTTCTCCACGACGATCGAACCTTCACCGCCCGCATTGTACACGATCATGCGGATCGGCTCTTCAACCGCACGGCGGATGATGTCGACGCCGATCTGCTCGTCGTCGTCGAGCTTCAGCCCCTTGAGCGCGATCTGCGCGCGCACGAGCGCGACGCCGCCGCCGGGGACGATGCCCTCTTCGACCGCCGCGCGCGTCGCGTGCAGCGCGTCTTCCACGCGGGCCTTCTTCTCCTTCATTTCGCTCTCGGTCGACGCGCCGACGTTGATCACGGCCACGCCGCCCGCCAGTTTGGCCTTGCGCTCCTGGAGCTTCTCCTTGTCGTAGTCGCTCGTCGACTTGTCGATCGCGACTTCGATTTCCTTGATGCGGCCCTTGATCTTGTCCTCGTCACCGGCGCCGTCGATCAGCGTGGTGTTGTCCTTGTCGATCACGATCCGCTTGGCGCGGCCGAGGTCCGAGAGCACGGCGTTCTCGAGCTTGAACCCGACTTCCTCGGAGATCACGTTGCCCTTCGTGAGCACGCCGATGTCCTCGAGCATCGCCTTGCGGCGGTCGCCGAAGCCGGGGGCCTTCACGGCCGCGATCTTGAGCGTGCCGCGGAGCTTGTTCACGACGAGCGTCGCGAGCGCCTCACCCTCGACGTCCTCGGAGATGATGAGCAGCGGCTTGCCGGCCTGCGCAACCTTCTCCAGCACCGGGAGGAGGTCCTTCATGGCCGAGATCTTCTTGTCGTGGATCAGGATGTAGGCGTCCTCGAGCACAGCCTCCATCTTTTCCGGATCGGTGATGAAGTACGGCGAGAGATAGCCGCGGTCGAACTGCATGCCCTCGACCGTCTCCAGCGTCGTCTCGAGGCCGCGTGCCTCTTCAACCGTGATGACGCCGTCCTTGCCGACCTTCTCCATCGCCTCGGCGATCAGGTCGCCGATTTCCTTGTCGTTGTTCGCCGAGATCGTGCCGTCCTGGGCGATTTCCTTCTTGCCGCTCGTCGGGACGGAGATCTTCTTGAGCTCTTCGACGATCGCGGCAACGGCGCGATCGACGCCGCGCTTGATGGCCATCGGGTTCGCGCCGGCCGTCACGTTCTTGAGGCCTTCGCGGAAGATCGCCTGCGCGAGCACGGTCGCCGTCGTCGTGCCGTCGCCGGCCACGTCGGAGGTCTTGGTCGCGACTTCCTTCACCATCTGCGCGCCCATGTTCTCGACCGGATCGGCGAGCTCGATTTCCTTGGCGACGGTGACGCCGTCCTTCGTGATCGTCGGCGCGCCGAATTTCTTGTCGATGACGACGTTCCGGCCGCGCGGGCCGAGGGTGACCTTCACCGCCTCGGCGAGCTGATCGACGCCGCGCTTGAGGGCCGCGCGGGCGTCAACGTTGAAATGGAGTTCTTTGGCTGCCATTGCTTGGTATTCCTTCGAGAAGAGTGGTGGTGAGCGGAGGTGTTAGCTGATGACGGCGAGGATGTCCGATTCACGCAGAATCAGCACCGGCTCGTTGTCGATCGTGACTTCGGTGCCGCTGTACTTCCCGTAGAGAATCTTGTCGCCGACTTTGACTTCCATCGGGACGCGCTTCCCTTCGTCAAAGCGGCCGGGGCCAACGGCCACGACTTCGCCCTGCTGCGGCTTTTCCTTGGCGGTATCGGGGATGTACAAGCCACCGCGCATCTGCTCGGTTTCCTCCAACGGCCTGACGACGACGCGGTCGGCCAATGGCGCGACCTTCGACGAGGTAGCGGCTTTCGCTGCCATGATGAACGTTCCTCTGCTATGGGTTCGAAAAGCGTGTGAGCCGGTTGAATTCACACGTTGGCACTCATCGACTGTGAGTGCTAACAACGCAGAAAGCTAGCCACGGAGAGCGGGCCGGTCAACGCTCGGCCTGTTCGTTGGCCCGACGAGCCCGCGGCTCACAGTTTTGGCGGCTGACAGCTACTGTCCGTGCGAACTCCCGGCTCTGCACAAATAGCTTTGACCCTCCCGAGCGCTGCGCCCTGAGCTTGAGCTCAGAGCTACAACGGGGCGCAGGAGTTCGTATAGCCAATGCATTACACGGCTTAGCTAATTCTTATAAAGTAAATTGTACGCCATCACAGTCCCGATCAACGTCAGATCCGGGTCGACTTTGTCAAACTCCTTGCAGATCGACTTGAAGGTGTTCGCCAGGCCGCCGGTCGCGACGACCAAGGGCTTCGCCTTGCGTGGCCAGTCGGCCTTGATGCGCCGGACCAAGCCGTCAATCGCTTCGGCGGAACCCAGCACGACCCCTGACCTGATGCACTCCTCCGTCCGCCGGCCGATCACATGCTTCGGCGCGACGATCTCGGTGGCCGGCAACTTTGACGTCTTCCGGAAGAGCGACTCCGCCGACATCAGCACGCCGGGAGCGATCACGCCTCCAAAGAAGACGCCGTCGGCGCTGATGCAGTCGTAGGTCGTCGCGGTGCCAAGATCGACCACGATGCAGTCGCGCTTGTAGAGGCGGCTCGCCGCCAGCGTATTGATGATCCGGTCCGCGCCGACGGTCAGCGGCTCGTCCACGTCGAGCGTGATCGGCAGCCGCGACCGGCCGTCGACAATCACGGGCGGCCGGCCGGTGAGACGCTCGCACGCCTCCGCGAGCGGCGCGGTCACAGCGGGGACCACCGACCCGATCGCACTTCCCTTCACCGCGGACCGCTTGATCCCGACGGCATCGAGCAGCGCAAGCAGGAGGAGGAATACTTCGTCCGGCGTGCGGCTTCCATCCGTCGTCACGCGCCAGCGCTCCTTCACGCGAAGCCCGGAGCACAGCCCGATGGTCGTCTCGGAATTCCCGACGTCAAACGCGAGTATCATCGTCCCTCCGTTCAGGTGGCGAACTCGAGCGAGCCCGCACGGTAGTACGCGACGCCATGCTCGCCGGTGATGATCAGCGCCCCATCGTTCGTGATCCCCGACGCAATCCCCGCCGCCGGCTTCAGGCACCTGCGGTCGCGGGCGAAGTCGCGCCTGCCGTACTCCGCGAGTTCGGCCGCGGTGAGCGGGCCGCGCGCCATCGCCGCGGAACGCAGCGCGGGCACGAGCGCGAGGATCACCACGCTGCGGCGTGTCCCCGCGAGAAGGCCCGTCGCTGTGTCGACCCCGGGCGGCGACACGATGTTCACGCCGATGCCGATCGCGACCCAGTCCGCCTTCTGCTCGCGCCAGCGCGCCTCGACGAGCACGCCCGCCAGCTTGCGCGACCCGACGTAGAGGTCGTTCGGCCACTTGATCCGCACGGCGGCGCCTGTGAACAACTCGAGCACCGGCGCCGCGTGCAGTCCCAGGCGGAGCGACAGGACGTCCAGCCCGGACGCGGTGCCGGGCCGCTCGAGGAGTGTCATCCACAACCCCTGATTCTGGCCGGATGCCCACCGCTTTCCGCCGCGGCCGCGGCCTGCGGTCTGCTCATCGGCGATCACCAGCGTGCCGCCCGGCGCCCCCTCCGCGCCCATGCGGTGGGCTTCGTCCATCGTCGAGCTCACGCGCGGAAAGAGGGCGACCCGCGGGACGGCGAGTGCGGCCGCCAGCGCGTCCGCGTCCATCCCGTCGATCGCGTGATTCGTCACAGGGTTTGGTTCATGGTTGCCTTGTGTGGCGCCCTATGCGCGGGACGCCACGAGCGCGAGCACGGCGGCGCCAAGCACGAAGCGATACACCGCAAACACGCCGAGGCCACGGTGTTTCACATAGCGGAGCAGCACGGAGATGGCGAACAGGCTGCTGACCGCGGCCGTCAGCACGGCGACCGTGAGTGAGAGCGTGACCCCGCTCTCCGCGAGCGCCTTCGGAACCTTGAGCACGGCCGCCGCGGCGATGATCGGCATGGACATCATGAAGCTGAACGTCGCCGCGCTCTCCCTGTCGAACCCGAGCGCGCGGGCGGCGGTGATCGTCGCGCCCGAGCGCGAGACGCCAGGAATGAGCGCGAAGGCCTGCGCGCATCCGCAAAGAAAGGCATCGAAGTTCGTGAAGGCACCGAGGGCCTTCGCGCGCGAGGCGCGCGCATCGACGATCCAGAGCAGGGCGCCCATCACGATGAGCGCGGACGCTGTCAGCGCCGGCGCCCGGAAAACGGTCTCGGCCTTTTTCTCCAGCAGCAGTCCGGCGATCCCTCCCGGAATGGTCGCGATCACCAGCAGCACGGCACGCCGCTTCTCGGGCGTGTCCACGCGCCGCGAGGTAACGATGGAAAGGACCGCGCGCACGAGCGCCACCCATTCTGCCCGGAAATACCACAGAAGCGCCACGAGCGATCCCGCGTGGAGCGCGACGTCGAACGCAAGGCCCGGCTCCGGCCACCCGAACGCCCATGGTGCGAGCGCGAGGTGCGCCGAGCTGGAGACCGGCAGGAACTCGGCGAGGCCCTGGAGCGCGCCGAGGACAAACGACTGAAAAACGGAGAGTTCGTGCATGGCGGGCTAACCCTGTGACCGGAGGTAGAGCTGCTCGTAACGGGCAACGATCTGGTCGCTCGAGAACCGCGCGCGCGCGTCTGCCGCGGCCGCCGCGCTCATCTCGGTCCAGCGCGCATCGTCGCGCAGCAGCGCGGCGGCGCCGGCGGCGAGGCCGTCGATGTCGCCGACCGGGAGGAGCACGCCGGTGACTCCGTTCTTCACCACCTCGCGAATGCCGCCCACGTCGTAGCCGAACGCGGGGACGCCGCACGCGAGCGCCTCGAGCGCGCTGAGGCCGAACGACTCGCGGTCCGACGGCAGGAGGAACAGGTCGGCGCTCGCGAGCAGCGGCGCGACGAGGTCTATACGCCCGAGAAAGTGCACGTCCCGGTCCACACCAAGCGTGCGCGCCTCCTCCTCGGCGATGCCGCGGTCCGGACCGTCGCCGACCATGACCAGCACGCTCGGGATCTCCCTGCGCACCTGCGCGAAGATGCGCACGACGTCCAGCACGCGCTTCACCGGCCGGAAGTTCGACGTATGCATCAGGATCTTCTTGCCGTCGCCGATCTGACGCCGCAGGGCCGGCTCGTGGCTCGCGCGGTCGTAGACCGCCGGATCGATGAAGTTCGGGATCACGTCCACGTCGCACCCCGCGCAGCCGAACGCGCTGACGGTCTCGGCCTTGAGGAATTCGGAGACCGCGGTCACCCGATCGGACTGCTCGATGGAGAACTTCGTGATCGCGTGGAACGAGTGGTCCTGGCCGACGATCGTGATGTCGGTGCCGTGGAGCGTGGTGATCACCGTGATGTCGCGCCCCTCCTTGCGCAGCATCTCCTTCGCGATCCAGGCGCTCGTGGCGTGCGGGATGGCGTAATGCACGTGCAGGAGGTCGAGCTTCTCGTTGATCACCACCTCGTGCATGCGCACGGCGAGCGCGAGGTCGTAGGGTGGATACTGGAAGAGCGGGTAGTGGCCGACGTCCACTTCATGGAAGTAGACGCGCGGCAGGAACACCGGGAGGCGGAACGGCAGCTGATAGGTAATGAAGTGCACTTCGTGGCCGCGCTCTGCGAGCGCGATTCCGAGCTCGGTCGCCACTGCACCGGATCCGCCGTACGTCGGGTAACAGGTGATGCCGATCTTCACTCGGATTCTCCTCCGCGCCACCACTGTTCGACGACCGCGTCGCACGCAGGATCGTGCGGGTCCAGGTAAGTCGTCCGTGTCTCATCCAGCTGATGCCGAAACCAGGTGCGCTGTCGCTTGGCGTACTGCCGGGTCGCGATAAGTATAGCGTCACGCGCCGCGCCGGCGCCGACCTCGCCGCGCAGCTGTTTCCGGATCGATTCATACCCGCATGCCTGCCACGCGGGCGCGTCGCGCGGCACCGCGCCGTCGAGCGCACGGACCTCGTCCAGCCAGCCGGCGGCGAGCATCGCGTCGAGGCGGTGCGCAATCTGGCCGTGCAGCCGCGCGCCGGGATCGACGACGAGCCACCGCGCGCGAGGCGCGGGCGCGCCGGGGTCCTCGCGGTGGAAGTCGCTGAGGCGACGGCCGGTGAGGAGCGCAACTTCGGCCGCGCGCAGCAACTGCGTGCGGCCAAGCTGTGCGCGCACCGGATCCAGCGCCATCACCCAGCGGCGCAATTCCGGCGTCCCCACGTGCGCGAGTTCCGCGGCGAGCGCCTCGCGCCGCACGGCGTCGAGCGGCGGCGTGGAATCGAGCGGCGAGGTCAGGGCGCGCAGATAGAAACCCGTGCCGCCTACGACCAGCGTTCGCGCCACGCCGGCCGCTCCGATCCACGCGGCGGCGTCGGCAGCGAATCGTGCGGCGGACCAGCGCACCGCCGGGTCGGCGACGTCGACGCCGCGATGCGGCACCCGCGCCCGGTCATCCGCCGAGGGTTTCGCCGTGCCGATGTCGAAACCCCGGTAGACCTGCCGGGAGTCCGCGCTGACGATCGTCAGGCCATGCCGAACGGCGAGCGACATCGCCACCGCCGACTTGCCCGCGGCCGTCGGGCCGCAGATGATGCGCAGTTCAGCGTCGTCCGAAGCGGCGCTCGAGCTCATCCCAGCTCACCTGGACGATCGTGCTGCGCCCGTGCACGTCGTGCGCGGGAAGGGTCGTGCGCGCCAGCGAGACATACAGCGCGCGCATCTCGGTCGGTGCGAGCGGATCGCCCGCTTTCACCGCGGCCTTGCACGCGACCGTCGCCGCGAGGCGCTCGTGCTTCGCCAGGCCGCTCCCGAAGCGATCGCCCGACAGCGTCGACAGCGTGTCGCGCAGGCAGCGTTCCGCGTCGAAGCGCGCGTGCGGCATCGGGACGCCCGCGACCAGGAGCGTACGGCCTCCAAAGCCCTCGACTTCAAAGCCCAGCCGGGCAAACAGCTCGCGATTCTCCTCGAACGCCTCCGCCTCCGCCGGAGCGAGGTGCAGCGTCATCGGAAAGAGCAGGCGCTGCGACGGCGCCTCGCCGCGCTCGAGAACGCGCATGAACTGTTCGTACAGCACGCGCTCGTGCGCCGAATGCTGATCGATGAGCACGATCGCGTCGTCGCGCTCGAACAGCAGCCACGTATTGCGGAGCTGGAGGAGCGGCGGCACCTGCACATCGGCCGCTTCGTCCGCGTCGACGACCATCGCGCGCACGCCGGCGGCTTCGAACAGGGGCGTTTCCGGCACGGGGGCGGACGCCAGCGCGGCGACGTCCATCGTGGCGCCTGATTCGTACAGCGGAGCGGCGAACGTGCGCTGCGCAAATCCGAACGTCGCGGCGCTCTCATCGGTGCCGAGCGCGCGGCGCACGGCGCGCTCGACGGCACGCTCGGTGTTCCAGCGGTCGCGAAAGCGCACTTCGGCCTTGGCCGGATGCACGTTCACGTCCACGTCGCCGGCCGGGAGCGTGATGGACAGGAACAGCGATGGCCGGATTCCCGCCGGAATCGTGGACCGGTATGCCGCCTCCGCCGCGCGAACCATTCCGGCGTCGCGCACGGCGCGTCCGTTCACGGTGAGCAGCAGGCGCCGGCTCGAGAGACCGACGTCCGCGGGGCGCTGCACGAGGCCACTCACGCGCACCGGCCCGCTCACGTCGTCGACCGAGACGAGGGCGTCGGCGGCGTCCACGCCCCACAGTGCGGCGACTCGCTCTCGAAGCGACGCGGCCGGCGGGAGGGCGAATGCCTCGCGGCCGTCGTGCGTGACCGCCATCCGTACATCGGGGCGCGCGAGCGCCATCGCCGTGATCACCTCCGAAATCGCGCGCCATTCGCTGCGCGCGCCGCGGAGGAATTTCTGGCGCGCGGGCGTGTTGTAGAACAGTGAGTCGACCGTGACGGACGTGCCGCGGCGCCGCGCAGCATCCGTCACATCGGCGAGGGCGCCACCGGCGACGCGCACGCGCGTGCCGGCGCCGTCGCGCGTGGCCGTCTCGATTTCCATCCGCGAGACGGACCCGATGGCAGGGAGCGCCTCGCCGCGGAAGCCGAAACTCGGAACGCCGACGAGATCGCCGGCCACGCGGATCTTCGACGTGGCGTGGCGCTCGACGGCCAGCGTCGCGTCGTCGCGCCCCATCCCCGACCCGTCGTCGCTCACGCGAATCATCGCGCGTCCGCCTTCGGTCACGGTCACGTCGACGCTCGTCGCGCCCGCGTCAAACGCATTCTCGACGAGTTCCTTCACCACCGAGGCCGGCCGCTCGACGACTTCGCCCGCGGCGATCTGGTCGGCGACGGCGGGCGGCAGGATCGCAACGACGCGTTCGCTCTTCACCACTGAAATGTCCCGGGCGGACGGACTGCGGTCAATCGTGTCCGTCGCCGAGCGGAGCGAGCCGTTCCGACGCGATCCACCCATCGCGTCCGCCGTCGAGCGACACGCGCGTCCACACACCCTGACGCTGCGTGACCCGCGCGACCTCGCCCGCCATCGGAACGGCCTCTCCCTCCGCGCCGAGCGCCGGGAGCGCGCGCAACGGGCCGGGGTCGACGACCACGGCAAGGTTGCGCCCCTCGAGCCGGTCTTCGAACAGGCGCGCCCCCGTCGCGGCCGCCCCGGCGATGACCAGCGTCGCGATCGCCAGCCGGAGTGCCGGCCGCCTGCGCCAGCAGCGCCGCGCGACCGCGGCCCACCCCGCAAGCCAGAGCAGCAGCGCCAGCACGGACGGCGCGCGCCGCGGCAACGCGGGCACACGCGCGACGCCGACATCCTGCGGCGCGCGGACGCGCGCGAGGCGATCGCGCAGGTCGTCCGCAGTGGGATCAAGGCGGAGCGCGCGCTGCCAGCCGACGACCGCGCCGGCCGTGTCCTTCGCCGCCCACGAGGCGGTTCCGAGGTTGGCCCACGCGGCCGCCGCGCGGGGGGCAGCGCGTGTCGCGTCTTCGAACAGCCTCGCCGCCCGTGTATAATCGGCGCCGGCGTACGCGGCGACTCCGCGGGCAAACGGTTCGCGGGCCTTCTCCAGGTCGCGGGCGGAGAGAACGCCCGCCGCGCCGATGACGGCCAGCGCGACCACCGCCCCGGCGCGCGCCGCCATGTGCGCTCGCGCCCGCGGCGCGCGCTCGCGCCGCGCTTCGGCGTCGATGCGAGCGAGCACCGCCACCGCGCGCTCGGCGAGCGCTGTGCTTCCCGCCGCGGCCCCGCCGAACGCCGCACCGTCGAGCGCATCGAGCAGTCCTTCGGCGTCGCGCGCGGTCTCGTCCGTCACGCCCTCGAGGCGGAGCGCACGGGCCCACGCTCCGGTCGCCGTCAGCTGCGCCGCATCGAGTCCGGTACGGCGGCGCACGCCCTCGAGCAGTGTGCTGCGGACCTCCGACGCGGCCACGCCGGCGCGCGCCGGCGATGCCATCGCGCGGAGACGCTCCGCCGCCGTCACCGGCGCGCGCACGGGCCGCGGACGCCGGATGATGAACGCCAGCAACGCGACGAACGGCGCGGCGAGCAGCAGCCACCGCACCGCCGCCAAATCGCCGAGCGGCTGCGGCGTGTCATCGCCCAACGACGCGCGCAGCGGCAGCGGCTGCTCCGGCGGCGGTGGCGCCGCCGCCGAATCCGCCGCGACGATGGCGCCCGGCGCGACCTGGACGGGAAATGGGGCGCTCGCCGTTTCCTCGTAGCGCTTCGCCAGCGGATTGAAGTACGCGAACCGGATCGGCGGAATTCGCTGCGTGCCGCTCGTGCGCGGCGTCACGAGCCAGTCGAACTCCTTGCTCCCGCGCAGCGCGGACGGCGTGGAGTCCAGCTTCACCCGTTCGTCGGCGGCGACGACGCTCGCCCATGGAATGGTGAGCGGGGGGCGCGGGAGGAGCGTGACGTTCCCCGTTCCCTCCACGCGGAGCGTCACCACGAGCGGGTCGCCGGCGCGGTCGCGCGCGGTGTCGACGTGCGCGCTCGCGCGCCACACCCCGACCGCACCGGCCCACGCCGCCGGCCGTCCCGCGGCGGGCGGGTCGATCGCAACGAGCGTGACCTGCTCCGAGCGCAGCGAGAACGACTCCTCGCGGCTGAAGAAGCTCTGGCCCTGCGGGAGCGTGTACGCGAGCCGCGCCGGCGCAATCGTGTAGCGTCCCGGCGTGAGCGGAAAGAGCGCGCGCCGAAAGACATGTACTTCATACGACCGCCCGTCCCGCGTGACCGAGATCGATCCGGCCGGGTCCGGGAGGTCGTACGACAGCATCGCGCGCGACTCGGGCGGGATGAACTCCGGATTGCGGCGCAGGCGGCCGCGGGTCTCCGGATCGAGGAAGACGCCGAGTTCGTACGTGGCCTGCTGGCCCACATAGACGGTGTCAGGCGATACGAGCGCGTGGAATTCCACGCCGCCGTTGTGGTCGAGGCGCGGGCGCGTGACGACATCAGGCAACGGCCCCTGCGCCGCCGCCTGGAAGAACATCAGCACCGGAAGAACGATCACGGCCCGCCCGCCTCCGTCACCAGTCCTTCCCTCCAGGCGGCCGGTCCTGCTTCGAGCCCCGCAGTCGCTTCGCCTGGGTCTCGCGCTCGTCGCGCGAAGCCGCCGCCAGCAGCTGCTCCGCCTGCTGCCGCGACATGGACTTGTTCTCATCGCTCTGGCTGCGCTGTTGTTGCTGCGGCTGGCTGTTGTTGTCGTTGTTCGAACCGCCGCCGCCCTTCTGCTGCTTTTGGAGCCGCTGCGCGAGCTCGTAGTTCCACTTCGCGTCGGCGTCGCCCGGCGACTGCCGGAGGAGCGTGCGATACGCGGAGATCGCCGCGCCGAATGCGCGCGGATCGGGCGCATCCTGCCGCATCCCGCGCTTCAGCTGCGCGAGGCCGAGATTGTACAGCGCGTGCTCACGCAGCGATGGGTCCGGGACGGTTGCCGCGCGTTCGAGCGCCTCGGCCGCCGCGTCGAGCGAGTCGGCGGCCAGCATTGCCGTGCCGTAGTTGTAGAGCGTCGAGGGATGCTTGTCGCCGCCGGCCATCTGGTCCTTCCATCGCTGTGCCGCGCGCTCGTAGAGACCCGCCTTGAACAGCTCCATGGGATCGAGCGTCGACTGCGCGCCGGCGGTTCCGCCGAGCAGCGCCAGGAGCGCGACCGGCACGGCGAAGCGCAGCTTGCGGCGGAGATCTGCGAAGCGGCCGCCGTCCGCGAACCATGAGTCCATAAGCAATAGTATGAGTGCGGGGAGCAGGAACCAGGTGGTGCGGAGCGGCCGGGACAGCCCTTCGGAGATGTCGCGCTGCTTGGCATCCAGCCGGGCGAGCGCATTGTGGATGCGCTCACCCTTGTCCGTTTCAGACGCCGCGATGAACTCGCCGCCGGCCGCCGCGGCGACCTCGCGGAGGAGCGTGGGATCGTACTTGGTGACCACGACCTGGCCGGCTTCATCGACCTTTTGCGTCATGCCAATGGTCGACCGGATCGGGATCGTCGCGCCGCCCTCGGTGCCGAAGCCGACCGTCACCACGTTGATCGCGGCATCGCGCGCGGTGCGCGCGGCGGCGAGGGTCTCGGCGCGGTCATCGAATGCTTCGCCGTCGCTCAGGATCACGAGCGCGCGGCCCGCGGCGCCGCGCGCGGCGCGCAGCAGGTCGACGCCCTGCGTGATCGTCGGGGCCATCGCCGTCCCCGCCTGCCCGACGATCGACGGGTCGAGGTTGTCGAGGAAGAGATCGATGGCACCGTCGTCGGTGGTCAGCGGCGAGAGAATGTAGCTGCGGCCGGCGAATGCGAGCAGCGCGACGCGATCGCCGGGGGACGAGGCGCGAAAGCGGCGCACCTCCTGTTTCATGCGCTCGAGGCGGCTGGGACGTTCGTCCTGCGCGAGCATGGAGAGCGACGCGTCCATCGCAAGGACGACGTCGATTCCCTCGGAGTGCACGACGTTCGTCCCCGTTCCCCAGCGCGGGCCGGCGAAGGCCAGCGCCGCCAGCCCGATCACCGCGGAGACGCGCAGCGCGCGCGCGACGGGCGCGCGCCGCACGCCCTGCGGCGCGAGGCGCTCGATGGCGGCCTCCACGCCGAGCTGGGCGAGCCGCGCGACGCGCCTCCGGTGCCAGAGGCGGAAGACGTACGCCGACACCAGCGGCAGGATGACCGCCGCGATCGCGGCCCACGTGAGGTCGAAGCGGACGTTCATCGCGCGCTCACGGCAGCGGCCCGCGCAGGGCGAGCACGGCGAGTTCGAGCAACAGGGCGACAAGCGCGCCGCCGAGCGGCCAGCGGTACAGCTCGCGATACCGCAGGTAGCGCTTGGCGTGGATCGGCGAGCGTTCGAGCGCGTCGATCTGCGAATAGATGCGCTGCAGCGCCTGGCCGTCCTTCGCTCGGAAGTAGCGTCCGCCCGTGGTCTGCGCGATGAACTCGAGGAGCGGCTCGTCGAGTTCCACGGCGCGCGTTTCGTAGCGCAGCCCGAAAACACCGCGGCCCACGGGAACCGGCGCCATGCCTTCGGTTCCGATGCCGATCGTGTACACGCGCACGCCAAGCGCGGCCGCCGCCTTTGCGGCGGTGCGCGGGTCGATCGTGCCGCGGTTGTTCACGCCGTCGGTGAGCAGGATGATCACCTTCGAGCGCCCCGTCGCGCCCTGCAGGCGGTTCACGGACGTGGCGATCGCGGTGCCGATCGCGGTGCCGTCCTCGAGCTGGCCGGGCTGCAGGTTGTCCACCGCGGCGAGGAGCACGGGATAGTCCATCGTGAGCGGCACCTGCGTGAGCGCCTCGCCCGAGAACGAGACGAGCCCGATCTGGTCGTCGCTCCGCCCGGAGATGAACTGCTTCATCTTGTCCTTCGCCACCTCGACGCGATTCTGCGGCTGAAAATCCTCGGCGAGCATCGAGCTCGAGAGATCGATCGTCATGATGATGCTGATGCCGTCGCCGCTCACCTGCTCCACGCGCGCGCCGGTGCGCGGGCGCGCGAGCGCGACGCACGTCAGCACCATCGCGGTCACCCGGCACGCGAGCAGGACGCGCGCCGTCCACTTGCCGCGCGACGGGCCGCGCTGCAGCACGTCGACGCGGGAGAATACGATCGCCGCGGGATGCCGGCGCCGGCGCCACCAAAGCCAGAGGACCGGAAGCAGGAGGAGCGCAAGCCACAGTGGCTCGCCGAAATCCAGCGCGAGGAGCCCGCTCACCTCCGCTTCCCCCGCTGCGGACGGCGCGCCATCGCGCGAAGGCGTGCCTCATACGCCTGCTGGATGTCGTGGACGATCGCGCGCGACTCGCGGCCGAGCGTGACGGCTTCGTCGGCGCTGACGGTGGCCCGCGCAAAGCGGAGCGACGACTCGCGCTCGAGCAGCGCGGCGACGCGATCCGGAAGCACGGGGAGCTCGGAGTCGGCGAGCGCGGCGCCGAGCTCGTGCGGCGTCAGCGAATCGTGGACATCGGGGAATCGCCGTGAGAGGTAGCCCCGGAGCACGTCCACGCTCGCAATGACGTGACGTCCCGCCTCTCCCGCGGCGGGCAGCGCGAGCGCGTCGAGCGCGGCGAACGACGACACGGCCTCGGCGAACGGCTCCGCACGCGGCGGAACGCGCGAGGCACGCAGCCTGCGGCGGCGCAGCCAGTACCATGCCAGCGCGGCGAGGAGCATCGCGCCGAGCAGGAGAAACTTCCAGAGCACCCCGGGCGGAGCGATCGGCGGGCGCGCGTCCTTGGGACGGCGCTCTGCGCTGTCCGCCGGAAGGAGCGACCGCACCGTGACCGCGGGGAGCGCAACGGCGTATGGCTGGATCGCGCCGCCTTCGTCGATCGTCACGTTGCCGAAACGCGGCGTGCGCGACCCGACATCCCAGGCCACGAGCCGGTAGACCGCAGTCCGGTCGATGAGCTCGTCGTCGCCCGCGTCTTCGATGGCGCGCGGATCGACGGCCTCGATCGCGTCCGCGGTGTCCGGCACCGACGGAAACCGGATGGTCGCGAACTTCGGCGCGCGCACGCGGATGCGAACCGAGAAGGGCTGGCCGACCGTGACGGTCTCCGGCGCGACGCTTGCGCTGACGATCGCCGCGCGCTCGACCCTGGCCTGTGCGTGCGAGGCGCCCGGCATCGCGCACGTCGCGCCCGCGGCGAACGCGAGCACGCGTACTCGCCCCGCGAGACCGGGGGCGCGCGCCGTCCGCAGGGTCGCGGCGCCGCTCACCGCCGCCTCGCCTTGCGTCCGCGCGTCTCGCGGGCGTTGAAAAAGCGGAGGAGCGGCTCCGCGAACCCGGTCTCGGTGCGCACGAGGACCTCGTCGATCGCGAGGCGCCGCAGGAGGCGCTGCCGCGCGGCGCGCTCCTCTCCGAGTTCGCTTTCGTACCGCGCGCGGACGGAGGCCGCGTTCGTGTCGATTTCGACGAACCCGCCGGTCTCCGGGTCGACGAGGCGGACGACGCCGAGCGCGGGCAGCGCGCGCTCGCCGGGGTCGTCGAGCACGACGGCGACGAGGTCGTGGCGCTGCGACAACAGCTTGAGCGGGCGGTCGAGCGCCGGCGAGACGAAGTCGGAGATGACGAACACCAGCGCGTGGTGCGTGAGGACGCCGGCGGCGTAGTCGAGCGCGAGCGCGAGGTTGGTGCCGCGCGACGTCGTCGGCCATGCGAGGACGTCGCGCACGAGGCGCAGCGCGTGGCGCCGCCCCTTCTTGGGCGGCACGACGTGCTCGATGCGATCGGAGCAGAGGATCAGCCCGACGCGGTCGTTGTTGCGCGTCGCGGTCAGCGCCAGCACCGCCGCGAGCTCCGCCTCCATCGCCTGCTTGTCGCGCTCTCCCGTGCCGAAGCGGCTCGATCCCGAGCAGTCGACGATCAGCATCACGGTGAGCTCGCGCTCCTCGACGTAGCGCTTGACGAAGAGGCGGTGCATGCGCGCGCTCACGTTCCAGTCGATCGTGCGCACTTCGTCGCCCGCCTGATACTCGCGCACCTCGGAGAACTCCATTCCCTGGCCCTTGAACACGGAATGGTACTCTCCGACGAAGCGCGAGTTCACGAGGCCGCGCGTACGCAGCTCGATGCGCTTGACCTGCCGGAGGATTTCCGGTGAGATCGCCGTGCGCTCACTCACGGCGCGCACGGGCGGTAGCGAGCCCCGGGGCTCGGCGGGCACGCGCCTCCCCGCCTACGGTGACGGAACGGCGTCGAGTACCCGCCGGACCACCTGGTCGCTCGTCACGCTCTCCGCTTCGGCCTCGTAGGTGAGCAGCACGCGATGGCGAAGGACGTCCGGCGCCATCGCCTTGACGTCGTCGGGCGAGACGAAGTCGCGGCCGCGGAGAAACGCGTGCGCGCGCGACGACTGTGCCAGCGCGATCGTCGCGCGCGGGCTCGCGCCGAACTCGATCAGCGAAGTGAGGTCCGCGAGCTTGTAGTCGCCGGGCGCGCGCGTGGCAGCGACGAGGTCGACGATGTAGTCCACGATCCGCGCGTCGAGGAAGAGCTCGGCGATGCGCGCGCGCGCGGCCATGATCGCCTTGGGTGTCGCGACCGCGTCGACGGCGATCGCCGCGCCACCGGCCATGCGGCGCATGATCTCCTTCTCCTCATCACGCGACGGGTAGCCAACGTGCAGCTTGAGCATGAAGCGGTCGACCTGCGCTTCCGGAAGCGGGTACGTCCCCTCCTGCTCGATCGGGTTTTGCGTGGCGAGCACGAGGAATGGCTCCTCGAGCTTGAAGGTTGTCCCGCCGATGGTGACCTGCTTCTCCTGCATCGCCTCGAGCAGCGCGGCCTGCACCTTGGCGGGCGCGCGGTTGATTTCGTCGGCGAGGACGATGTTCGCGAAGATCGGCCCCTGCTTCACCGAGAACTTGCCGGTGGACTGATCGTATATTTGCGTGCCGACCACGTCGGCGGGCAGCAGGTCGGGCGTGAACTGGATTCGGCTGAACGAGGTGTGCACCGTCTCCGCCAGCGTCCGGACCGTCAGCGTCTTGGCCAGCCCGGGCACGCCCTCGAGCAGGACGTGGCCGCCGGTCAGGAGCGAGATGATCAGGCGCTCGACCATCGTGTCCTGTCCGACGACCCGCTTGGCGACTTGATCGAGGACGCCTTGAATCAGCGTGTGGTCGAGTTCGTGTTGGTCAGGAGACATGTACGGCCGGATGCCGGATGCGGGGTTGGGATGCGAGAAGCGGGAAGAAGCGGATTGGGGATGCGGCACTGCGGTGCGGACTGCGGAACGAACGGGGCGGACTGCGGAACGGACGGGGCGGCCTGCGCTACCTATTACACCGTCGCCCTTGCTACGGCCTCAAGCAATTTTCGTTCACGGCTGTTGAGCAGGCGGGCGGAACCGGACGGGAGCGAGCCGAGTTCGAGGGGGCCGAATTTCGTGCGCACGAGCCTGAGCACTTCGAGCCCGAGCGCCTCGCACAACCTGCGGACTTCGCGGTTCTTTCCTTCGCTGATCGAAATGGTCAGCTCCCAGAGACGGTCCCCGATCGGCTGCGCCTCGACATGATCGGGCTTCACGAACCCATCCTCGAGCTCGACGCCTTTCCTGGCGGATACGACGGCGTTGGGGGCATTGCCACGGACGGTCGCGACGTACGTGCGCTCCACACCCGTGCGGGGGTGGGTCAGCGCGTGCGCGGCGTCGCCATCCGTCGTGAGGATCAGCAAACCTTCAGTCATATAGTCGAGGCGGCCGACGTACGTGAGCCCCGGCGTCGGGGGCACCAGATCGAAGACCGTTTCGCGGCCGCCGGGGTCACTCTTGGTGGTCAGCACGCCCGTCGGCTTGTTGAGGATCATCCATACGGCGGCGGCAGGCGCGGACACTTTCTGGCCGTCGACCGTGATGCTGTCCGATTTGGGGTCGACGGTCTGCCCCGTGCGCGCCACGACGCCGTTGACCTTCACGCGCCCCGCGGCGACGAGCTCCTCCGCCTTCCGGCGCGATGCGATCCCCGCGCGGGCGAGCGCGCGGTGGATCCGCATTCCGGCGTCCTTCACGCGCGGGTCACAGCGGCTGCGGTTCCCTGCGGAGCGCGATCGCGAGCTCGTCCACGCGCGGCAGCTCCTCGAGGTGTCGCAGCGCGAAATGCTCCAGGAAGAGCGGCGTCGTGCCGTAGAGCAGCGGCCGTCCGAGTCCCTCGCCGCGCCCGACGACATCCACCAGCCCGCGCTCGAGCAGCGACTTGAGGATCGCCCCGGCATCGACGCCGCGGATGTCCGCGACTTCCGCGCGGCCGATCGGCTGGCGGTAGGCGATGATGGCGAGCGTCTCGAGCGCGGCGCCCGAGAGGCGCTGGGGGCGGATCGCCATGCGTGCGCGTTCGATCGCCTCGGTGAATTCAGGCCGCGTGAGGATCTGCCACCCTCCGCCCTGCTCCACCAGCTCCACGCCATGTCCGCCGTCGGCGTCGAACAGCTCCTTCAATTCATCCAGCGCGGCGCGCACGTCACTTGCGGACGCGTCGGCGTCCAGCGCCACGAGTTCCTCGACCGGAATCGGTCGGGGACTCGCGAAGAGCGCGGCCTCAAGCAGCTTCGCCAGCGAGTTCACGCGAAATCTCCACTTCGGCAAAAGGTCTGGGCTGCACGAGCGACAGTTCGTTGCGCCGTGCGAGTTCGAGCAGCGCGAGCAGCGCGGAGAGGACTTCCCACGGCTCGGCGTTCACGCGGACCACGTCGCGCCACCGCGCCCGCTGGCTCAGCGCAAGCACGGCGCGGATGGTGACGATCGCGCCGTCGACGTCGAGGGCGCGCGGGACCACCTCGTGCAGCGCCGGCTTGCGCGCGGCGCGCAGCACACGATCCACCGCGACGAGCAGCTCCGCGAGCGAGAGCGCGAGCGGCGCCTGCGGGGGCGCGGTAAGGTCCTGGGAGTACGTACGCGCGAAACGGTTGCGGCGGTCCTCGCCGAGACGCTCGAGCACGTACACCACCTCGCGCATCTGCTGGTACTCGAGCAGGCGGCGCACGAGCTCGGCGCGCGGATCTTCCCACGCATCGTCGCCCTCGTGACGCGGCAGCAGCATGTGCGCCTTGATGCGCAGCAGCCGCGCGGCCATCTCGAGGTATTCGGCCGCGTCGTTGAGCGCGAGGGCGCGCATGCGCACGAGAAACTGCTCGCACACGCGGGCGATGGGAATATCGTAGATGTCGATCTTTTCGTCGCGGATCAGCGAGAGCAGCAGGTCGAGCGGCCCGTTGAAGTGGGCGAGCTCGACGACGAAGCTTCCCTCGTATCCGCCGGCGTCCGGCGCGACTGCTCCGCGCGTCAGGTCGTCCATGGGCTCGCGAGGACGAAGGGGCGAACGACGCCGACCGCGACATTCTGGAGGAAGGTGACGGGCTGCATCAGCCAGGTAATGGTTGCGCCGTTGCCGAGCCAGAGCAGCGCAACCAGCAGGAGGATCCCGTATTTCCCGAACCGCTGATATTGCCACGCCAGCTTCGGCGGCAGGAGGTGTTTCAGCACGTGTGATCCGTCGAGCGGCGGGATCGGGATCAGGTTGAACCCGGCGAGGAGAAGGTTGATCACCACGCCGTAGAGGAACATGAGCTGCAGCAGCGCGAGCGAGGTGCCGGCGCCGGGCAGCGCGCGCCCGAGGAGGCCGATCGGAATGATGGCCAGCGTGAGCGCGACCGCGAGCACGAGGTTCGTAGCCACGCCGGCAAGCGAGACGATGATGTCGCCGCTCCGGTAGTGCCGATAGTTGCGCGGATCGACGGGCACGGGCTTCGCTCCGCCAAACGCGACGCCCATCGCAAGGAACGTGACGACCGGCATGATCAGCGTCATGACCGGATCGATGTGCTTGAGCGGATTCCACGTGAGGCGGCCGAGCATCAGCGCCGTATTGTCGCCCTGGCGAAGGGCCGCGTAGCCGTGCGCATATTCATGCGCCACCATCGAAAAGAGCAGAACCGGGGCGACGAGTATAAACAGCTCGAACTTGCTCAATGTCGGTCGGGTTCGGCGTCTGGAACGAGGCCCTCGCGGGCAGTCGGAGCGAAAGGTAGGCGCGGTCAACGCGAGAGTCAAAAGTTCACGCACCGTCCGTTTTCAGGAGTAAGACAATCGATGACCATGGTCCCGCACTGGCACCGCTCACGCCAGCGCGACGAGCCAGCGCAACGCACTGATGCTCGGCTGAAAAAGATATTCGCCTCCGCGGAGCGTCACAAAGCGCGGTTGCGGCGAAACGAAGAACGGCGGCTTGCCGGGAATCGTCATCTTGCCGCCGTGGCCGACGGGACAGCCGATCAGGAAATCCTTGTCGGAGCCGAGGCCGAACGGATCGCCGTCATTCACCCAGAGTTTCTGGATCGTCTCGAACTGGCGCCAAATGCTCGAGTTGAAACAGATGAACGCGAGGCCCCGCTCCACGCCATCGTCCTCGAGCGCGCCCTCGGCCAGCGGCGGACCGTAGGATCGCCCGCGGCGAATGATACGGTGACGATTCGTCAGCCGCCCGTCGAAGAATCCCTGCGCGTCCCGCGGATGGCACCGCCTCACGTGGGAACCCACCGGGCACCGCAGCCCCTGGGGATCGTCCGCGTACGAGAAGTCGTTGATGCGGCCCGGGTCTCCCGATATCGCGGGGTCGGGCTTGTCCGGCGAAACGGCGAGCGGCGTGCCATCGCGCCACCGCCCGACGATCTTCGCGGCGAGCAGATCAGGCCCGCCGGGATACCTCCCGCCAACTTCCGCGATCATCGAGCGAAACGTCGCGACGTGCATCTGCAGTTTGCGGTATACCATGAACGTGCCGTTGCGGTCGAATGGCGCGGCCGGCGCGTCGGGCAGTCCTCCGTCTTCGTCGTCGTATCCGAGCAGAAACTCACCCGCGCCCACGTCGCGCCACCCTCCCGCGCCGTTCGGCTGGCCGTCACCCGGCCGCCCCTTCATGCCGGTGCCTTCGACCGCGGGCTGCGAGATGCCGTCAAAGAATCCAAAGTGATCGCGCCCCTGCGGCAACGCTTCCGCTCGTGTCTCGTTGATCACGGTCGTCGCGCCGGCCGCCGCTCCCACCTGCCGCAGTTCGTCGCGCACCGCGTTGAGCCGTTGACTGTCGGCTGCCCATACGCTCACCAGCACATGCGCCTCACCGGTGCCGAGTCCCGTCTCCCAGCCGGCGGGCGAACTCGCGCCCTGATCGCCGAGCAATGCAGCGCGGGCCGCCATGCCCTGCCGGAATTCCTCCGGAAAAGTCGCGAGGATCCGTGGCGGAACGCCGACGCGCTCGAGACCGGCGCACGTCAGCGCGATCTGGATTGCCGTCTCAGGCGGCTTGTCGGCCCACGGAACTCCCGACGTGATGCGTGGAAGCATCCGGTCGAGCAGTGCCTTGGCCTTCGGCACATCGTCGATTCTGAGGAAGATGTAGGCGGCAGTCGGATGCGAATATCCGCGCAGCACGTTGCCCTGGATGTCGGCGAGATCGACGTGCGCCGGTTCCGCCTGACGCATTGGAAGGTTGTGCGGGCGCCGCGGCCAGAAATCGCCCTTCAACATCGGGATGGCGCGCTCCAGTGGGCCTTCCATAATTACCCGACCTCCCCAAAAGTGCGACGGAACCGCTCTTGCACCTCACCCGCAGGGAGTCCCTGCGCCGACACGGCAAACTCCAGGACCTTCTCCCGCAGCGCGAGGCTCTCCAGCACGTTCGCCACGCTTTCGTTCGGCGACGCCACCGCGAACAACGACGTGTGCACCTGGTTGCGGCGAATCCAGCCCTTGAATGCCGCTCGATCCGCGAGGGAAGGATAGCCGACGCAGTGGCGCCACCAGCGGTCGGCGGCGGGACCCACGTCGTCAATGATCGCGTCGAGGAACGGCTCGAGCGCACCATCGAATGCCGCGGTGAACAGGAGGTAGTTCGATTGCAGCGCGTCCCGCAGCGCGGGCGGGCCCTGATATACGAGATGATCGATGATCTGCAGGCGGGACGTGTGCAGCTGCGTCAGCCGTGCGAGCGGACTCTCCGTGGCGCGCGGGAGCGCCTCGATCGTCTCGCGCAGTTCTTCTTCATGCCCGGGAATGATGGCGGTGAAAACCGTGAGCGCGTACGCGCCTCCCGTGATGTTGCGGCTCTCGCCCATATCAGAGGTGTGCCTGGAGGTCGGTGAGAAATTGCTCGTAGTGCGCCATGAACTCGTCCGGGCCGGCCGTCCGCGACTCGGCGACCAGCCGCTTCAGGCGGTCGCGGGTGATGAGCGCGCTTTTCACCATGCGCGTGCTGGCGTGCGGATACGCGCAATAGTACGTGCCGCCCTCCATGCTGTTCATGGCGATCCACCGCTTCAGCGGCTCGGCCGGAGGCGGACCGGGAAACGCGGGGCCTCGTCCCCAGACAAACCTGATGTCCGCCGGAATGCAGTACGCGAACGCGTCGATGTAGTGCTGCCAGGGACCGTCGAAATTGCTTTCGAAGAGCAAATACTGGTACTTGAGCCGATCGCGGGTCTGCGGCGGACCGTTATACGGCATCTCCTTGACGATGGACCACCGCACGAAGTGAATGAAGTTGAATTGCAGAATGTGCTTTTGCGCGAACGGCACGAATTTCCCCAGCCACATGGCCGCGTTGAGCACCGCAACCCACTGCGGGCGAATCGGCGTCAACAGGGTCAGGCAGAAGAGGCGTCCGAGCGTGTTTCCCGGCGATCGCGCGGCCGCCGTCTCCTGCCCCTCGGTCATCAGCGCTTGTGCCACAGGTGATCGTGCGCCGCCTGGCGCCGGTAGAGATCCGGATCGAAGAAGCGATCGTAGTATTCGAGCTCGAGATGCGAGAACTGAAGCCACATGCCGGGCGTGTAAAAGGCGTCGACGTGCGCGGGAAAGCGTCCGTACGTGTCGAAGAGATAGTTGCACGCCTCCTTGACGTACTCGACCTGCTTCGGTCCATATCGCGTGCCTTTCTTGAGATACTCGCGTGCATCGTCGCGATTGCGGTACGGGCGTGAGAACACGTCTTCGTCACCGTACGCACCGCCGCTCACGCCGTACTTGGACTCGATCACGCGGTCCACCGCTTCGTTCATCGTCACGTACGGTGGGCACAGCCCCTCGAGTATGCCGTCGATTCCTACCGGATTCGGCTGTGACGCCGGTACGGGCGCCATCGGTGACAGTGTCTTGGGCTGCTGAAAACGAAAGCCGAGGCCGTGCCACCCCTTGGCCGCGTCATCGTGAAAGATGTACGGCGGAAAAACCGAGCCGTGGATCCAGCCGCCAAGGCCCATCGCCTGGCCGAGCAGCATCAGGTTCTGGAAATAGAAGAACGCCTCGTAGTCGGTGCGCAGCGTGTTGGCCCAGCCGAGCGGCGCGGGGCTGTCCTTGTTCACGAAGCCGTTGCGGAGCCACTTGAGGCCACCGATGGGGTGATAGGGAATCTTGTCGACGAGTCCCAGTCCTCCCGCCATCTTCGCGAGCCACTCCACCGGACCGCTTGGCTGGAACGTCCGCCAGTCGTCGATGAACACCGGGCGCTTGCCGTCGGGCTCGGCCGCGAGAATGAGGAGCGCATTGATGTACTGCCACGTGCAGTCGACGACCGGAAAGAAGAGCGTCGTGCCGGGCACGTTGGACATCTGCGCGTTCCAGCCGAGATAGTACGGCCACTCGCGGGCGAAATCGAGGCGGCGGTCCGACACGCGCACCGTGCAGCTGCGCGCCGCGGCGAGCCAGTCTTCGTCACTCCAGTCGGCCCAGCGCGGAGGCAGCGACGAAAGCAGCTCGAGCGCCTTCTTGCCGGTTGGATGCTTGAGGAGAAAAATCCCGCGGTCGTTGATCATGAAGAAGTGCGTCGCCTGGCAGTTGTCCGCACTGCTCCCGGTCCGCGCCATGATATGCAGGAACGGTGTGCCGAGTTCGTTGGTGCCGTTCGCCTTCGTGAGCGGGCCGTCGTGCGTCGTCACGCCGGTAACGCCCGTGATGCAGGTGATGAGGATGGCTTCCTCCAGTTCGCTCAGCGGCTCGGCCTTGTTCGCGCTGTTGTGCGTGAGTGGCCCCGCCTGCAGCGAGGTGCCCCGCGCAAGACGCCGCGTTCGCCGCTCGGTGAGCGCCGACATCAGTGGGTACTGGAACAGGTCCCGCAAATACGGGTGCTGCGCACCCCCGGGAATCACCGGCACATCGGCACTCGCCATGCTTCCTCCTCGCTGTGAATCGGGAACCGGACGCGCGGCCTCCTGCCGTCCGGTGGAACGATTTTGCCTGAGACCCACCGTTGCATCACACCGTGTTGTGGCGGTCCAGCTCGGCG
>JBIOHR010000004.1:0-54203 GCA_044449085.1 Gemmatimonadales bacterium | reverse complement strand
GCGTGGGGCGTTCGGAAATTGGCGCAGCCCACTGCTCCACCATCTACGACCCACATCGAACCACCAACTGCGAACCCTGGATCACGCCCCGAGAACAGACGTCCGGCAACCAACGACAGCGCTCAGATGTCATGCGCCACCACGGGTTGCGACTGCAGCCCGTGCAGCCGCGCGTACGCGCCGCCCATCGCCAGGAGCGTGGTGTGCGTGCCGCGCTCGATCACCCGCCCGCGGTCGAGCACGAGGATCTGCGTGGCGTGCGTGATGGTCGAAAGGCGGTGCGCGATGACGAACACCGTGCGTCCCTCGAGGAGCCGGTCGATGGCTTCCTGGACGAGCCGCTCGCTTTCGGTATCCAGCGCCGAGGTGGCTTCGTCGAGGATGAGCATCGGCGGATCGATGAGCAGCGCGCGCGCGATGGCGATGCGCTGGCGCTGCCCGCCGGAGAGGCGTGTGCCGCGCTCGCCGAGCACGGTGTCGTATCCCTGTGGCAGCTCGGCGACGAACGCGTGCGCGTTCGCCGCACGCGCGGCCGCCTCGATCTGCGCCTGCGAATAGCGGTCGGCCGACCCGTACGCGATGTTCGCGCGCACCGTGTCGTTGAACAGGACGGTGTCCTGGCTGACGATGCCCGCAAGCGAACGGAGCGAGGCGAGGGTGATCTCCCGCGTGTCGACGCCATCCAGCGTGACGCGTCCGGCGGTCGGCTCGATGAAGCGCGGAATGAGGTCGACGAGCGTGCTCTTCCCGCCTCCGCTCGCACCGACGAGCGCGACGACGTCGCCGCGATGCGCGGTGAAGGAGATGTCTGTCAGCACGTCGTCTTCGCCGTACGAGAACGAGACCTGCTCGAACGCGATCGCATCCTTGAGGCCGCTCACGGTGCGCGTGCCCTTGTCGCGCTGCTCCTCGGTCGGTTCGTCGAGGATTTGGAAAAGCCGTTCGGCGGCCGCGAGCGACTGCTGCGCAATGGTCGGCGCCTGCGAGATCTGCTTGATCGGCGGGAGGAGCCGCATCACGAGGACCATGAACGCCATGAGCGTGCCGCCGTCGAGGGTCCCGCCGAACACCTGGCTCGCGCCGACGCCGAGGACGACCACGGCGACGACCGTTCCGAGCACCTCCGTGATTGGGCCGGAGAGCAGCGAGATCCGTGTGATGCGCACCATGCCGCGCGTGTACCCGCCGCTGGCCGCGGTGAAACGGTCGTCTTCGTAGTATTCCCCCCGGAAACTCTTCACGAGGCGTATCCCCGATATGACCTCCTGCAGGACGCTGGTGATCTCTCCGTACTCGTTGCGGAGCCGGCGATGCCCCTGGCGGAGCCGCTTGAGCAGCGGCTGCAGCAGCAGCGAGATCAGGGGCACGATCACGAGCGAGATGAGCGCGAGCCGTGGCGACATCGCGATGAGGAGGACCACGGTCACGAGCACTTGCGCGAGGTTCTGGATCGTGCGCGTCGCCACTTCGGCGAGAATCGCCTTCGCCTGCTCGGTGTCGGTCAGGATGCGCGCCATGATCTGGCCCGCCTTGGTGCGCGAAAACCATGCGAGCTGGAGGCGCTGCATGTGACGGAATACCGCGTCGCGAAGATCGCGCGTAATGCGCTCCTGCAGCGACGCGCCAAACTGGCCGCCGAGCCAGAGGAACAGGTTCTTCACGACGACCATCACGACGATGATCACGCTGATCCCGCGCAGCGACGCCATCTTGTCGCCGGGTACGATCAGTCCGCCCACGATCGTCTTGAGCAGCGACGCGAGCAGGCCGGCCATACCCGATTTTCCAACCCCGCCGAGCTTGTCGTCCCCATAAAACAGCAGGTTGAGGAACGGGATCAGCAGGGTGAACGCCACGCCGTCGAGGCCGGCACCGATCACGTTGGAGACGATGTTCCCCGTCAGCTGCATCCGGTGCGGCCTGAGGAACGCGAGCAAGCGCCGGTATAGTCTCATCGGCTAGTTCCCCGGCGTGGGCAGGCAGCGTGGCATCCGCCGAATCTAACGCCTGTTGGAAAGCGGACGACGCGCGGGACGCGCGGGCGTATGCGGCGCTGCGCCTCGGGCTGTATGTTTGTGCCCCATGCTCGGCCCCCCGCCCTACACGCTCGCCGCCCCCGCGTTCGCGTTTCGCTCGCTCTCGATGCTCGCGGCACGCGCGGCGCTCGGGGGCCCGCGCGAGACCGCGCTCGCGACGCTCATCGCCGCCCGTCTCGCGGCGGGCGCAGCGCCGCCTGCGGCGCTCGCCCCGCCACTCCGTGCCGCCCGCGCCGACGCGGCGCGCATCTGGCTGTCCTCGGTCGCGCTTCCGGCCCCGGTGCGCGCCGCGATCGCGAGGCTTGTGGAAGCGACCTCGGGAAACGACCCAAGAACGATCGTCACGTCGCTCGCAAAGGTGACCGACGTCACCGCGCTGGTGCTGACCCGCGGTGCACGTTCCGAGCTGGACCGACTCGCGGCCCGTTTTGGGGGCTAGCAACCGGAAAACCGGGACCGCCCAACCTGCGCTGCCGCCACAGCTTGCCGCCCGGCGACCGCCATCCGTATGATAGGTGGTCGCGCCAACCCCATTCGCCGGAATAACCGACTCCTCGCACCCGTGTTGCGTCCGACCGACATCTCCCCGCTCGCGCGACTCGTGCGCCGGGTCGACGCCGCCTCCGATGGGGAGACGGCGCCCGACGCGTTCGCCACGGGCTTCCCCAGCGTCGACAAATGGCTCGGCGGCGGCGTCCGGCGGGGCGACTTGATCGTCCTCGGCGGAGAAGTCGGCTGTGGCAAGTCCAGCCTGGCGCTGGCCATGGCGCTGCGCATGGCTCAGGGCGGGATCACCTCGGCGTTCTACACGTACGAAATGTCGGTCGAGCGGCTGATGGAGCGGGCACTTGCCATCGAAGGACGTGCACGCGTGGACGACATTCGTCAGGGCACGCTCGACGAGTTTGCGCGCGCCGCGGTCGGCGCCGTGGCCGTGCGCCTGCGCGACCGCGCGCCAATATTCGAGTCGATCACCACCGGGGGCATCGCCTCGCTGGACGGGGCGGTGCGCCGCACGCTGGACCTGCAGGTCGCGTTCGTCGATCCGCTGCAGGCCCTGTCGGAGGGAGTGACGCTGCAGGCGGAGGAGCTCGCCCGGGCCGTGCTCGCACTGAAGGCGCTGGCGATCGACCTGAACGTCGCGCTCGTCGTCGCGACCCACCTCGACTCGAATTCCGCGGAGCGCCCCGACCGGCGTCCGGCGCTCGACGACTTTGGCGCCCTCGGCGCGGTCAAGCAGCACGCCGACGTCGTGCTCGGCGTCTATCGCGAAGAGATGTTCCAGCCGAACTCCGGCGTGGATGGCGCCACGGAATTGCTCGTCCTCAAGAATCGCAACGGCAACACCGGCTACGTCGACCTGTATTTCTACAAGCAGTGGCTGCGGTTCGAAGACATGCTCGATCCCGACCGATAGGAGAAAGTGATGCGAAGCATCGGACGTGTGCTGTTCCTGCTGGCGCTCGGCGCGTGGACGCTCCCGGCCGCGGCTCAGCAGAAACCGAACGACAAGAACCAGGAGAGGCTCGCGAAGGAAGTCGCCGCCAGTCCCGGTTCAGTCGCGGCGAATCGTGCGCTCGGCGTCTGGTACTACAAGGCCGAGCGGTTTACCGAGGCCCGGGTTCCGCTCGAGCAGGCGCGGCACCTCGACCCGAAAGACGGCGTGAGCGCGCTGTACGCCGGCCTCGCAGCAGAGCAAACGAAGGACTACGCGGCGGCCAAGGACGCGTACACCGCCTATCTCGCGGTGGGCAAGACGCGCAGCGTGCGCAACGACATACGCGTGCGCCTCGTGACGGTCACCCAGGAGGAGGCCAAGGCGGCCGCCAAGGACGCCGTGGCGCGCGAAGCGCAGATCGCGCAGGTCGCGGGGTCGCCGACGACCATCGCGGTGCTGCCGTTCACGGTCACGGCGCCGGACCCCAGCCTGCAGCCGCTGCAGGTCGGACTCGCCGACCTCGTCATCTCCGACCTCGCGAAGCCGAAGAAGCTGACCATCGTCGAGCGCGACAGGATCCAGGCGATCTCCGACGAAATCGCCCTCACGAAAAATGGACAGGTGGACGCGGCGACTGCGGTCCGCGCCGGCAAGCTCATCCAGGCCGGCCGGATCGTGAAAGGGTCGCTGATCTCCACCGGCGCGTCCAACATCACGATGACGTCCACCACGGTGAACACGCAGAACTCCGCGACCGTCGGAGCGGGCGCGGATGCCAACGGCACGCTCAACCAGCTGTTCGACCTCGAAAAGCGCCTCGTGTTCGCCACGTTCACCGACCTGGGCATCACGCTCACGCCGGCCGAACGGCAGGACGTGGACCGCCGCCCGACGAACTCGCTGCAGGCGTTCCTCGACTACAGCCGCGGGCTGATGGCGGAGGATGCGGGCCGGCTCGACGAGGCCGCGCGATTCTTCGAGAGTGCGCGCAATACGGATCCAGGTTTCGGCGCGGCGCTGCAGCATGCGCAGACCGCCTCCGCGGCATCACAAAACACGAACGCCAAGATCGAAGGGAACCTGAGAGGTTCCTCTGAAGGCCAGACGGTTGCCGCGGCCGCCAACGGGAGCATGGTCACACCGACGCTCGGCACCACGCTGAGCACGGTGATCGGCGATGTGAATCCGACCACGACGAACACGGTGGCCGCAACCAACGTGACGACCGGCACGTCCGCGCCGCCCGCCGCGCGCCCTGCCTCTGCCGAACACGCCGGCACCGCCGATCAGCCCACCGCGCGGACCGGTCAGGTCACCATTGTCATTCGCAAGCCGTAAAGGAGACGCGACGATGCGCCGACACTTCCTCCTGCTCGCCCTCCTCGCCGCCGCTCCCCTCGTGGCGCAGGATCCGACGAACACCGCGGTGATCGTCGATCCGCAGTTCGTCAGTTATCAGCTCGGCAGCGGAGCGGGCGCCCGCACGATAAGCCAACTCGGCCTGCCGATCGCCGTCATCATGCCGTTCAGCGATCGCTTCAACATCGACCTCTCCACGAACTACGCGAACAGCCAGGTGAAGACGCCGGGGCTTGCGACGAGTTCGATCAGCGGCCTTACCGACGCGCAGATCCGCGGCAACCTCACGCTCGGCGACAACGCGGCGGTCGTCACGCTCGGAGTGAACGTTCCGTCCGGCCAGTACAAGGTCCCGGACGGCCAGCAGCCGGCGGCGGGCCAGATCGGAAACGATTTCCTGATCTACCCGGTGTCGTCGATGGGCAATGGGCTCGCCGCCACCGGCGGCATCGGCTTCGCGCAGGCGCTCGGCGAATGGAACCTCGGTGTCGGCGCGAGCTTCCGGTATTCCACTGCGTTCGATGCGTACGAGGTGCAGACGACGGTGCTCCGGTTCACACCGGGCAGCGAGGCGCGCCTGCGGCTGGGCCTCGACCGGCCCGTCGGCGACGGCAGCTTCAACATCAGCATGACGTATTCGAAGTTCGGCAACGACCAGGCGGCCGACTCGTCGTTCGGGACCGGAGACCGTGCACTTCTGCAGTCGGCGCTCGCGGTTCCGATCGGCGGCAACCGGGACCTCATGCTTTCGATGTGGGATCTCTACCGCGGGGTCGGACAGCAGACGGGCGGCGTGAAGTCGCCGTCGGAGAACGTCGGCAATCTCGGCGTGGCGATGGGCTTTCAGCTGGCGGGCTTGTACATCCAGCCGAACGTCGAGGAGCGGAGCTGGATTCTCGACAACGCCAACGCGGGGCTGCTCACCAACGTCGGAGTCCGTTTGCGCTTCGACTGGGCGGGGCTGAGCATGAATCCCAGCGCGACGTACTCGCTCGGATCGCTGTACAACACGGGGCTGCCGGCGACGGACCTGACGGGGTTCAAGGTGGCGCTGCTGATTCGGCTGCACTGAGAACTGCAGGGGTGAGGTTCGCCCCGGTGCGCGGGGCGAAATCCCATCGGTCGTAGTATGTTTGACCTATGGCCGGCCATTCCAAATGGAAGCAAATCAAGCATTACAAGGCAGCCACCGATAAAAAGCGTGGCGCCCTGTTCACCAAGCTGATCCGTGAAATCACCGTCGCCGCGAAGTTTGGCGGCGGCGATCCGGACGGCAATCCCCGTTTACGCACGGCGATCGACAACGCAAAAGCCCAGTCGATGCCGAAGGAAAACATCGAGCGTGCGGTGCTCAAGGGCACCGGCGAGCTCGAAGGCGTGGACTACGTCGAGGTTGTCTACGAAGCGTACGGGCCCGGCGGCGTCGCGATCATGGTCCAGGCGCTCACCGACAATCCGACGCGCACGGTGGCAGAAGTTCGCGCGAAGCTCTCCCGCCTGGGCGGAAACTTCGGCGCGACGAACTCCGTCGCCTTCATGTTCGACCGGAAAGGACAGATCATCGTCCCGGCCGAGAAACTCGACGAAGACGCGTCGATGGAAAAGGCGCTCGAGGCGGGCGCCGAGGACTTCGTGAAGGAAGACGACACGTTCATCATCACGACAGCGCCGTCGGACCTTCACGCCGTGTCGCAGGCGCTCGCGAAGGCTGGGCTCAAGGCAACGACGGCCGAGTTTGCGTGGATTCCGAAGAGCACCGTGCGCGTCGAAGGGACGAACGCCGAGGCGCTGCTCAAGCTGATCGAGGCGCTCGAGGAGCTCGACGACGTGCAGAAGGTCGACGCCAACTTCGACATGGACGTCTCGGCAATGGCGCAGGCGTGACGGGTTCGCGCCGCAGCGGGTGATCGTCCTCGGGATCGATCCAGGCACGGCGATCACGGGGTACGGCGTCGTTCGCTCCGACGGCCGGACGTCGCATTTGATCGAGTGTGGAGTGTTGCGGACGTCCGCGCGGGCGCCGCTCGCCGCCCGCCTCCACGACATCTTCGAGGGTGTCGCCGAACTCATCGAGCGCCATAACCCCGACGCGCTCGCCGTCGAGGATGTCTTCTACGCGCGCAACGTGCGCACGACCGTCGTACTTGGACATGCGCGCGGTGTCGTGCTGCTCGCCGGTGCCCGCGCCGGTGTGACTATTCACGAGTACGCACCCGCACTCATCAAGAAAACCGTCGTGGGCCGTGGCGCCGCCACCAAGGAGCAGGTGCAGTTCATGGTCGCGCGCCTGCTCCGGCTCAAGAGCGCGCCGCAGCCGGCCGACGCGGCAGACGGCGTCGCGTGCGCGCTCACCTGCGTGATGTCCGCGGGCGCGGCCGTGCTGCGGCTCCGGGTCGCAGGATGATCGCACGCCTCACGGGTACGCTGGCAGCCAAGGGAATCGACCGGATCGAGATCATGACGGCGGGCGGCGTCGGGTACGAGCTGCTGATTCCGCTGAGCGTGCTCGAATCATTGCCGCGCGCGGGCGAAACGGTCACGCTGCATACGGCGCTCGTTGTGAAGGAGGACGGCTGGCTCCTCTTCGGGTTTGGCGACGCGCACGATCGCGCGCTCTTCCACACGTTGCTCGGTGCGAGTGGCGTCGGGCCATCCCTCGCGCTCGGACTGATTTCGGCGCTCGGCAGCGGGCGCGTGGTGCGCGCGATCCGTGACCGCGATCTCACCACGCTGCAGGGCGTCCCGCGCGTCGGAAAGAAGATCGCCGAGCGGCTGTGCGTGGAGCTCGGCGACAAGATGAAGGATTTCGCAGGCGCGGAATCGTCGGCCGGACCGGCGGGCAAGCCGGAGGGCGTTGCCGCCGATGCAGTGCGCGCGCTCGTCGCGCTCGGGTACGCGACGAACGACGCCGAGAAGGCCGTGCGCAGCGCGATCGAGCACTCGGGGGCGCGCGGAGCGACGGCGGACGTGATCCGCTCGGCCCTCGCCGTGCTGCAAAAGCACTAAGTTTGGGTCAATGTCCCGCGCCGAAATCACGACTCCCGAAGTCCTGAGCGAAGAGTCCGTCGTCGAGCTCTCGCTCCGCCCCAAGGCACTCGCGGAGTTCATCGGCCAGTCGAAGGTCAAGGACTCGCTCGACATCGCCATTCAGGCTGCGCTCGGCCGCCGAGAACCGCTCGACCACACGCTGTTTCACGGGCCGCCGGGGCTTGGCAAGACGACGCTCGCGGAGCTCATGGCCCGCGAACTCGGCGTGAATATCCGCACCACGAGCGGGCCCGCGCTCGAGAAACCCGGCGATCTCGTCGGCACGCTCACGAACCTGCGCGCCGGCGACATCCTGTTCATCGACGAAATCCACCGCCTCCGCCCGATCATCGAGGAGTTCCTTTATCCCGCGATGGAGGACTACAAGATCGACATCCGCCTGAGCGACGGTCCCAATGCGCAGACGGTGACGATGGCGATCGAGAAGTTCACGCTCGTCGGCGCGACCACTCGGTACGGCCTGCTCACGCCGCCGCTGCGTGCGCGCTTCGGCCTCACGATGCGGCTCGATTTTTATCCCGCGGACGAGATCGAGACGATCGTGCGCCGCACGGCCGAGGTGATCGCCGTGGAACTGCACGACGACGGCGCGCGGGAGATCGCGCGGCGGTCGCGCGGCACGCCGCGCATCGCGAACCGTCTTCTCCGCCGCGTGCGTGACTTTGCGCAGGTCCGCGCGCAGGGCGTGATCACCAGGGCCGTCGCGCGCGACGCGCTCGCCCTGCTCGACGTGGACGAGTTCGGCCTCGACGAAATGGACTCGCGGATCCTGCGCACGATCATCGAGATGTTCGACGGCGGGCCCGTCGGGCTGGAATCCGTCGCCGCGGCGCTCGGCGAGGATTCGAACACGATCGAGGAAGTGTACGAGCCCTTCCTCGTGCAAAACGGGCTCCTGCAGCGCACCTCACGCGGACGGTGCGCGAGCGCGCAGGCATTTCGCCACCTCGGCTACCCGCCGCCCGCGCAAAAACAGCCCGAACTTTTCTGACCGCCGGGCTTCAGCTGAAAACTTCCGATTTCGACTTCGAGCTTCCGGCCGCGCTGATCGCGCAGGAGCCGTCGGAGCGCCGCGACGAGAGCCGCCTGATGGTCGTGGACCGCGCGGCGGGGACGATCGCGCATCACACGTTCCGCGAGGTGGCCGGGTTCGTTCCGGCGGACGACCTGCTCGTGCTCAACACCACGCGCGTCTTTCGCGCGCGCCTGCTCGGCAAGCGCGACTCCGGCGCGCCGGCGGAGCTTCTGTTGCTCAGGCCACTCGGAAGCGACCGCTGGGAGGCCATGGTGCACCCGGGGGCCAAGCTGAAGCCGGGGCGCGTGGTGCACCTCGCGGCGGATTTCGCCGCGACGATTCTCCAGGCCACCGAACGCGGCACGCGCGTCGTGCAGCTCGCCGCCGTCGGCGGCGTAGCCGAAGCGATCGAGCGGCATGGCCACGTTCCGCTTCCGCCATACATCGAGCGGCCGGACAGCGCCGCCGATGCCGAGCGCTACCAGACGGTGTATGCGACCGAAAACGGATCGGTCGCGGCACCGACCGCCGGCCTGCACTTCACCGCCGAGCTGCTCGGCGCGCTTGCCGCGAAAGGTGTGCGCCGCGCCGATGTGCTGCTCCACGTCGGCGCCGGAACGTTCAAACCGGTGGAAGCGGAGGACCTCACCGCGCACGAAATGCACGAGGAGTGGTATCGCGTGACCGCGGAGACCGCCGCGGCGATCAACGAGGCACACGCACGCCACGCAAAGGTCTGGGCGGTCGGCACGACGACGGTGCGCACGCTCGAGAGCGTAGCCGACACGTCGGGGCTCGTGCATGCCGGCGAGGGCGAAACGCGGATCTTCATCCATCCGCCGAGCGTCGTTCGCTCCGTGGACCGCCTCGTCACCAACTTTCACCTTCCCCGCTCCACGCTGCTGATGCTCGTGGCGGCGTTTGCGGGCCTGGACCTGATGCGCGAGGCGTACGCGATGGCGGTGGCGGAGCGCTACCGGTTTTATTCGTACGGCGACGCCATGCTTATCCTGTGACCTTCTCTTTCGACATCACCGCGACCCACGGTCGTGCCCGTGCCGGCGTGTTCCAGACACCGCGCGGCGCAGTCGAGACGCCGGTGTTCATGCCGGTCGGCACGCTGGCGACGGTCAAGGCGCTCGACCCCGACGACCTGCGCACGATGCACGCGCAGATCATCCTCTCCAACGCCTACCACCTGCACCTCCGGCCGGGCGACGAGCTCGTCAAACGGATGGGCGGATTGCACCGGTTCATGGCGTGGGACGGGCCGATCCTCACCGACTCCGGCGGATTCCAGGTGTTCTCGCTCGCGTCGCTCAGCAGCATCACTGAGGACGGCGTCGAGTTCAAGTCGCACATCGACGGCTCGGCGCGGGCGTTCACCCCCGAGAGCGTGATGCGGATCGAAACGAACCTCGGTGCCGACATCGTGATGCAGTTCGATCATGTCATCCCCGGCCAGAGCGCGCACGCCGCGTCACAGGACGCGAGCGAGCGCAGTCTTCGCTGGCTCGAACGGTGCCGCGAGGAGTTCGACCGTTTGCACGCGGAGGAGGGCGCGCCACGGCAGACGCTCTTCCCGATCGTCCAAGGTGGGATACACGCGGACTTGCGGCGCGCGGCAGCCACCCGCATCGCCGGCGCCGGCGCGTGGGACGGCGTCGCGATCGGCGGCCTCAGTGTCGGTGAGGCCAAGCCGGCGATGTATGAGATGCTCGAGGTGTGCGATGATGCGATTCCCCGCGATCGCCCGCGCTACCTCATGGGCGTGGGATTTCCCGAGGACCTCGTCGAGGGCGTCGCGCGCGGGGTCGACCTGTTCGACTGCGTCGCCCCGACGCGGATGGGACGCAACGCCGCGGCGTTCACCCCCACCGGCCGCGTCAACTTGCGAAACGCAGCCCACCGCGAAGATCCCGGCCCGCTCGATGAGAGCTGCGCCTGTACGACCTGCCGCCGCTTCTCGAGGGCGTACCTCCGCCACCTCGTCACCAGCGACGAGATCCTCGCCCTGCGCCTACTTTCCCTGCACAATGTACATTTCCTGATCGCCCTGATGCGCCGCGCCCGCGAGACGATCCGCGCCGGAAACTTCGACGCGTGGAGCCGTGACTGGCTCGCGCGCTACCACTCCGATCCAGAACAGTCATGAGCCCGATCCTTCCGCTCTTCGCGCAGACCGCAGCCACGCCCGCCGCCGGGAGCAGCGGCATCGCGCAGATCGTCCTGCAGCTGGTCCTGCTCGGCGCGATTTTCTATTTCCTCCTCATCCGCCCCGGGCAGAAACAGCGGAAGCAGCAGGAGAACTCGCTCTTCAACCTGCGGAAAGGCGATGAGATCGTCACCGTCGGCGGGGTCGTCGGCGAGATCCTGCACATCAAGGAGACGCTCAAGGATGGCGCCCCGGCCAAGACGCTCGAGGACCGCATCACGATCAAGTCCGGCGACACCAAGCTCGTGATCCACCGCGGCCGCGTGCACCAGGTGATCAAGCCCAGCGGGAGCGACGCCACCACCGCATGAGCATCCTGCCGATCCGCATTCTCGGCGATCCGGTTCTCCGCGAGGAAACGCGTCCCGTCGAGTCCTTCACGCCCGGGCTGCAGCAGCTGATCGACGACATGTTCGAGACGATGCACGCCGCGAAAGGCGTCGGCCTCGCAGCGCCGCAGGTCGGCCGCCCCGAGCGTCTCACCGTGCTCGACGTACACGGTGAGCGATACGTGCTCGTGAACCCCGAAATCGTCGAGCGCGAGGGGAGCATCAAGTGGGAGGAGGGGTGCCTCTCGATACCGGAGCTCTACGGCGACGTCACGCGCTCCGCGCGCGTGGTGGTCGAGGCGCTTGACCGGGATGGCAAGGCGTTCAGGGTCGAGGGCACGGAACTCCTCGGCGTCTGCCTGCAGCACGAGATCGACCACCTCCACGGCAAGCTGTTCATCGACCACCTGAGCTTCCTCAAACGGCAAAAGCTGCTCGCCGAATGGGAGGACGAGAAACCGAAATATCCGGGACTCATTCGGATCGTGGTCGCGGGACAGGAAGAGGACGCGGGGCACGAGGACGAGAAGCTCTGAACAGGATCTGATGCGCATCGTTTTTTTTGGAACGCCGGATTTTGCGACCCCGCCGCTCCTCGCGCTGATCGGCGAGGGGCACGACGTCGTCGGCGTGGTGACGCAGCCGGACCGCCCGCGGGGACGATCCCGCTCGCAGCTCGACCCGTCTCCCGTGAAGGTGATCGCGCTCTCGGAGTCGATCCCCGTGCTCCAGCCGGAACGTCCGCGCGGGCCGGAGTTCGAGACGGCGATGCGCGGCCTGGCGCCCGACATCTCGATCGTCGTGGCATACGGGTGCATCCTTCCGCGCGACGTGATCGACATGCCGCGCCTCGGCACGCTGAACATTCACGCGTCGCTGCTGCCGGAGTACCGTGGCGCGGCGCCGATCCAGGCCGCGATCCGCGACGGCCTCACCGAGACGGGCGTGACGATCATGCAGATGGTGCCCGCGCTCGACGCGGGCCCCGTGATTCTCGCACTGCGCACGCCGATCGAGTCCGACGAAACGGCGGGCGAACTGCAGCTGCGGCTCGCAGAGCTCGGCGCGGAAGCGCTGATCGAGGCGCTCGCACTGATCTCGATGGGGAAAGTTGCCCCGGCGCCGCAAAACGACGCGCTCGCGACCTACGCGAAGAAGATCGTGCGCGACGATGCACGCCTTCCGTTCGATGCGCCGAGCGACAGGGTCGCGCGCCTCGTGCGCGCGTACGATCCCAAGCCCGGCGCGTGGGCGACGATGAACGGAGTCGAAGTGCGCTGCTTTGGCGCGCAGGACGTGCCCGACCGCTCGGCCGCGGCCGGCGAGGTGCTTGAGGCCGGCGAGCAGGGGCTGGTGATCGCCTGCGGCGAAGGCGCGGTGCGGATTGCTGAAGTGCACCCCGCCGGCCAGAAGCGGATCGCGGCGGCTGAATGGGCGAGGGGACGAGGCGTTAGAGTGGGCGACAGGTTCGCCTGATTGATGCAGGTGGAGCCTTGGAGGGGACGCTATCTTTGAAACGTGCCCATGACACCCTCGAGCCCCACCTCAGCACTCGCCAGCCGCGCCGGCATCACCGACGCGAGGGTCGCCGCCGCGGAGACGTTGGCCGACCTTCGCTCCGGAACGCTGCTCGACGCCGCGTTCGAACGGCGCGCATCTGCGCTCGACGCCCGCGACCGCCGGTGGACGCAGGAACTCGTCTACGGCACACTGCGCCACCGTGCATGGCTCGACGCGGTGATCGGCGAGCGCGTGCGCGGCGGCCTCGTGCGCCTCGATCCGGATCTCATCGACCTCCTGCGCCTCGGCGCCCAGCAGCTGTTTTACATGGGAAGCGTTCCGGCCTACGCCGCAATCGGCCAGACGGTCGAACTCGCCAAGCAGCGCCACGGGATCGGCGCGAGCAAGCTCGCGAACGCGGTGCTCCGGCGGATCGATCGCGAGCGCGACGACCTGACGATGGAGACCCCGGCCGATCCGATCGCCGCGCTTGCACTGAAGTTCTCACATCCCCGCTGGCTCGTCGCGCGCTGGGTCGCCCGCTGGGGCGAAGCGGGGACTTCGGCGCTCCTCGAGGCGAACAATCATCAGGCGCCGCTCGTGATCAGGCCGTTCGGCGTGGTGCGTGAGCAGCTCGAGGCCATGCTCGAGTCTTCGGGAGTGGACGTCGGCGACGCGCCGCTCGTGCCCGACAGCCTCCTGCTTGGCGGCGGTGTCGGGCTCCGCGATCTCGGCGCGTTTCAGCAGGGATTGTTCTTCGTGCAGGATCCCGCGGCGACGCTCGTGACGCAGTACGCGGCTTTTCCCGCAGGCGCGCGCGTCGCCGACCTGTGCGCGGCGCCGGGCGGCAAGGCGGTGGAGCTCTCCCGCACGGCGGAAATGGTCGTCGCGTGCGACGCGTCCTTCGCGCGGCTGGGCCGGCTGCGGGAGACGATCTCACGCCTCGAACTCCGCAACGTGCACCCTATGGTAAGCGATGCCCGCAACGGCGCCATCGCGCCGACCGGCGCGGTGCTCGTTGATGCGCCCTGCTCCGGAACCGGCACGTTTCGCCGTCACCCGGACGCGCGCTGGCGCCTCACGCCAAACGACATCGCGGTGCTCGCCGCCGCGCAGCGCTCGATTCTGCATGCCGCGGCGTCCACCGTCGCCCCGGGCGGATTGCTGGTGTACGGCACCTGCTCGATCGAGACCGAGGAGAACGACGCACAAGTGGAGACATTTCTCGGCACGCACCCGGAGTTCACGCTCGAGCCGCCGCCAGACGGCACGGTTCCCCCGGCCGTGCTCGATGCAGGTCGCCTGCGCGTCCTGCCGCATCGCCACGGTGCCGATGGCGCATTCGCCGCGCGCATGCGCCGGAGCGCCTGATGGCCGCGCGCGGCATGCCGAAAAAGGTCCGCATCGCGCCGTCGCTGCTCGCCGCGGATTTCGGCCGCCTCAAGGACCAGATTGCCGAAGTGGAGGCCGGCGGCGCCGACTGGCTCCACGTGGACGTGATGGACGGCGTCTTCGTCCCCAACCTCAGTTTCGGCGCGAAGGTCATCGAAACCTGCCGCGCGATCACGCGGCTGCCGCTCGACGTGCACCTGATGGTCGTCGAGCCGGAAAAGTACTTCGTCGCGTTCGCCAAGGCCGGCGCGAACGGAATGACGATTCACGTCGAGACTGCGCCGCACCTGCACCGGCAGATCGCCGCGATCCGCGAGCTGGGCTGCATCGCGGGAGCCGTGATGAACCCGGGAACGTCGCTCGACTCGGTCCGGGAAGTGATCACGGATCTCGACCTGCTGCTGATCATGACCGTGAACCCAGGGTTCGGCGGCCAGGCGTTCATCCCGGAGTCCCTCGACAAGATCCGCCGCGCGCGAGCGCTGCTTGACGCCGCCGGCAGCACCGCGGCGCTCGAGGTTGACGGCGGTGTCAGCCGCGAGACGATCAACGCCTGCTGGCGCGCGGGCGCCGATACGTTCGTCGCCGGCAACGCCGTCTTCAGCGCAGCCGACCCGGCCGCCGAAGTGCGCGCACTGCGCGCGCTGTGCGCCGAGTTTGTCTGATCGCGCGGTGACGCCGGCGTGACGTCGCGTGCGCAGTGGGCGCTGGTCGGCGGGATCGTCGCTGTCGTGACGGTCGGGCTGCTCTACGCGACGAACGTGATCGGCGGCGGCATTGCGCCCGTGGAAGCCGGAAGCGTGGCGCCACCCTTCCACGCGCAGACGGTCGACGCCGGCGCACCGGTCCGCCAGAAGACGCTCGCCGATTACAAGGGCCAGGTCGTGGTGCTCAACCTCTGGGCGACGTGGTGCGGTCCCTGCCGCTTCGAGATGCCCAGCCTGGAAAAACTCCAGCACGACCTCGGGCCGAAGGGGCTGAAGATCGTCGCCGTCAGCGTGGACAACCCGGGCATGGAGGGCGCGATCCGTGACTTCCGGAAGGAACTCGGCCTCACGTTCGAAATTCTCTACGCGCCCGACGGCAAGATTCGCGACGACTACCAGGCGACCGGATTCCCCGAGACGTTCATCATCGGCCGCGACGGCGTCATCCGGAAGCGCGTGATCGCGGCGACCGACTGGAGTGCGGCACCGCAGCAGGCGCTGCTCCGCGAACTGCTCGCCGAGCCCGGGTCGTAGGTGCGCGTCCTCGGCATCGAGAGTTCGTGCGACGAAACCTCCGCCGGCGTCGTGTCCTCGCGCGGCGATGAGGCGACGCTCGACTCGCTCGTGATCCTCTCGCAGGACGTGCACGCGGTGTTCGGCGGCGTCGTTCCCGAAATTGCGTCGCGCGCCCACCTCGCCGCGGTCGCCCCGGTGGTCAGGCGCGCGCTCGCGGACGCGTCGTGCGCGCTCGATGGCATCGACGCCATCGGCGTGACGAACGGCCCCGGGCTCGTCGGGGCGCTGCTCGTCGGCGTGAGCTTCGCGAAGGCGCTGGCTGCCTCGCTCGATGTTCCGGTGATCGGCGTCAACCATCTCGAGGGGCACCTGTTCGCGACGGCGCTCGAAGACCCAGCCGCCGTCCCGCCGTTCACGGCACTGCTCGTCAGCGGCGGCCACACGATGCTCCTCGACGTGCCCGCATGGGGCGACTACCGCCCGCTCGGCGCGACCCGCGACGACGCCGCGGGCGAGGCGTTCGACAAGACCGCCAAGCTGCTCGGGCTCCCGTATCCCGGAGGGCGACACATCGAGGCGCTGGCGAAAACGGGCGATCCATCGCGGTTGCGGTTTCCCCGCCCGATGCTGAACGGCGGCCAGCGCCCGGGCGACGGCGATTACTACGATGTCTCATTCAGTGGGCTGAAGACCGCCGTGCTGCACGCCGTGCGCGACGCGGAGAAGCGCGGCGCGCTCGCCGATGAACGCGCGCACCTCGCGCGCGCGTTCCAGGACGCGCTCGTCGAGACGCTCGCGGCGAAGACGGTGCGCGCCGCGGCCGCCCACGGCCGCGCACGCATCGTGCTGGGCGGTGGCGTGGCGTGCAACGCGGCGCTCACGAGCGCCGTGCGGGACCGCGCGCGCGCCGAGCTCGGCGCCGATACCGCGGTGTTCTCGCCGTCTCCGCGCCTCGCCACGGACAACGCCGCGATGATCGCCCGCGCGGCCCTGTTCCATCTCGCGCGCGGAGAGCGTTCGGCGCTCTCGCTGAACGCCTTCTCCTCCATGCCGCTCGCGTGCAACACGTAATTCACCATCCGTTCGCGTATCAGGCGGGGCCGTTCCTGATCACCGGATTCGGCATCGCGATGCTGCTCACCTTCGTGATCGCGCAGATCGTGATGACGACGGAGCTGCGGCGTCGCGGCCATGGTGCCGCAGCGGATTCGATGAGCGATCTCACGGTCGCCGCGGTGATCGGCGGGCTGGCGGGCGCAAAGCTCTACTACGTCCTGCTCACCGGCGACAGCTTTTTCCACCGCGGTGGATTCGTGTTCTGGGGGGGATTGCTCGGCGGCATCGCAAGCGTGTGGGCGGTGATCAAGTTGAAGAAGTTCCCGGTGCCGGTCATCGCGGACGTCGCGGCGATCGGGCTCGCCGCCGCATACGCGGTGGGACGCACCGGCTGCTGGGCGGTCGGCGACGACTACGGACGCCCGTGGACGAGCCGGTTTGCCGTGAGCTTTCCCAACGGCGCGCCGCCATCGACGGTCCACAACATGATCGCGGACTTCGGCATGACGTCCCTCGCCGGGCGCCCGCCGCAGGAAGTGCTCTCCGTGTACCCGACGCAGCTGTTCGAGGTCGCACTCGGGCTCGTGATGTTCGCCGTGCTCTGGCGGCTCCGCCACCACCTGCATCGGGAGGGGTGGCTGTTCGGCGTCTACTGCATGCTCGCGGGCGGCGAGCGGTTCATCGTCGAGTTCTTCCGCGCGAAGGACGACCGCTTCCTCGGGCCGCTGACCATCGCGCAGGCGATTGCACTGGCGATGATCGTGGCGGGCGCGGTCATCGCCATGCGGTTTCGCGGCCGGGCCGCGGAGCCCGCGCCGCAACCGGATTCCGCACCAGCGTCGCCGTCCTGACGCGCGCTCAGGCCCGCTCGAGCACGACGGTCGCTGCCGCCGCGGACTCCGTGTGCGTGAGCGAGAGCCAGAGGTGCTGGATGCCCAGTTCCCGCGCGCGCGTGTCCGCCCTGCCGCTGAGGACCAGCGTCGGCGCGTGTCCCCGCCGCGCGACGACCTCGACTTCGCGCCACCCGATCAGGCGCGCGTCGTCCGATCCGGCGAGCGCCTTGAAGGCGGCCTCCTTTGCCGCGAGGCGCGCGGCGAGGTGCATCGCGGGGCGGGCGTGGGCCATCGCGTAGCGCACTTCGTCCGCCGTGAAGAGGCGCTCGAGCACGCGGGCACCCTTCCGCTCCAGCATGCGCTCGACGCGCGCGATGTCGACGAGATCGATCCCGATGCCCGCGATCACGCCCCGCCTCCGGACGCGACGTGCCTCACGACCCGTCCCGCACGACGAAGAGTTTCAGGCGGAGCGTCTTCGATCCGCTGCGCGCGATCACGACGTACACGCCGTTCGCGACGCGCCCCGAGCTGAGATCCCATGGCACATTGCCGCCCGTGGTCACGCTGGTTTTCCAGATGAGCCGCCCGCTGAAATCGTAGGCAAGAATATCCCCGGCCGCCGCGCCAAACGGCCACGGGAAATACACGATCGCGTGGTGGACCGGGTTCTCCGAAGGGATCAGCGTCGTCGCGTTCGACGTCAGCGTCGTCGTGACGGCACCGTGGCCGACGACGGCGATCTCATCGAGGTTCCACGGCAGGCCATTCGAGAGGAAGTCGAACACGACCTGCTTCCCTTTCACGCCGCCGACCGTCACCTGTTCCGGATAGAACACGGGGGCCGCCCCTTGCACCCGCAGGACGCGCTGAAACGAGGCCCCGCCATCGACCGAGACGCTGACATCGCCGTTCGGAAGCTCGGTGTATCCGTTGCCGGCATATCGGGTCCAGAACATCAGCGACACCGTATCCGTCGTCGCGGGCACCGCGATGATGGGGGACTTCAAGTCGCCGCCGGCGGCGGTGTACCACGAGTATTTCCCCGCCTCGAAAAACGTGGAGTCGCGCGTGAACTGCGTGGCGGTCCAGCCCGTCTCGCCCGGCTCCGCGCCGTTGATGCCCAGGATGCTGTACGCGGCGGTCTGGCCGCCCGCGCTGATCGTGAGCCCGGTCGGGCGCATGCGCGTCGTGGTCACGAGCCGGCGCGTGTATTTCCCCGCGTTCGTGGTATCGATGCGGAACGACAACGGGTTCGGCGCCGCGATCGCCGCGTTGGGCGCCGTCGCGGCGGGAACGGTGGCCTCCACGACGGGTGACACACTCTCCAGCACGATTCGGTCGCTGTGCAGGAAGGTCGTCGGGCTCACGTATCCGGCCGGATCGCGCGCGCTCTCGATCACGTCGAGCGCAAACGGCAGGTTGTCGGCGAACAGTTGCTGCAGCTGCATCTCGTCGTCGGGAAACTCGAACCCGTAGAACGTGCCGTTCGTGTACCCGCTCGTCAGCTCGGTCGTGAACGACAGCGTCCCGTACTTCGCCGACGCCCAGTCGTTGTATTCGCCGTTCGTCAGGTAGAGTGTCCACGATGTGTTCGGCGAGTCGTAGGTGCGCGACGACCCCGGCAGGTTGTCCTTCACCGCGCTGCGCAGGTTCGTGCCGGCGAGCGTGCGGTACACGGGCAGATCGGCGGGCAGCGGGCCGTTGAACGCGCTCGGCGCCCAGAGCACCACCCCGCCGTAGCTGTGATAGCTCACCGACGCCACCGGCGGATGCGCGGCGTGGAATGCCTCGATGTTCCGGACTTCCACTTCCGACTCGGGCCGCGGCCCGCGGTAGACGTCCGACGTGGGATCGGGTGATGAGCCGAGATTGTCGACTCCCCAGTTCTGTGGATGGTTGCGGTTCATGTCCACGCCGAACACGCGGCCGGCCTGCGGCGACCGCGTCTTTCGCCACAGGCGGTCGGTCGTGAACGTGTATTCGTACCCGTCGGGATTCGCGACCGGGAGGATCCAGATGTCGCGCGCCTGCACGAGCGAATCGAGGCGCGGATTCGCACCCGGTGGAGCGGCCAGGTACTTGATCAGCCGCAGCGCAAGATCGGTGGCCGCCCACTCGCGCGGGTGGTATGTCGCGATGAACAGCACGTTCGGCCGCTGCGGGCTGTCGTCCTTCGCGCCGATCTTCACCGCGATCATCGGACGTCCCTCGTACGACGTGCCGAGCGTGTCTTCCGACACGAGCGGGTTGTTCCGCGCCATCGAGTCGAGAAAGAAACGAATGCCGCGCGCCGGATCGTCGTAGTCGCGGTACACGACCGTCGCGGCGATCGCCTGCGGCGGCGCTCCCCGCGGCACAGACATCACGGTCCTTCGCGCGAGCGGCGACCGCATCGGCGTACTGTGCCACCCACGGGCCGCCATGCGCGCGAGCTGCGCGGAATCCGCCACGACGATCGACGCGCCGCGCTGCGCGCCGACGACATCGAACCCATGCGCGAGCAGCGACTCGGCCGGAACGCCCGGCACGCTCACCGTCACGTGCTGGGCCTTGGCAGTGTGGGCGAGCGCCGACACGCCGAGCGCCGCCACGATCAGCGCACGCGCGGCGGCGCCGCCGGATTTCCCCCGGCGGGGCGCGGGGCGCGGCCCGAGCTCGGGCTCGATCTCGAGCCAGAATCGGTCCGCTCCGTCGAACAAGGTCTGCACCGCGCCGATCCACGCGTCCCATGCGGGCTCATCGGGCGCTTCGCCCGCCAGCCGGATGCGTTCGGCGGATCGCGCAAGCTCGTGAATCGCGGCGAACACGGGCGCGGCCTGCTCGGTCAGCCGCGCGTTCAGCGCGCGGCGGTCGGCGCCCTGCCTGGGTACGCGCGCGGCGGCGATCGCGGCGATCGATTCGACCCAGGTGCGCTCGATGCGCGCCGCGTCGAACGCGGCGACGCGCATGCGGACCGTGCGCGCTTCCTCCGCCATCTTGCGCGCCGCAAGCAGGGGTCCGAACACGCTCGCGTGCTCGGGCCGCCCGAGCGCGCCCGCCGCGGCGATCCCGCGCAGCGCGCGCGTGAACTCGGGCATGGCGTAGCGCGCCGCGATCGGCGGACCGTCGGCGAGCGGCGAGTCCGGGCGAGCGCCGTCAGGCATTGGCGGAGTAGCGATAGTCGCCCGCGAGTTCGCGGTCGCAGAGCGCCGCGCGCTGGCCGGTGCGCGCCTCAAAGCGCGCCACGAAGTCCTGGAGGCGTTCCGACGTGAAGCCGGTGCGCGGCAGCTGCGTGCCGGCGATCGCGGCTTCGATCGCCGCGGGCTCGCCCTCCACCTCGATCAGCGCGTCCATCCGCGGATAGCGCTCGACACGCACGGTCGCACCCAGCCATGCGAACTGGACGATGTCTCGCTGGATCTCGCGGATCACCACGTACCCCAGCCGGTCGAGGAGCTGCGCCAGCACACCGGCGTCGCCCGTGCTCGAGCTGAGTTCTTCGCGGACCTTGTACCCGCCGGCGACCGACGTGGGGCCCTTCCAGTCGAGCGTCGCGGAGGGTGCCGGCGTACCAGTGAAAACGCGGAGGCGCAGCACATGGTCGCGGGCGAGCAGTGCGCGTTCCGCCGTGTCGTAGCGCGCATCGGACTGACGTCCGTCGCACTCGGGAACCGCGCCCGCCGCGCGCAGCGTGGCGATCGTCCGGTCGGGATCGGGAACGACGCTCTTCAGTTCGACTTCACGCATCCACGATGGCGCGCACGACGGCCGCGGTGTCGGTGAGGTCGGCGAAGACCGCGTGCGGCTCGCACGCGCGCAGCGCCGGGACATCAAAATGCCCGGTGGCCACGGCGATCGCGCGCGCACCGATCGACCGGCCGCACGCCACGTCGTTGGGCGTGTCGCCGATGATCACGCAGGCGGCGCCGTCCACCGTGCGGCCGGTGTGCGCGGCCGCGCGGTCGCGCGCGATTGCCGGCAGGTCGTGCCGGTGCTCGCCGTCGCTGCCGTATGCGCCGACGGCAAACCGGGTGAAGTCGATCCCAACCGCGCGCAGCTTCCGCTCGGCGCCGTCGACGACGTTTCCCGTCAGCAGCCCGAGCACGACATCGTCCCGCGACTCCAGCGCGTCGAGCACCTCGCGCACGCCCGGAAGCACCTCGACGCCGTGGTCGGCACGCTCGAGCTCGACGGCGAGCTCGGCGAGGTAGCGCGCGATCACGCGCTCCATCGCGGCGTCGATGTCGCCATCGCTGAAGCCGGCATGCCGCATGGCTTCGCGCACGATCTGCCGGTCCGTCTTGCCGTCGTAGCGGTGATCCGCCGCGCCCCGTGAACCGGCGATCGCGTCGAGCGCGCGCTCCATCGCGCGCCGGCCCGCGCCCTTCGACCAGAGCAGCGTGCCGTCGATGTCGAACAGCGCGATCTTCATTCGCCGTGAGCGGGTTCGGGGGCCGACGGCTGGCGCGTGAGCAGGAGCCCGCCGAGCACCGCGCCGGCACCGACACCCTGAATGAGCGTCGGCCGCTCGCCGAGCATCGGCCACGACGCGGCGAGCGCGACGAGCGGCTGCAGGTTCGCGAACGCCGAGGTGCGCGTGGGCCCGATGACCCGCGCGCCGCGATACCAGAAGAGGTACGCAATCCCCATGCTGCCGATTCCGCTGTAGAGCATGGCGCCCCAGGTGAGCGGCGTTACCCCGGGCCAGTTCACCCGGAGGACCGACGGGATCCCGGCGGCGACGATCGGGAGCGTTCCGCCGATGAGCGACCATGTCGCGACCTGGATTCCCTCGATACGCTGAGCGAACGGGCGCACGAGGTGCGCGTAGAACGACCAGCACAGGACCGCGCCGAGCACGAGGAGATCGCCGACCATCGACGGCTGCCCCTCGCTGGAATCCGCCGAGCTGAGGATCACGAACGCGATTCCCGCGAAGGCGATCACGATGCCGACGAGCGCGCGGCGGCTCACCTTTTCGAAGCCCATCACGCGTCCGACGATCGCGATCATCGCCGGGCTCGACGCGATCACGAGCGACGCCGTGCCGGCGCGCGTCCGCGCGAGGCCCGAGATGAAGAAGAGCTGATACACTCCGGTGCCGAGAAGCCCCAGCAGCATGAGCGAGCGGATGTCGCGCCACGGCGCGAGCGGCGTGCGGCGGAGCCAGAGAATGGCGAGCATGACGATGGCACCGATCACGACGCGGACGCCGTTGTACGCGAACGGGTCGAGCATGTCGGTTCCGTATTTCATCACGACGAAGTTCATGCCCCATATGAGGGACATGAGCACGAGCAGGGCTTCGGTGACGAGGACGTTGCGGCGCGCGGCGTCTGGCATCCATGAAACTAACTACGGATAGCGGGCGGCAGACGCCGACCGCTACCTTTCCCGAATGCACGTTTCCTTCGCCCTCTTCGCGGACGCCGCGAACATCTCCCAGGAAGGGAAGCTCAACATCCTGGGCGTCTTCGACGCGCTCCAGATCGGCTCCCTTCCCGCCGTGCATCCCCGTGCGACACTCGTCGTCCGCCTCAAGGCCGAGGAGGGCGATGCAGGAATGCACACGCTCGCCTTCGGCTGGGTCGGACCGGGCGGAGAAGAGATCTGGTCATCGTCCGGCGAGATCGAGGTCGGCCAGCCGCCCACGGGATCATACGAACTGGACATTCCGGTGATCGCGGCGATCGACCTGCCCCTGCAGCACGCGGGAGCGCACACGATGAGGGTGGAACTCGACGGCGAGCTGCGGGCGGAGATCTTTCTGCACGTCAGGGTGGGGGCGCCCGTGGTTCCCGTGAGCGGATTGGTTAGCTGATCTCCCTGGGTGGGCAGATCTTCCCCTAGCGGTCGCCCAATCCCGGGATTCCGTCGCGGCCTTCCGCGTAACGAACCGCCCTGACGATCGCCGCCTCCACCGCTGCAACCGCCGCAACTTCGGCCTGCAGCAGCGCGCCGCTCCTCCCCTCCATCGGCGCCACCGCGAAAATCACGTCGCCGTCGAAGCTTGTCCCGGCCGGCCCAATCCGCCGGTAGTACGCCGCGCTCGCGGCGCGCGCGAGTTGGTGCAGCTCGACCTTCGTCAGTGCGATGTTGAGCGCGACGACCGCGAGCGTCGTGTTCGCGCCGGCCGCCGCAGGCAGAGGCGCGGCCTCGGCGATCGCGCGCTCGGCATCGCCCGGCGCGTCGTCGTCACCGCGCGGGCCGGCGATGATCGTGCCGTCCATGTCCCGCACGTGCCCGACGGAGTTCACGGCGACGATCGCCGCGGCCATCACCCCGTCCCTCCCGGGCGTGCCCGCCAGCGCAACACCGAGTCCGCCCTTCATGCAGCGCGCCGGTCCCGCGACTTTCCCGACGGTGCATCCGGTTCCCGCGCCAACACTCCCCTCTTCGATGCCGCTCGTCTTCGCGCCGTCGCAGGCGCGATACGCCATGTCCGCCGTCGGCCGCGCATCGAACCGCCCGAGCGGCGCCAGATCGAACAGGACGGCCGCCGGAACGATCGGCACGACGCCGCCCGGCACCGCGTAGCCGCGTCCGCGCTCCTCCATCCAGCGCATCACACCGGCAGCCGCGTCGAGGCCATAGGCGGAGCCGCCCGTGAGCAGGATCGCGTCGACACGGTCGTTGTGCGCGGACGGATCGAGCAGGGCGAGTTCGCGCGAACCCGTGGCGCGCCCGAGCACGTGCACCGATGCGCGCAACGGCGCGCTCACGCCGCGAACGACCGTGAGCCCGGTGCCGCCGGAAATATCCGTCGCGTGCCCGACTGCGATGCCGAACCCCGGTTCGTCGAGCCGCGCCTGCGCGGTCACTTGGCGGGCTGTTCGGCCGAAAGCCCCTTTGCCGCGCACTCGGTGCAGTACACCGCGCCACGCAAGTTGCACAGCAGGCAGATGAACGTCCCGCAGCCGCGGCACGGATACCCCTCCGACGCCCGCTCCGTGCGCCCGCACGCCCTGCACTGCATCGCATCCCTTTCCGTCATGTTCCGCCTCCCGCTCGGGTCATCTCCACCCTGGCTTGTCGAGCAGATTGTACTCCTTGATCTTCTTGATCAGCGTCGCCCGCGAAATGCCGAGTTCGCGCGCCGCATGCGTGCGATTGTGTGCGTTGGCCTTCAGCGTGCGGTCGATGTGCGCCTTCTCCACTTCTGCGAGCGTACGCGGCACATGGTGCGCGACGTCCGCCCCGCTCGCGCCCTGCACCTCCCGCGGCAGGTGGGCCAGCTCGATCTTGGGCTGGCCGCGCGCAAGCAGCATCGCACGTTCGAGTACGTTCCGCAGCTCGCGGATGTTCCCCGGCCAGGCATAGCGCAGGATGGCGTCGAGCGCGTCGTCTGCGAGCACGACCGGCGCGCTGGGCACGCTCGGCGAGAGTTCATCGAGCAAGTGCGCGGTCAGATCGACGAGGTCCTCGCGCGACCGGGCCCGGAGCGGCGGCAGGTTGATCGGCATGACCGAGAGCCGATAATAGAGATCCTCGCGAAACCGCCCGGTCGTGACCTCGTTCACCAGGTCCTTGCTGGTCGCCGCGATCACGCGGACGTTCGGCGTGATCTCCGTCGTCCCGCCGTGCCGCCGAAACCCCTTCCCTTCGAGCACCCGCAGCAGCTTGGGCTGCAGGTGCGATCCGAGATCGCCGATTTCGTCGAGGAAGAGCGTGCCGCCGTCGGCGATCTCGAACAGGCCGCGCCGCGTCGGCCCGCCGGTGCCGTCCGTCGAGGGCTCGACGCCGAACAGTTCCGAGTCCAGCGATTCGGCGGTGAGCGAGGCGCAGTTGACCTGCACGAACGGTTTCGCCGAACGCGGGCTCTGTGCGTGCACGAGCTCCGCCACGCGCCCCTTCCCGGATCCGCTTTCGCCGACGATGAGCGCCGTCGTGCGGTCGCTCGCGGCGAGCAGGGAGATTTGCGCGGACAGTTCGCGCATCGCCGACGAACCCCCGAGCACGAGTTCCGCCCCGCCGCTCCGCCGTTCGGACAGGTAGCGGTTCATCCGCCGGAGCGACGCTTTCTCGAGCGCGCGCTCCGCCGCCGCGGCGAGGTGGCTCAGGTCCACCGGCTTCGTGAGGAAGTTCTCCGCCCCCCGGTGCAGCGCGTCCACTGCCATCGGCACGTCGCCGTAGGCCGTGACCATGATCACGACGGGATTCTCCTCGCGAATCTTCGAGAGGACGTCGAACCCCGTCATGTCGGGGAGCCGCACGTCGAGCAGCACGAGATCGGGCCGGGCGCGCTCATACGCCTCGATGCCGGCCGCACCCGAGTGCGCCTCCGTGACGACATGCGCGCCGTCGTGCCGGAAAAACATGGCGAACGCGGCTGCAATCGCGACCTCGTCGTCAATGATCAGGATGCTCGCCATCTGCTATTCGCCGCGGTGAGAGGGCGCCGTCACGACCGGCAATGACAACTCGAATACGGCACCTTTCCCGGCTTCCGATGCGACCTGCAGCGTACCACCGTGCTCGCGTACGATGCCGAAGCTGATCGAAAGCCCGAGGCCGGTGCCGATCCCCCGGGGTTTCGTCGTATAGAATGGATTGAAAATGTGGGGCAGATGCTCCGGCGCAATGCCGGGCCCCGTATCGGCGACACTCGCCACCAGCGATCCGCCCCGGAGCTCCGTCCGCACCGTGACGCGCCGCTCGCCGGCGTGCGCGGCCAGCGCCTGCTCCGCATTCGACAGCAGGTTGATGAACACCTGCTGGAGCTGGAACGGATCGGCCCACGTCGCGGGGAGATTGTCACCGAATTCAACCACGAGCGCAATCTGCTGCATCTTCAGAGGATAGCGCCGCAGCTCAATGGTGTCCTGGATGACCTGGTTGAGCTCGGTGCGCATCTTCTCCGGCGGATTCTGCCGCGCGAAGGTCAGCAGTTTCCCGACGATGCGTGCCGCCCGCTTTGCCTCGCTCACGATGGTGCCGGCCGCGTGCCGGGCCTCCTCGTCGGCGGTCTGGTCGAGCTGGAGGATCTGAGCGAACGCCAGGATCCCGGTGAGCGGCGAGTTCACCTCGTGCGCGACGCCGCCCACCAGCTCGCCAAGCGCCGCAAGTTTCTCGCGGCGCACGACCTGCTCGAGCAGCATCCGCTCCTCGGTCACGTCGCGGACAATGCCGAGCACCGCGCTCACATGGCCGTGTTCGTAGATCGGGGCCGTGATGACGGTGGCGATGCGCTCCACGCCGTCGGTGCGCGTGAAGCGCATCTCGCGGCGGCGGCGCCTCCCTTCGAGCGATGCAGCGAACATCAGCCACAGTTCGCCGCGCTCGCTCGGATGCACCAGCTCCGTGAAGTGCGTGCCCACGAGCGACTCCCGGCTGCGCCCCATGACGTGCTCGAGCGCGCGGTTGACGGACGTGAAGTTTCCCTCCTCGTCCGCGGTGCAAATGGCATCGTCCGCGGCTTCAATGAGCCGCGTGTACCGTGCCTCTGCGCGCTCGAGCGCGGCGGCGCGGGCACGATCGTCCGTGACGTCGCGCGCCACGCCGAGCACGCCGGTGACGCGCCCTCCGCGACGGATCGGCGTGTTGGAGACCGACACGAGCCGGCGTGTGCCGTCCACGCGGACGACGTGGCACTCGTACCGGACGGCACTCCCACCCAGCGCGGCGGTGAAGTGCGCGCGGAGCCCCGCGGTCTCCGGTGGCTCGAGGAAGGGGACGATGCTGCGGCCGAGCAGCGCGTCCCGCTGGATCCCCAGCAGCGTTTCCGTCGCCAGATTGGCGGCGGTGAATATCCCCTGCCCGTCGAGCGTGTAGATCGCGTCGGCCGCCACCTCCACGAGGTTGCGGTACCGCGCGTTCGCGGCAGCCGCCTCGTCGCGCGCCCGGGTCTCGTCGCTGACGTCGCGGATCGATGCCACCAACCCGGTCACGGGCCCGCCGCCGCGCATCGGCGCGAGACTCATCGACACCCGCCGCTCCTCGCCGTCGCCGCGCAGCACGGCGCCGTTGAAGCGCATCGCGTCGCCGCTCAGCGCCCGCGCGACATGCCCGTCGAACTCCTTCAGCATGTCGGGCGGCAGGAACGCGGCGAGGGCCACGCCCGTCAGTCCCCCCTGCGGCGCCAGCAGCGAGGCGGCCGCGTCGTTCGCGAATTCGATCACGCCGTTGCGCGCGGTGATCAGGATCGCGTCCGTCGTCGACTCCACGACGAGCCGGTGGCGCTCGGCGAGCGCGTGGAACGAGGTGACGTCGTCCACGGTGACGACCGCGCCGCCCGCGGGATGCGGCGACGCGACGATGTCGAACACCTTCCCGGTCCACGGCTGCCGGACGGTCCCTCTCCCCACTTCGCGCCGGAGGATGGCCGTGCCGAGCGGGTCGCTCGCATCGAGCTCGCGCGGCTCACGCAGCAACACCGCAAAAAAAGCGCGGCCGACGAGCGCGTCGCCCGCGTCGAGCCCCGAGAATGCGGCGAGCCGCGCGTTGTGCCTCGTGATGAATCCTTCGCCGTCGAGCACGGCCATTCCGCCGGCGATGGCGTCGAACGCGGCGCTCAGTTCGCGCGTCGCGTCGCTCGCTTCTTCGTACAGGCGCGCGTTCACCACCGCGAGCGCGAGCTGCGCGGCCAGGCGTTCGGCGACGCGGCCATCCTCCTCCGTGAAGTCGGCCTCGCGGTTGCCGACGCTCAGCACGCCGATCGGCCCGTCCGGCGTGAGCAGCGGCGCCGCGACGACTTTCTGCACGGGGCCGAGCGCGCGCGTGCGTTCGTACGCGACGCCGTCCGCCGTCACGTTGTTCATGATAAGCGTGCGCCCCTCGAGCATCGCCCGCCCCGTGTGGCTCTCGGCGATCGGCACGTAGATGCCCTGCACCGCGGTCGCCGTCCCCTCGGCGGCGACGATGTGCAGGTACTCCTCGCGGCGGAGCGCGACCACGGCACCTTCCGCACCGAGGATCGCCGCGGCATGGCGCAGCGACAGGCGCAGCACGTCGGACAGCCTGAGCGAGAGACCGAGCGAGGCGGCCAGCGCGGCAAGCGCCTCGCTTTGCCGCTTTTCGCGCACACTCTCCGCAAAGAGCGCGGCGTTCGCGAGGGCGGTGGCGGCGGTCGTGCCGAGCGTGCCGAGCAGCTCCTCCTCCTCCTCGCCGAACGCCGCGAGCTCGTCGCCGTACACGGCTGCGACGCCGGCGAGCTTGTAGCCCGCGCGAAGCGGCACGGCGAGCACGGCCGGCGCCGGCGCCGACCCGCCCGCAGGCCGGCGCGGCGGCGTGCGCGCGGCACGTCCTGTCTGTGACGCCGCCGTCGCGGCTTCGAGGACATGCGCCGCCGCGGCCGCGTCCTGCTCGGCGCCGTCGCGCCAGTGCAGGCCGACGGACATTGGAGCCCCGGGGGCGCCCGACCTCGCGATGACGACGCCGGCGCACGGGATCATCCTGGCGACGTGCCGCACGAACTCGTGTTCGACGTCGGCGCGGTCGAGCGACCGCGAGAGCGCCGCGCTCGCCTCCTGCAGGCGCTGAAGCCGTTCCGAGCGAAGTTCGGCGAGCGCCACCAGCCGCTCGCGTTCGCGGATGAGGTCGTCCACGACGCGCGCCAGCGCCTCGGGAAGCTCGAGGAGCAGTTCGTTCAGGCGGGGGTCGAGCGGCACCGCCGGCGGCGCACCGGAAGGCAGCGGCTGGTCCATGCCTAGAATCGCCAGACCCTGAAGAGGTCGATGCCGTACTGTCGCGGCGTTGGCGCGAATCCACGCGCGCTCGCATTGCTCGTGCAGAGCACGGCGCTCGTCGACGGCTCCATACCGCCCGAAAGCATCAGCGACGTGTTGAGCTCGTAGTCCACCTTCACGCCGATGGCGTCGGCGAAGTCCAGCGGATCGTTCGACCCGCCGCCGCCGACGAGCTGGCCGACCCGGCAAAGGCCGTAGTCGAGGCGCAGGAAGGCGCGGTCGCCCAGCTGCCTCGCGCAGTTGAAGCGCGAGCCGGAGAGGACACCGCCGACTCCGCCGGTATTGCGCCCTTGCTGCGATGCGTCGAGCACGCCCGCGCTGAGCTGCGTCTGGTCGCAGAGGCCGCCCGTGTTGAACTGGAACCCGGTGTTCAGCAGCACGTTCGCCGCCGTCGACGCGTAGTCGTTCGTCCCGCCGATCTGGCTGCTCGGCTGTCCGGTGGCGAGATAGCTCACGAGGTCCGCCTGCGAGAGCGCAACGCGCTGCGAATCCGGGCTTGAGAGCTCAGGCTGCCCGGGTGCCAGCAGCGTCCCGCCGATATGGACGCGCACGCGAACATCGGGTCTCGCGGACTGCTGGCTCGACTGGCGTACGGTGTACAGCCCGTTGATGTCGAGCGCGCCGTCGAGGTCCTGGTCACCGAAGAAGCGCACGCTGCCGTTCTCGACCGTGAACGTGCGCGACACCCCGGGGGCGAGCTTCAGGCTGTAGGTGCCGCGCACGGTCTGCAGCGCTCCGTCCAGCTGCAGCTGGACGCGGCCGGCGGTCTTCCCGCGCTGCGAGTGCCCGCTCTTGACCGTGACCTGGCCGCCGAGGTTGATGTTCGCCTCCGACGACTTCAGCCACACCTCGCGGCCCATCCGCACGGTGAGGTTGTCCACCGCCAGGTTGCTGATGATCGACGACGGCGGCGTGGGCAGCAGGCGGCGGTCCTCGAACGCCGAGGTGTCCACGACGTTGTAGAACTCCGGGTCGTCGAGCGAAATCAGGTGCTTCTGCACGAGTTCCGGGATCGCGATCGTGCCGCGGTCCACGGTAAGCGACCCGGTGAGGGTCGCCGCATCGCTTGCACCGGTGAGACCGAGATTACCGGTGAGGTCGAGGGTGGCGAAGCGCGCGCGGTCGATCACGTTGAAGCTCTGCGCCGACAGCTTGAGGTTGTAGGTGGGACGGTCGATGTCGCGGATGCCGATGACACCCGACAGCGTGCCGGTGGCGGGCTTCGTCGACCCGCTGTGGGCACTGACGATTCCGGTGATGCTGTCCCCGTGGAAGCCGACGTTCGCTTCGAGCGCCGTGAGGCGCACCGCCCCGAGCTGCTCCAGCGAGAGTTCGCCGTTGTGCACGACCAGCGCGCCGCTGAGCAGCGGATGCTTCCAGGTGCCGGTCACATTCGCGTCGAGCGCCAGCGTCCCCGAGGCCTTCGTCACCGACTTCGAGAGCGACGCGAGCACACCCATGCCGCCGCTGTCGGTGTGGATGGTTGCACGCAGCGGTGCCTCGATCAGCCGCGATCCGCCCGCGCCCGGCGAGAGGTCGAGCGGCAGCGTCGCCGTGCCGTAGAGCGCGCGGACGCCGGCGCGCGAGTACGCGAACGACGTGGAGAGCATCCGGTCCGCGAACTCGCCGTTCGCGTGCACCTCGTCGAGCTGCAGCCCCATCAGCACGCCATTGCGCAGGGTCGCGTCGAAGTGCATCGCCGGATTGTCGCGCATGCCGGAGAGTGTGGCGGTCCCCGTCGCCGTGCCCTCGAGCGGCGTCTGCTGCTGGAGGAGCTCGCCGATATCGGAGAGCGGCACGGAATCGGCGCGCAGGGTGACGGCGAGGACGGAGTCGCCGCTGGTCCCGCCGCTGACCGAGAGCGAGCCGCCGCGTCTTCCGCGCAGGGCGATCGAATCGATGGCGACCGAGCCGTGGACCACCTGCAATCGCGCTGCGTGGCGCAGCAGCCACGAGTCGGCGGAGGTCTGGATCGAGAGGCTGTCGATGCGCACCGCGGCGGTGTCGCCGCGCATGCTGACTTCCGCCGTCGCGCGGGCCGAGTCGAGCGCCGAGCGCGCCGACAGCGTCAGGCGGTGGCCGTCGCGCGCGATGAGGCTATCGCGTCCCGCGATGCGCGAGTAGCCGAGGGTTCCCACCCGCACCGTGTCGATCTCGAAGTTCACGGCGCCGGTGGACGAGTCGGGAATCGCGCCGACACTCGCATTGATCGTCGCCTGCCGGGCCGTCACGGATCCCATGCGAAGCTGCGCGCCGACCGCATTCGCCCGCACCGCAACGCGCGAGAGGTTCCCCGAAAGCACACCGTTCGCGCTGATCGTGCCGCCGAGTGAGTCCGAGAGCGCGACCGCCGCGGTATCGGCGCGCGTCACGGCGACGGCGGCTGCGCGCGCCTGCACGAGGTATTTGCGGAGTCCGCCGAGCGAGTCGACGTCCAGATGGAACGCGAGCGAGTCCGTGCGCGCCGCGCTGAGGCCGATTCCGCCGCGCGCCGTCAGCGTTCCGCTCGCGGACTCGGCGCGGAGCGAATCCACCTGCATCACGCCGCCGGCGAACCGCAGCGCCGTCTGCGCCCCGAACACCCGCACCCCGTCGACAAGCGAGCGGTCGGCGGTGAGCTGCGCGGTGCCGATCAGGTTCGGCAGCGAGTCGCCCTCGATCTCGGTGGTGAACCGCCCGTTCAGGCTCGTGGACGGTGCGCCGGGACGGGCGAAGAATTGCTTGAGGTCGAGCGCCTGCACGGAGCCGCGCGACGACGCGCGGTACCCCGGAGCGGACGCGTCGAAGCGCCCCTCGAGCTGGACCCGCCCGGCGTCGCCGGACAGGTCGACGTTCGCCGAGAAATCCGCGAGCTCGCCCTGCACGCGAATCGGGCCGGTATACGCGCCGCGAATCGGCAGGTCGCGGTACGAGCGCGCAATCGTGTTGAGCGAGAGCGGGAGCGCCGCCACCGCGACCTCGAAGTTGATGTCGGGCCCGCTGCTCGTCAGCCGGATGTCCCCCTTGACCCGCGACGGGGGCGTGCTGTCGCCGTCGGTGTGCGTGATGTCCGCGTCACTGAACCGCACGTCGGTCCACACCGAGTCGAGCGTCGCGTCACCGGCGAGGACGCCATTGAGCCGCGGGAACCCGTCGGAGAGGAACTGCGGCGTGCGCAGGTCGAGGCGCGCGAGGTCCAGGTGAAAGCCGTGGAAGGTCGTGTTCGCGGGGTCGCGGATGTCGAGCTCACCGCGCCCCGAGAATTCCGAGCTTGCACCGGTCACGTTGCGGTCCGCATACCGCAAGTGCAGGGTGTCGACGACGAAATGGTCGAGCGGTCCGCCGCGCGCGCGCACCATGCCGGTGAAGGTGCCGTTCCACGGCTGAGCGAACTTGCCGCGATTCATGGTCTCGATGAGCGCGAAGTCCACCGGTGACGCCTCGAGGTCCATGTCCTTCAGGATGAGCACGGGGCCGCCCACCGCGAACGTCATCGCACCGCGCAGGCGCGACGCGTTCGTCCGGAGGTCCATCTTCGTGATCGCATAGTCGAGCAGGTGCTGGTCCTGGTCGGTCTTGATGCGCAGCACCACGGAGCCGCCGCCGGTGCGCGGGATGGACGGCGCGATCCATGCGACGTCGTCGAGCGAGACGGAGTCACTCAGGATCACCAGGTCGTAGTGCACCGGGCGGTCGTTCGCCCACTCGAGCAGCCCGCTCCCGCGCGCGACGGAGCCCGGCAACTCGAGGTGGCGGATGTCGAGCTTGAGCGAATCGCCGGTCCACTGCACGACGCCGCGCAGGTTGCGCACCGCGAATGGCGGCGACTGTTCGTTGACGTCCAGCCTCGCGATGTCGAACCGGCGGCCGGGCGAATCCGGCGAGCGCAGCCGGATGCTGTTGAAGGTGAAGTCCCCTTCGGTCCAGTTCGTCGTGCGCTGGTAGGCGCGCTTCCCCTTCACGAGGAGCGGGTGGATCTCCTGGTCCTTCGCGGCGAGATTCCTGACGATCGCGCTGTCGCGCTTCACGCCCTTGAGCGAGTCGTCCGGCGACCACGGCACGGTGAGCCGGAAATGCAGCCCGCGGATCCGCACGTTGCGAAACTGCAGGACCGCGCCGAACGCGCTGCGCGACGGCGGCTCGCGTTCCACCCTCGCGGCGACGCGCCGCCCTGGCACCGCATGGGCCACCGGTACGACCGGCGCCCCGCCAGACGGCGGGAAGACCTTGTTGTAGTTCCACGTGTTGTCCGCGTCTTTTCGGAACACGAAGAACGGGTGCTGGATTTCCACCGAACGAAAAATGATGCGCCCGTCGAGCAGGTCGCGCGGATCGTACGTGAAATGGGTCGGGCCGGTCGCGATGAACACCGAGTCATCCGGACCGACAATCGTGATCGAGTCGACGGCGAAGTCCGTGAGGAACGAGCCCGAGAGCTTGCCCAGGTGCAGCTTGCCGTGCACGACGCGCCCGGCCGCGCGCTGCAGCTGCGCGCGGATCCACTCGCGCCCCCCGTCGCTCTGCGTCGCCACCATGAGACCGCCGACGATCGCGCCGCCGATCACCATCATCGTGATCGCGCTCAGCAGGACGACGAGGCGGCGGCGTCCCATCGCTAGAACGCCTCGCCGAGCGTGAGCACGAACGCGAGGCGGCGGAAGAACGACGACGGGAGCGGCGGCTGGAACGACCCGGGGCAGCTTCCCGTGACCTGGCTTGCGACGAGGGTTGTCACACCCTGCACGGTCGTTTTCGCCGCCGTCACCGGCAGCAGATTGCCTGGGCTCACGCAGAAGAGCGCGCCGCCGGCCGCAACCGGTGCGTCGTAGTACGCCGCACCAAGCGGCTGCTGGTAGGGATTGTACGCGACGTCCACGCGGAGCACGCCGACCCCGGTGTGCACGCGCGCCCCGATCCCTGGGGTCCAGCGCAACGTGTTTAACGCGATGCTCTCGCCCGGCTTGCCGACGTTCCACACGGCGCCGCCGTCGAGGAATACCGCCCACTGCAGGATGTTCGGCAGGAACGGGCTGCGGATGCGCGCCTCGATCATGCCGACCGCGAGCGCGTTGCCGCCGGTGGGGACGGTGCGCTGGCTGCCGACGTCGTTGCTCGCGCGGAAGTACCTCACGTCCCCTGGGCTGAACGTGTGGACGATCACGCCGGCGGCGTCCACCGTGTCGTATGCGGCCGGGATGTACACGGCCGGCCCAAGCTCGTTCTGCTGGTAGCCGCGCACCGTCGTCTGGCCGCCGCCAAAGAGCCGCTCCTGCTGCGGGATGAACACCGCGGAGCTCGCGAACCCGAAGTTTGATCCGAGCACCGCGCCGAAACGCAGCCGCGCCGCGAGGATCACGTCGGTTCCGACGGGCGCGTAGTACGATCCGTCGACGAGAAACTTGTTGAAGTGGAGCGACGGATCAGACCCGGTGTACGCGCCCGCCGTGCGGTATTCGAAGCGCAGCACGGAGCCGTGGGTCGGGTCGACCGGGTTGTCGCTGCCGTCGCGTGCGATGGAAAAGCTTGCGACGGCGAGGCGCTGGAGGCTCTGCACCGATGCCTGGTCGCTCGCCTCGCACGCGTTGAACACGGCGCACAGCAGCGCCGGCTGCGCCTGCGTCCGCCCGTATTCCACGGAGTAGGTGAACGCCTCCGTCACGCGGCCGCGGGGCCGCGCAAGCGTGATGTTGCCGCCGACCGGTGTCGTGCGCAGGTACGCGTCAAACTCCGAGCGGCGTTCACTGTACAGCGAGAGCGAGGGTACCACGCCGTTGAAGGTCGCCGGCCGCGAGAGGGTCCCACCGGTGAAATAGTTGAGGCTCTGGCTGTACGGGTCGTTCCGCGCGTCCGGACAGAGAACACGCAGGTCGGACACGACGCCGATCTTCGAGAGGCGGCCCTGCAGGCTCAGCTGCGTAGCCCTGCCATCCACGCTGTGCGCCGTGTAGTCCGCGGTGGTGCGGAAGCAGTCGAGCGTGCCGTACCCGACCCCGGCGTGAGCCTCGTTCATGTAGCCCTCGGTCAGGCCGAGGAGCACGGGGACCGTCGAGTCGCGCGGTGCGCGCGTCGAGTCGGGCACGACCTGCACGCGCGCGAACGCTTCGGTCTGGTACAGTGACAGCTTGGCGCGCTCGAGCGCCTGCTCCGAATACAGGTCGCCTTCCTTGAGCGCGGCGAGGTGGCGGACGGTGGCGTCGGTCACGCCGCGCGCCGCACCGCGCCGGGGTTCCACCTTGACCGTCACGGGACCGAGGTGCATGCGCGGGCCGGTGCTGGCCGCGAACGAAACCGTGGCGCGGCGCACGGCGGGGCGCGTGTCCGAGTTGATGAACACCTCGGCGTCCGGATACCCGCCGTTGTGCAGGCGCTGCGTGAGCAGCTCGCGCGTGGTGTCGTTCGCGTACTTGTCGAACGGCCTCCCTTTGCGGGTCGGCAGCCCCTGAATGATCGCGGCGCGCTCGGGGACGGAGTCGAATCCAGTGAACATGAGCGTATCGACGATCGTCGGGGCGCCTTCGTGGATCGAAAAGCGCACCGCCGCGCGGCTCTTGCCGTAGCGCGTGACGATGGTATCCACCGTGACCGACGCATAGCCGTGGTTGCGGTACCAGAGGATGAGGCGGACACGGTCGTGCGCGAGCGTGTCGGGGAAAAAGCACCGCCGCGTGCCCAAGAACCGCGGAAACCGGATCGTGCGCTGCCACCATGACGACGGCTCGGTCACGATGCCGTCGGCGAGCAGGCTGCTTGGAAATACCGTGTTCCCCTCGAACGTCAGCTTCATCAGTTCGACGTCGCCCGCACCGCATGAGAGGTCCTGCGCGCGCGCCGGGCGCGCGCTCGCCGCGATCAGGAGGACGGCCAGCGCCAGGGACCAGCCACCGCGGCGGCCGCTTCCGCTCATCAATCGTCCTTCTGTCCGAAGATCGCGAGGTTCGACGAGTGACCCGGGTTCACTTTCTTCTCCGGGTAGATGTGGTGAACGGCCTGGTTCACCGCCGTGGCCGCCTCGCCAAACCCGGTTGCGATCAGCTTCAGCTTGCCCGGATACGTCGTGATGTCGCCGGCCGCGTACACGCCGGGGCGCCCCGCCTCCATCTGCGAGTTCACGACGATCTCGTCGTTCTCCACCTGGAGGCCCCACGCCGCGAGCGGCCCGATGTCGCTCACGAACCCCAGCATCGGCAGCACCACGTCGGCCGGAATCCGCCGCGTGGATTTCGCCTTGATGTCCCTCAGGTCGAGGGCGATGATCTTGCCATGGTCCGCGATCACTTCGTGGAGCTCGTGAAACGGGTGGAGCGCCGTCTCGCCGGCGGCAGCGGCAGCGTGCACAGCGGCGACGGTCGAGGCGTGCGCGCGGTACCGGTCGCTGCGGTGTATGAGAGCGACGCTCGCCGCGCGGCCGCGCAACTGGTGCGCCCAGTCGAACGCGGAATCCCCTCCACCGATGATCGCGACGTGCAGCCCATCGAATGCGGACGGGTCGGAGACGCGGTCGTAAATGCCGCGGCCGTACCACGGCGCGGCGCCCTCCTGTGGGAGCCGGCGCGGCTCGAACGCGCCGATCCCGCCGGCGACGACGATGGCCCGCGTCGGGAAACGGTCCGTCTCGGTCACCAGCGTGAAGTGACCGTCGGCCTCCTCGAGCGCGACCACCCGCTGATTGCAGTGCACCGGCGACGCGAACTGGCCTGCCTGCTCCGTGAGGGAGCGAACGAGGTCCTTCGCGAGTATCTTGGGAAGTCCGCCGACGTCGAAGATATATTTTTCGGGGTACAACGCGGTGAGCTGGCCGCCGGGCTCCGAAAGTGCGTCGACGATCTGGGCTGACGCACCGCGCATTCCCGCGTAAAACAGGGCAAAAAGGCCGGTCGGCCCCGCCCCGATTATCGTGATGTCCCTGATCTCATGCTGCATCGGGGAAAGTTCGCCGCCGTGAGAGGCTGAATCAACCTGTTGGAGGAACGAAAGATGGCCATTCGTGACGCCCTGCTTCCCGAGTTCGACTCGGAGATGGCAAGTACCCGCAAGGTCCTGGAACGTGTCCCGGTCGAGAAGGCCGATTTCAAGCCGCACCCCAAGTCCGGCTCGCTCGGCTGGCTCGCCTGGCACGTCGCCGACCTTCCGCACTGGGTTGTGGAGACCGTGAGCAAGGACGAACTCGACTTTGCTCCGCCGGGCGCGCCCCGTCCGGCGCCGCCCAAGGTCGAGTCGCGCGAGAAGCTCCTGGCGTCGTTCGACGAGAAGGTCGCGGCGGCCCGCGCCGCCATCGCCGGCGCGAGCGACGACCACCTCGCAAAAACGTGGACGCTCAAGGCCGGCGGCAAGACGATTTTCTCGATGCCGCGCGCCACCGTCCTGCGCAGCTTCGTCATGAACCACCTGATCCACCACCGCGCGCAGCTCGGCGTCTACCTCCGGCTCAACGACGTCCCGGTACCGGGGATGTACGGCCCGTCGGCCGACGAGAAGGCGGGCTGAGCCGACCGCATGACCGACGCCGTTCGTACCATCGAATATCGCGGACGGTTCCGGCTCCTCCGCCGCATCGCCAGCGGCGGAATGGCGACGGTGTACGAAGCCGAGCAGATGGGCGACCGCGGCTTCACCAAGCGCGTCGCGCTCAAGGTGATCCACGACAAGTACGCGCGGCAGCCGGAGTGGCTGCAGCTGTTCATCGACGAGGCGAAACTCTCCGCGAACCTCGTGCACGGGAACATCGTGCAGATCTACCAGTTCGAGGAAGTCGACGGGGAGTTTTACATGGCGATGGAGTACATCCGCGGCGTCACGCTGCGCGCGCTCATCGACCACCATCGCGCGATCGGCGAGCCGATGCCTGCTCCGCTCGCCGCATACATCGTCAGCCGCGTGTGCCGCGCGCTCGACTACGCGCACAATTTCGTCGACGACTCCGGCACCCGGCTGTACATCGTCCACCGCGACGTCTCCCCCGGCAACGTGCTGCTCACCTGGGACGGACAGGTCAAGCTCGCCGACTTCGGCATCGCCAAGGCGCGGTCGATGCGCGACCCGGCCGAGGAGCGGCGCATGACAATCGGCAAGAAGCACTACATGAGCCCCCAGCAGATCGTCGGCGAGAACGTCGACTGGCGGACGGACATTTTCTCGACCGGCGTGGTGCTGTTCGAACTGCTCGCGCTGCAGCAGCTGTTCCGCGAACAGGAGACGGAGGCGGCGCTCGACGAGGTTGTCATCGCGCCGTCGCCGGACCTCCGGCGGCTGCTCCCCGAGCTCGACCAGAGCATCACCGGCCTCCTTTCGCTCGCGATCGCGAAGGACGCGATGCTGCGCCCGAATGCCGCGATGTTCGGGATGTCGCTCGACGAGTGGTGCGCCAAGCAGAAGGCGCCGGGGGCGCCGGAGCGCCTGCAGGCACACCTCGCCAAGCAGTTTCCCGCGTCGTACCGGCCGCCGAGCAGTACCCCGCGAGCGGGGCCGATGGCCGGGGGGAAGAAGGGGGATTCTGTTTGGTCGAAGGTCTTCGGGAGTTAGTTGCCCTTCGGACCCGAGCTGTGGGCAATGCGCTTGAGCTGCGAGCCGGAAGCTTTTCCTCCACGGGACTGATAGCTTTCGTTCATGGCTCCGAAGATTTATACCAAGACCGGCGACGACGGCCACACCGGCCTCTTCGGCGGCGGGCGCGTCGAGAAGGACCACGTGCGCGTGGAGGCGTACGGTGACGTCGACGAGCTCAACGCGGTCATCGGCGCCGCGCGTGCCGTGGACATGATGCCGCGCGTCGACGAAATCCTCGCGCCCATCCAGCGTGACCTCTTCTCGATCGGCGCCCTGCTCGCCACGCCGCACCCCGAAAAGCACAAGGATCAGCTCGAGAAGGCGCGCCTCTCCGACAAGCGCATCGCGCAGCTCGAGCAGGCCATCGACGACTGTGAGGAAGAACTCGAACCGCTCAAGGCGTTCATTCTCCCCGGCGGCACGGCGAAGGCCTCGGCGCTGCATGTCGCGCGAACGGTGTGCCGCCGCGCCGAGCGTTCGGTGATCACGCTCCAGCGTACGGACGCCGTCCCGCAGATCATCGTCGTGTACCTCAACCGCCTCTCCGATCTGCTCTTCGTCCTCGCCCGGGTCGCCAACAAGCGGGCCGGCGCCGGCGAAGTCACGTGGTAGCTGCGCCGGGCGCAGTGGGCCATGCGCGGTGAACCGCCGACCATGACGCAGCCGCCGCTCGAACTTCACGGGTCGAAGATCATCATCGGCGCGGGTGCGCTGGGCCAAGCCGGCACCGAAATCCGCGCCGCGCTCCCGAACCGCCGCATCGCGATCATCAGCGACGACACCGTCGCGCCGCTGTACGCCGCGCGCGTCGCAGCCGCCTGCGCGCCCGCGCCCGTCGTCGTGCTCACGGTCACCGCGGGCGAGGCGAGCAAGACCCGCGCGCAGTGGTCGCGCCTCACGGACGAACTCCTCGCGGCCGGCTTCGGACGCGACTCCGCCATCATCGCGCTGGGCGGCGGCGTGGTCGGCGACCTCGCGGGGTTCGTCGCCGCGACGTACATGCGCGGCGTGCCGTTCGTGCAGGTTCCGACGTCGCTCCTCGCGATGATCGACGCCTCGGTCGGCGGGAAGACCGGCGTGGACACTCCGGCGGGAAAGAATCTCGTCGGCGCGTTCCACCACCCCGCCCTCGTGATCGCCGACCCGCTGACGCTCGCGACACTCCCGCCCGCGCACCTGCGCAACGGCCTCGCGGAGGCGATCAAGCACGCGGTGATCACGAGCGGGGCAGAGTATGACTGGCTCGCGTCGAACCTCGACGCGCTGCTGCGCGACGGCGGACCGGAGCCTGCGCTCGCCGAGCAGCTCGTGCGCCGGAACGTCGCGATCAAGTGCGGCGTCGTCGCCCGCGACGAACGCGAAGCCGGCCTTCGCAAGACGCTCAACTTCGGCCACACGATCGGCCACGCGGTCGAATCGCTGAGCGGCTACGCGATACTGCACGGCGAGTGCATCGCGATCGGCATGATCGTCGAGGCACGCATCGGCGCGTTCGCCGATGAGACCGACCGTGCGCTGACCGGCGCAATAGGACGGCTCGCGCGCACCGCAGGGCTCCCGACCTGTGTCCCGGACTCGATGAGCTCCGCCGCGATCATCGCGGCGACCCGCGCGGACAAGAAAGCGCGCGCCGGCGAGGTCGAGTATGCGCTGCCCGCCGCCCTCGGAGCGATGGCCGGCGCAGACAGGGGGTTTGGGGTCCGCGTCCCCGACGCGCTCGTGGCCGCCGCGCTGTCGGAAAGTCGCTCAGTTTTGTGATGGCTCGTGAGTCAACGCGCAAATCGTTGATTTCCAACGATATCGGCGGCTGTTGGGAGTGGGTCCGACTGGTGGCACACGATTTGGGTGTTGACCCGTGACTGTACCTGTACATATCCTGCCCGTCCCTGAGACATGTCCGCGAACTGGTCCGGGTCCACAGCGCGAAGTCACTTCCCAACGCCGTACCGGGGTGTGTATGCAGCATGCGACTGAGTCGAGATCCAAGGGTTTTTTCCGCAGCTCGCCGTCGACGGCATTTGACCAGTACCTGCAGGACATTCAAAAACTCCCACTGATCACCGACCCGGCCGAGGAACGTCGTCTCGCGCGGCTCGCACAAAAGGGAGATGAGGCGGCCGCCGAGCGGCTCGTCACGGCGAACCTCCGGTTCGTCATCTCCTACGTGAAGAAGTACCAGGGACACGGGCTCGACCTCTCGGAGCTCGTCGCGATCGGCAACGAAGGCCTTCTCAAAGCCGTCCGCAAATTCGATCCCGACCAGGGCGTGAAGTTCATCTCGTACGCCGTGTGGTGGGTGCGCCAGGCGGTCCTCAAGGCGCTCGCGGAACAGACGCGCTCGGTGCGCATTCCGCTCAACCAGAACTCGCAGCTCATCCGCCTGTCGCGCGCCGAAACGGTGCTGGCGCAGGTGCTCAAGCGTGATCCAACCGACCATGAAATCGGCCGCCTCCTCGAAGAGACGCCCGAACAGGTCCGCTCCTCCAAGCAGATGTCGGCCACCGAGCTTTCGCTCGACGCGCCGATCGATCGCAGCGACCGCGAGGCCTGCACGCTCGGCGAGCGCTTCGCCGGCGGAGACGGCGCCGAGATCGAAGAGACGACGGACTTCAAGCTCATGCGCGAGTGCATCGACCGCGTGTTCAAGGACTACCTCACGCCGCGCGAACGCAAAATTCTCCACCTGTACTACGGGCTGGATGAAGGGGCCGAAGCGATGACGCTCGAGAAGATCGGCGCGCTGATGGGCGTGACGCGCGAGCGGATCCGCCAGATTCGCGAGCGCGCGTTCGAGAAGCTCCGCGAGTCGCCCGAGGGGCGTTCGCTCAACGGCTTCTGGTCGGTGGCGTAAGCAGCATTCCCCACCCGCCGGTCGCCCCGGTGCGCCCGGCGTGACTGGATGAAGGGCCGAGTCGAGTGATCGATTCGGCCCTTCGTGCACTCTGAAGTGAAGGGGAGTGGGAGTCGGTGATGACTGAGAGGGTGAGGGGGAAGGACGGCGAGCGGTTAGGGGGAAGAACGGTCGTTCCTCACCCCTCACCGTCCTTCCTCTTCACTCTCACCGTTCGTCCCCCTCACACCTCAGTCATCACCGACTCACCACTCCTCCCTCAGTCCCAGCTTTCGGCGCGACGCCTCTCTATTTTCCAAGCGTGCCCTCCCTCCCAGACGAACTCACCACGATCGTCGGCGCGCGCCACGTATTGGAGCGTCCGACCGAGCTGCTCGTCTACGAAAACGACGGCCTCCCCGGCTATCGCAAACGGCCGCGCCTCGCGGTCTTCCCCGGCACGCGCGACGAAGCGATCGCGGTGGTTCGCGCGCTGCACGCCGCGCGCGCGCCATTTGTTCCGCGCGGCGCCGGCACCGGTCTCTCCGGCGGCGCGCTCGCGGACGATGTGGTGCTCGTCGGCCTCCAGCGGATGCGCCGGATAATTTCGATCGACGCCGAACGTCGCGTCGCGGTCGTCGAGCCGGGCGTGGTGAACACCAACCTCACGAAAGCGGCGGCGCCATATGGCCTGCACTACGCGCCCGATCCGTCGAGCCAAAGCGCGTGCACGATCGGCGGCAACGTCGCGGAGAACTCGGGCGGCCCGCACTGCCTCAAGTACGGCGTCACGCTCAATCACGTGGCCGCCGCGACGATCGTGCTCCCCGGCGGCGATGTCGTGCTGCTCGAGCGTCCCACCGAGGATAGCCAAGGCTACGATTTGCTCGGCGCGTACATCGGCTCCGAAGGCTGCTTCGGGGTGACACTCGACGTGACCGTCCGGCTCACGCTGAACCCCGAGGGCATCCGCACGATGCTCGCCGATTTCACCTCAGTCGACGACGCCGCTCACGCGGCGAGCGCGATCATCGCCGCCGGAGTCCTCCCCGCGGCGCTCGAGCTGCTCGACCACGCCACGATCGTCTGCGTCGAGGATTCGATCTACGCCGCGGGATATCCGCGCGATGCCGCCGCCGTGCTGCTCATCGAAGTCGATGGCGCGCTCGCCGGCCTCGACGACGACGTCAGCGCCGTGCAGCGCATCTGCCGCGACAGCGGGGCCCGCGAAATCCGCACCGCCAGCGACGCCGGAGAGCGCGCGCGGCTCTGGCAGGGGCGCAAGAAGGCGTTTGGCGCGATGGGCCGCATGGCCTCGCACCTCGCCGTGCAGGACGCGGTCGTGCCGCGTACGAAACTCGCTCCGATCCTTTCGAGCATCGCGGAGATCGGGGAGAAGCACCGCGTGCGCGTCTGCAACGTGTTCCACGCCGGCGACGGCAACCTGCACCCGAACGTCCCCTACAACGGCGACGATCCGGGCGAAACCGCGCGCGTCCACGCCGCGATGCGCGAAATAATGGAACTGTGCATCGCGCAGGGCGGCACGATCACCGGCGAGCACGGCGTCGGCCTCGACAAGATCGGGTACATGGAAAGTCTGTTCCCGGGCGAGTCGCTCGACGCGATGTGCCGCCTGCGCGACGCGTTCGATCCCGAGCGCCGCGCGAATCCGGGGAAGGTCGTGCCCTCGCACAGCTGCCGGGAGTGGCTCGCCGCTCCCGGAGCGCACGCCGGGGCACACCCATGACCGCACCGCAGAATACGACTGAGGTCGCCGGGCGCGTGCGCGACGCGCACGACCGCCACGCGAAACTCCGGATCTGCGGCCGCTCGACCTGGGCGGGACGGCAGGATGCAATCGCGCCGGGAGCCGAGCTGCTCGACGTATCGGCACTCTCCGGCATCGTCGAATACGTGTCCGGAGACCTCACGCTCACCGCGCGCGCGGGCACGACCCTCGCCGAAATCGAGGCGGCCACGCTCGCGCACGGCCAGTGGTGTCCGCTCCTCCCCTGGGGCACCGACGACGGCTCGCTGGGCGCGACCTTCGCGACCGCAACGCATGGGCCGTTCAGCGCGTCCCTCGGCGCTCCGCGGGACATCGCGATAGGCATGGAGTTCGTCGATGGCACCGGCGCAGTGATCCGCGCGGGCGGGCGCGTCGTGAAGAACGTCGCGGGTTTCGACCTCACGCGCCTCATGGTCGGCGCGTGGGGAACACTCGGCGTCATCACCGAGGTGAGCGTGCGGCTTCGCGCGCGCCCTGCCGTCGACGAAACATGGAGCGTGATCGTCGATGACACCGATGACGGGCGCGCCAGCCTGCGGGAGTTCAGTCGCGGGCCTTTGTCGCCGATGGCGTGCGCGGAATTGGACGGCCGCACGCACGTCCGCCTTGGCGGCAACGTCGCGCTGGTCGCCGCGGCACGCGCAGAGGTGAGGAGACGGTTCGGCAGCGCGGAGCCGGTTGACGCTTCGGTATGGTCCCGCATCCGGCGGTCGGACCCCAGACCCCGCTCCGCCCCCGCCGCAAACGCGCTCGCCGGCCCGCTCTCCCAGCGCGTGAAGAAACAGTTTGACCCGAGACACATCCTGAATCCCGGCATCATGGGCGAGGCGTACGCATGACCGCGCGCCCATCCGATGCGCTCAAGCCCGCCGCGCCGGTGTTCACGCTTCCCGGCGCCGAGAATTGCGTACACTGCGGATTTTGCCTCCAGGCGTGCCCGACCTATCTCGCGCTCGACGACGAAAACGATTCGCCGCGCGGCCGGATCGTGCTGATGAAGGCGCTCGCAGACGGCACGCTGTCGCCGGACGATGCCGGGGCGCAGCTGCACATCGATCGCTGCCTCGGCTGTCGCGCGTGCGAAACGGCCTGCCCGTCGGGCGTACCGTACGGCGAGCTGCTCGAGCTCACGCGAGAGCGCGGCGCAGCGCGGCGGGCGCTGCCGCTCGTCGCGCGGCTGATCCTCTTCGTTTTTTCGCGTCCGCTGCTCCTGAAGATTTCGATGTGGAAGGCGCGCGTCCTGCGCGCAACGGGAATCCCGGCGGCGCTGTCCGGGATCCCGGGGCGGATCGGATTCGGAATGGCGATGCTGGCGTCCACGCGGCGCAACCGGCGGGACTCGTCGCGGGTGTACGACCCGCGGCGCCTTGCGCGCGACGCGGATCCGCATGGCGGTCGTTCGCGCGGACGCGTTGCGACGCTCGAGGGCTGCGTGATGGAAGGACTGTTCACCGCCGCGAATCGCGCGACGGAGCGCGTGCTTTCGGCGAACGGCTACGCGCTTGTCGGCGCCCAGGGCCAGCGCTGCTGCGGCGCCTTGCACGCACACGCCGGCGACGCGGCGACGGCGCGCGAACTCGCGCGCGCGAATATCGCCGCGTTCGAGGCGAGCGGCGCGGAATTCGTCGCGGTCAACTCCGCCGGGTGCGGAGCCGCGATGAAGGAATACGCACACCTGCTCGCCGCGGACGACGCATGGCGTGACCGCGCCCGGGCGTTCGGCGCGCGCGTGCGCGACGTGAGCGAGCTGCTTTCCGAAGCCGGTCCGCGGCGCGGTGGTGCGCTCCCCATGGCGGTCGCGTACGATGCGCCGTGCCACCTCCTGCACGGCCAGAGAATCTCCGCACCGCCGCTCACCGTGCTCGCCGCGATTCCGGAGCTCACGCGCGTTCCGCTCGCGGACAGCGAGCAATGCTGCGGCAGCGCAGGGATCTACAACCTCGTCGAGCCCGACATGTCGAACCTCGTGCTCGCGCCGAAACTGGCGAACATCGAAGCCTCCGGCGCGGCGATCATCGCGACCGGAAATCCCGGTTGCCTCATGCAGATCGGCGCCGGACTCCTGCGATCGGGGAGCCGTGCGCAATTGCGCCATCCCGTGGAATTGCTCGACGAATCGTACGAACGGCTGGGGTGAGGCGGGTTATTATATAGAAGCAATGACGCTCCCCCTGATCCTGATTGAATTCGACGACGTGCTCGCCGAGACGCACGCGCCGAAATCCGCCGCGCTGCGCGACGCGCTCGCTACGGAGGGCGTCGAACTGTCCGCCGACGACTACCAGAATGCCTGCTCGGGACTGTCGTTTGGCGCCGCGGCCAGGGCGGCGATCCGGCTCGCAAATCTTGCGGGTCGCGCGGCCGACGAGACGACCATCGAACTCGCGGCGCTGCGCGCGAGCCGCACGTTCGGCGAGGCGGTCGCGCGCGGAATCCCGCTCTCGCGCGGCGCCGCGGCATTCGTGCGCAGCGCCAGCGGCATTGCCCGCCTCGGGATCGTCACGCGCGCGCCGCGCCGCGACGTTGAGCTTGTGCTCGCGTTCTCCGAACTCGGCGACGCATTCGAGTGCGTCGTGGCGGCCGAGGACTACACCGGCCCCGAGCCCGCGAGCGATCCGTTCGACACGGCATTCTTCAGGATGTCGGAAGGCCGCGCGGTGCGGGTGGGAGGGAACATCGCGCTCGTCGCGTCCCTGAACGCCGTCGCGGCGGCGCGCGCTGCGCGGCTGCACCCGATCGTGGTCGGCCCGGTGTCACCGACCCTTGCGTTCGCCGGCGAGGGCTACATTCCGACGCTCGAGGGGATGACAGCCCGCGACGTGCTGCGGATCGGCGAGGTGGCGGAGGCGCAATGACGTCGCCGCACACGACTGCGCGCGGAGAAGGCGCGCCGGGGTTCGAGAACGCCGCGTTGTTCACCTCGGTCGAGGAGGAGTACGCGGCGCTGCGGGGCGGCGCGGGCATCGTCGACCGGAGCGCGCGATTCCGCATGCTCGTCGGCGGCACGCAGGCGGTCGAAACGATCACCGGCCTGGTGACCAACGATGTCGGCGCGCTGCGTCCGGGCGCCGGTCAGTATGCCGCGGCACTCACGTCGAAGGGAAAGATCATCGCCGACGTGCGGATCTTTGCGCGCGGCGACGACCTCCTGATCGACACGAGCGCCGCGGCCGCCACGGGCTTCTTGGCGATGATTCGCAAGTACGTGAACCCGCGGCTCGCGCGATACGCCGACGTGAGCCCCGTTCTCCGGACGGTCGGAGTGTTCGGCCCGCGCGCGCATGCGATGCTGGCATCGGTGCTCGCCGCGGCGGGGGCAACGGAAGGTTCGGTCGCCGGCCTGCGCGGACTCGCGGACTACCATCACCTCGCGTTCACGCTCGCGGGTGCGAACGTCCTCATCGCGCGCGTTCCGGACCTCGGTGGCGAGGGATTCGACTGTTTCGTTCCCGTCGAGGTCGCGGACCTGCTCTGGTCGCGGCTGATCGAGGCGCGGGGCACAGCGGTCGGGCGCGACGCGGCGGAGGTCGCGCGGGTCGAAGCGGGACGGCCCGCGTGGGGAACGGATATGGACGAGACCACGCTCGCACAGGAGGCGAACTTCGATGCGCTCGACGGGATCTCGTATACGAAGGGCTGCTACACTGGCCAGGAGACGGTCGCGCGCGTGCACTTTCGCGGGCACGTCAACCGCTGCCTGCGCGGCGTGCAGAGTGCGGCGCCGATTCCCACGAGTGCGGAGTTGTTCGACGGCGAGCGATCCGTGGGCCACGTGAAGAGCCGCGTGATATCGCCGCGTCTTGGGCCGATCGGCCTGGCGATGGTGCGGGGCGAAGTGGCGACGGATGCGGAGCTGACCGCGCGCTGGGAATCTGGCGAAGGGGTGGCTCGCGTGCGGGCGCTTCCGTTCGGATGAACCCCGGCGCGTGATACGCGCATGACCCGGCTGTGGCGCGCGATGAACAGGTCGCCAGCCATCCACAACAAAAAACGGGCGCGGCAGTGAGCCGCGCCCGTTTGCTGTCTGAGAACTCTGAGCTTACGGCTTCTTCGCCGGGGCCTTCATCGCGCCTGAATCGGCCTTGGCCGGAGCTTTCATCGCGGAATCCATCTTCTTGCCCGTGTCGGCCGGAGCAGCCGCCGCCGGAGCGGCCGCTGCCGCAGGCGCCGCATCATCCTTCTTGTCGCCCGAGCACGCGGCGACGAGCACAACTGCGGCAACCGCAAAAGCGAGCTTCTTCATGGGGGAATCTCCTTGCGAGTACTGGATAGGCACAATCGAGACTGCGCCTTATACGCAGTCCTCGGACAGCGCCCTAAGGTACGGTTTTTGAGAGAAGCGGTCAAGAGCAGCTGAGAACTATCCGTGCAGGAAGATCCGTTCGCTCCAGGCTCGCAACTGACGAGCTTGGGGAGCACAGACCACCCGCTTGGAATTAGATTTCCTCCTGTACTCCCCCGCTCCCCCGAGGCGAGCGATGGCCCCTTCCGCAACCACAGCCGTTGGTGAGTCTGCGCCGCGTATCATACGCGGCGCTTGTCCGCACGACTGCCCGGACTGCTGCGCCACGCTCGTAACAGTCGAGAACGGACGGGCCACACGAATCCAGGGCGACCCCGATCACCCGTTCACGCAGGGGTTCCTCTGCGCGAAGGTCAACCGGTATCTCGAGCGCACCTATCACGGCGACCGGCTCACGACGCCGCTTCGCCGCGTGGGCCCGAAAGGGAGCGGGCGCTTCGAGCGCGCGACTTGGGACGAGGCACTCGACGCGATCGCCGCCAGACTGAATGCAATCGCCCGGTCCGCCGACGGACCGCAGGCGATCCTGCCGTACTCTTACGCCGGCACGATGGGACTCATCCAGGGCGCGTCGATGGACCGCCGCTTCTTCAACTCCCTGGGCGCGTCGCACCTCGATCGCACGATCTGCTCGATGGCGGGAACCGTAGGAATGCGGATGACAGTCGGCGCGAACATCGGCGCGGACGGCGAAGGCATCCCGCAGAGCGATCTCGTGCTCCTGTGGGGCACCAACACGCTCACATCCAATCCGCACCTCTGGCCGTTCGTGAAGCAGGCGCAGGACAAGGGCGTGCGCGTGATCGCCATCGACCCGTTGCGCACGCGCACCGCCGACCAATGCGACGAGTGGATCGCGATTCGCCCCGGCACCGACGGCGCGCTCGCGCTCGGCCTGATGCACGTAATTTTCGCCGAGGGGCTGCAGGACGTCGACTATCTCGCCCGGTACACGCTGGGCGCCGGCGAGCTGCGCGAACGCGTCCTGGAGTACCCGCCGGAGCGCGTCGCTTCGATCACGGGGATTCCCGCACAGCGCATCGTCGGGCTCGCCCGTGAGTACGCGCAGGCGAAGGCCGCGTTCGTGCGCGTCAACTACGGGCTCCAGCGCCACGGCGGCGGCGGGATGGCGGTGCGCACCATCGCCTGCCTCCCCGCGGTCACGGGACACTGGCGGCGCGCGGGCGGCGGCGTGCAGCTCTCGACGGGCGGCACGTTCCAGTTTAACAAGACCGCGCTCGAGCGCCCTGAACTCTCACCGCCGGTGCGGCTCATCAACATGATCCGCCTCGGCGAGGCACTCACGACGCCCGATGCCGGCGTCGGCGGTCCGCCGGTGAAGGCGCTCGTCGTGTACAACTCGAATCCAGCCGCCGTCGCACCCGACAGCAACGAAGTGCTGCGCGGGCTCGCGCGCGAGGATCTCTTTACCGTCGTGCTCGAACATTTCCAGACCGACACCGCGGACTGGGCCGACTGGGTGCTCCCTGCGACGACGCAGCTCGAGCACTGGGATGTGCACTATTCGTACGGCCACCTCTATGTCACGCTGAACCGTCCCGCGATCGCGCCGATGGGCGAGGCCAAGCCGAACAGCGAGATCTTCCGCCTGCTCGCCGCGCGGATGGGGCTGACGCACGCCGCGCTGCAGGACGACGACGTGAGCCTCATCCGTCAGGCGCTCGACTCGCCCCACGAGCACATGAAGGGCGTAACGTTCGACGCGCTGATGGCCGACGGCTGGGCCCGCCTGAACGTCCCCGTTCCGCACGTGCCGTTCGCCGAAGGCGGTTTTCCGACACCGAGCGGCAAGTGCGAGTTCGTTTCCGAGCGGATGCACCAGATGGGGCTCGACCCGCTCCCGGCGTTCACGCCGCCGCATGAGTTCCCGGAAAGCGTGCCCGCGCTCGCTGCGCGCTACCCGCTCACGCTGATCTCTTCACCGCGCCACCAGTTTCTCAACAGCACCTTCGTCAACGTGGCGTCGCTGCGCCGCAACGCCGAGCCGGAGGTCATGGTGCACGCGAACGACGCGGCGCGACGCGGCATCGCCGAGGGCGCGCGCGTGGTGGTGGAGAACGACCGCGGGCACTTTACGGGCGTCGCGCGCGTCGGCGACGGCGTCCGCGAAGGCGTCGTGTGGGCGCCCTCGATCTGGTGGATGCGGCTCACCGGTGATCACGCAAACGCCAACGCCACGACGTCGCAGCGCGAAACAGATATGGGACACGGGCCCGTGTTTTACGACAACCTCGTGGAGGTCTCGCCGGCGGACTGACCACCGCTAGATTCCATCGCTTCCGCAACGGATCGCATCGTGGCACAGCTCCCGAATACGCTCGGCGCGCTCAAGCGCTCTCCATTTGCATCCCCCGATCGCCAGTACCGGTCGGTAAAGGACGAAATCCGCGCGAACCTCCTCGCACGCCTCGGCGCGGGCGGCCCGCTGTTCGCGGGCGTGCTCGGCTACGACGAGACCGTGATGCCGCAGATCGTCAACGCCCTCCTCTCGCGCCACAACTTCATCCTGCTCGGGCTCCGCGGGCAGGCCAAGTCGCGCATCCTGCGGTCGCTCACCACGCTGCTCGACGAGACGATGCCCGTCGTCGGCGGGAGCGAGATCAACGACTCGCCGTTCCACCCGATCTCGAAGTTTGCGCGCGACCTGATCGCCGCCGCCGGCGACGATACGCCGATCGCATGGGTCGGCCGCGACCAGCGCTTCGTCGAGAAGCTCGCGACTCCGGACGTGACCGTCGCCGACCTGATCGGTGACCTCGACCCCATCAAGGCTGCGCGGGGCGGACATATCCTCTCCGACGAGCTCACGATCCACTACGGCATGCTGCCGCGCGCCAACCGCGGTATCTTTGCGCTCAACGAGCTCCCCGACCTCGCCGGCAAGGTGCAGGTCGGCCTGTTCAACATCATGCAGGAAGGCGACGTCCAGATCAAAGGGTACCCGGTGCGCCTCCCGCTCGACGTGCTGCTCTGCTTCACGGCGAACCCCGAGGATTACACGGCGCGCGGCAAGATCATCACGCCACTCAAGGACCGCATCGGCAGCGAGATCATCACGCACTACCCCGAGGAGGTCGAACTCGGCGTCGCGATCACGAAGCAGGAGGCATGGACAGCTCGCGCCCCAACCCCGGCTCGCATACCTCCGCTGCTCGCGGAGCTCGTGGAGCGCGTGGCGTTCGAGGCGCGCACCGACAAGCGCATCGACAAGCGCTCGGGGGTTTCACAGCGCCTGCCGATCAGCGTGCTCGAGAACGTCGTGTCGAACGCGGAGCGCCGATCGCTGCGCCTGAGCGAACCGGAAGTCGTTCCGCGCCTCGCCGACGTCTATGCCGCGCTCCCGGCGATCACGGGGAAGATCGAGCTCGAATATGAGGGCGAGCTTGTGGGTGGTGCCACGATCGCGCGTGAGCTGATCCGCCGCGCGGCCGACGCCACGCTCAAGGCGCACGCGCCGCACGCGGATACGGATGAAATCGTGATGTGGTTCGACGCGGGCGGTGCGCTTCAGGTGACGGACGAAGCGCCGTCACGAACGCTGCGCGCCGCATTCGAAACGGTGCCCGGGCTGCTGGCGCTCGTGGTCGAGCACGACCTCGCCGCGGCCGCCGACGACGCGCTCGTCGCCGGCGCATGCGAGCTCGTGCTCGAGGCCCTCGTCGCGCGGCGCAAGATCTCGCGGAATGACGCGGGATCCTATGGTCGTGCGACGCGGGAGGAGCCGCGCCGCCGGCGCGGCGGATCTGGGGAGGAACCGATCGGCGGCATGTCGGCATAGCGCGTGAGCCTCCCGCAGCTCGGCATCCGCGCGCGTCTCACGCTGCTGACGCTCGCCTTGCTCACGCCCATGGTGGCGATCGCCGCCTGGCACTTTTCAGAGGAACAGGCGGACTCGCATGCCCGGGCGGAGGAGCGCACGACGGATGTCGCGCGGCTCGTTGCCTCGCGCGCCGACGAGTTCGTGAGGCGCACCGAAGTGTCGCTGCAGGCCGCCGCGCTGGTCGTTCGCGTGGATCCCCCGGACCTGCGCTACAACGACAGCGTGCTGACCGCACTGGGCGACCGGATGCTCGGAGCCGACGGCATGCTCGAGGTCCAGCGCGTCGGCGGCGGAAACATTGGCGCCTCCCACGCGCCCCCCGGCGCGCGGCGCAATTTTTCCATCGACGACCGCCGCTACTACACGGAAGCGCTGCGCACCGGCGCGTTCGCCGTCGGCGAACCCATTCGCGCGAGGCCCGATTCGACGATGTGGATCGTCGGCTTCGGGCTTCCGATCCGCGGTCGCTCCGGACAGTTCGTTGCGGTCGTGCACGTGTCGGCGCTGCTCGACTCGCTGCGCTACGTCGCCGACGCGGGCACGCTCCCGCCGGGCTCGGTGGTCCAGGTGGTCGACCGCGGTGGCAGGATGGTCTTCAGTTCGGTGAACCCGAAGACCATCGTCGGCAGCGACGTCAGCAAGATCAGCAGCTTTCGGCGGATCACGTCGGCGCCGCACGGCGTCATGACGAGCCCGAGTGAGCTCGACGGCGTCACGCGAATCCGGGCGTGGGAGCGCGTCGGCCGCGCGCCGTGGTTCGTCGTCGTCGGCATCGCGACGTCACAGGCGATGGCGCAGCAGGCGGCGCGGTCGCGCGGCGAACTCCTGGCGATCGTGCTTACGCTCGTCCTCGCGCTGCTCATCGCCGCGCTCGTTGCGGGGCGCATCAGCCGGCCTGCCATTGCACTGACCGCCGACGCCCAGGCGATTGCCGGCGGCGACCTCACGCGGCGCAGTTCGGTGACGAGCACGAGCGAGCTCGGCACGCTCGCCGGGGCCTTCAACCAGATGGCGGAGACCATCGAACTGCAGACGCTGGCGCTCACGGAAAACGAGCGCAGTTACCGTCTCGTGTTCGAGGGCAACCCGCTTCCCATGTGGATCTGGGAGCTGGCCACCCGCCGCTTTCTCGCGGCCAACGACTCCGCAATCGCGCGCTTCGGTTACACGCGCGCAGAGTTTCTTTCGATGACGGCGCGCGACGTGCGCCCGCCCGCCGACGTCGCGCGCTTCGAGGAATTCGTGAGCGGGGAACCCCGGCAGCGGACCAGCCACGACGCCGTCACGTATCGCGTGAAATCTGGCGAGACATTCCTCGCCGAGATCCACGCCTCGCCGATCGTCTGGGCCGGGCGGGGGGCGTACCTCGTCGTCATCCACGACATCTCCGAACGGAATCGCACGGAGGCGGCGCTCGCCGCATCGCAGGCCCAGCTGCGCCAGATGCAAAAGATCGAGGCCGTCGGCAGTCTCGCCGCCGGCATCGCGCACGACTTCAACAACCTGCTCACCGCCATCCTCGGCAGTGTCGACCTCGCAACCGCGGCACTTCCCGCCGGGCATGAGGCGACCGACGAACTTCGTCACGCCCGTGCATCCGCCGTCCGCGCCACCGACCTCACCAAGCGCCTGCTCACTTTCTCCCGTCAGAAAGTCTCCGCACCGGTGCTGGTGGACGTGCGCGAGATCGTGCGCGGGATGCAGCCGCTTCTCGTGCGGACACTCGGCGAACAGGTGAAACTCGAGCTGCGCCTCGACCGCGCGCCCTGCACCGTTCGCGCCGACCCCAGTCAGCTCGAGCAGATCGTCCTCAACCTGCTCGTGAACGCACGCGACGCGATGCCGAACGGCGGCTGCGCCGTCGTGCAGGTGCAGCCGCTCCCGGCCTATGCCGCGCCCGCGGGGTTCACGGCCGGGCCGCTCGTGCTCCTCTCCGTCTCCGACAACGGCATGGGAATGGACGCGGCGACGGCCGAGCGCGCATTCGAGCCGTTCTTCACGACCAAGGAGCGCGGCAAGGGCACGGGGCTCGGCTTGTCGATGGTGTTCAGCATCGTGCAGTCCGCGGCGGGCCAGGTTCAGCTGCAGACGAAAGTGAACGAGGGCACGACGCTTCGCGTGTACCTTCCCGTGTGCGAAGGCGAGCCCGTCTCGCGCGCCACTCCACCGCGTGGATCGCAGCCCGTGGGCGGCGGCGAATCGGTGCTGCTCGTGGAGGATGACGACGCCGTGCGCCGCGTGACGTCGCGGATGCTCCAGGGGCTTGGGTTCAGCGTGATGACTGCCGCGAGCCCGCGGCAGGCGCTCGATCTTGCGCGCGATCACATCGGAGGGATCGATGTGCTGCTGTCCGACGTCATCATGCCCGGCATCAACGGACGCGAACTCGCCGAGGCAATGCGCAAGCTGAGGCCCGGAATGAAGGTCGTGTTCGTCTCGGGCTACACCGACGACGTCGCGCTCCTCCAGCAGCTGCGGGCGCACGCGCTGTTCTTCCTGCAGAAACCGTTCACGGCGCGTGCGCTGGGGGAGATGATCCGGGCGGCGATCGATGCGCCGCACGAATAGAACTCAACTAGCTCATGATCACAGGCGCTTGGCCATCGGTTTGTGGGAATAGCGACGAACCAACCACCAAGAGCCAGCGACCATGGACCATTCGTCCTAGCAGGATGCTGGAATAGTGAAGATTCGGATCTGCGGCGTGGTGATCATCGATGCAATCGGCTGGTGCGCGCGGCGCGTGACGGGAATCGGTGCCCGTCGGCGGTGCGCGCTGGGCACCGATCGCGCCGAGCGACCCGC
>JBIOHR010000003.1:0-58531 GCA_044449085.1 Gemmatimonadales bacterium | reverse complement strand
TTCCGACGGGATGTTCGGATCGGCACCGTACGCGACGAGCAGTTTCATTGCGTCAACGTCCGTGGCGTATGCCGCGCGCCAGAACGCCGTCGTCCCCTCGAGGTTCTCGAGCCCGCAGTTTGCATTGCCGCAGTTGTTGAACGCGAAATACCAGAGGTGCTTCTTGATGCGCACGTTCGGGTTCGCATGCGCCTTGAGCAGCGCCGTCATGACGTCGAGGTAGCCGGCCTTCACGTTCTGCACGGCCTCCGGCTGCGGAAACCGCGACCGCGGCGCCCACTGCGTGTTGATCGTCGTGTACAGCGGTGTTGCGCCGGCCGTGCTCTCGATGTTCGGGTCCGCGCCGCGCGCGATCAGCTGCATCGCGACGTCGAACTGCCCGTTGATCGTCGCCATGAGCAGCGGCGTCGTGTGATCCGTCAGGCTCGGCTCGTTGATGTCCGCACCGCCGTCGAGGAGCGCGGCGACCGCGTGCATGTTCCCCTGACGCGCCGCGTGGTGCAGCGCGCTCAGCCCGCCGACGCCGCCGACCGACGCCGCGTAGCCCGCGACGCCGCCATTGATTGTGTCGACGACTTCCTGCACCGGTCCCTTCGCGGCAGCCGCCGACATCTCGAGGGCGCGGCCGGAGTCAATCGCCGCCTGGACCTGCTCGGGCGTGAACGGACCGACCGGCCGCATGCCACCGCCGCCACCGCCGCGCGCGCCGCCGCCGCGTCCGCCGGCGAGCGCCGGGTTCGCCGCGATCCGCGCGGCTTCGGCCTTGATCGCTGCCGCCACCGAGTCCTTGCGCTCCTGCGGCATGAACGAGATCAGCACTTCGTTCCGCTTGCGCTGGGCGGCCTGGTCGCGCGCCGACTGCTCGACGATGTTCTCCTCCGTCGTGTACGCGTTCGCGTCGGCACCGTGCTTGAGCAGCACACGGATCGCGTCGGCCCGGTCGTATTCTGCCGCGAATACGAGCGGCGTCTGTCCGTGCACGGACTCTTTCGCGTTGACGTCCGCACCCTTCTCGATCAGCGCCAGCACCGCATCGGCGCTGCCTGAGCCAGCGGCGAGGTGCAGCGCCGTCGCACCGGAGTTCGTGAGCGCGTGCACGTCTGCGCCGGCCTTGAGGAGTGCCCGCACGACGGTCGCGTTGCCGTTCCTGCTCGCGACGTGCAGCGGCGTGTAGTTGCCCTCGCGCGTGACCGCCTTGACGCTCGCGTGCGCCCTGAGCAGCGCGTTCGCCATCGTCAGGTCGCCGCGCTCAGCCGCCCAGTGCAGCGCGGTCATCCCGTCACCCTGGGCGACGTTCACGTTGGCGCCCGACGCCACCAGCCGGCGAACGGCGGCGGTGTCACCGGCCATTGCCGCATTTGCGACGGTCGGGCCCGGCGGGACGTTCGACGGCCCGCCGGGACCTCCCGGTCCGCGGGCCGCGCCGCCGAGGAGCGCAGCGGCGCAGAGGACCGCGCCCAGCTTCATGGCGCGGCTGCTGCTGGATGGAGCGACGTCACGCCGGATGATGTTCATGTCGAGTCCCTCTCCGTTCGAATACGTGTGTTCAGGCGTTGAGCGCGAACTCGTCGGTGCTGTCGCCGAAGCTGTTGATGTCGTCCATGCCAAGCTTGTGCAGCAGCGTGAGGTACGTGTTCGCCATCGGCGTGCCGTCCGGCGCCTTGAGGTGGATGTTGCCGGCGAGCTGGCCGTTGCCGTGGCCGAGCACGATGAGCGGGCAGCGCCTGTGGTTGTGCAGGTTGCTGTCGCCCATCGGCGATCCGTACACGATCATCGAGCGCTCGAGCAGGTCCTTGTCGCCGTCCATCGAGTTCTTGAGCTTGTCGAGGAAGTACGGCAGCATGCTCACGTGGTAGCGGTTGATCAGGTTGAACTCGAGCACCGTCGCCTCGCGGCCGCCATGGTGCGACGACGGGTGGAAGCCCTTGTTCGTTCCGCTCTCCGGGTATGCGCGGCTCGAGGCGTCGCGGCCTGTCTTGAACGAGATCACGCGCGTCATGTCGGACTGGAGCGCGAGCACCTGAATGTCGAACATCAGCCTCATGTGTTCCTCGAACGAATCCGGCACGCCGATCGGCGCCTCGGGGAGCTCGCGGGCCTCACCCGACGAGTTGCGCGCCTCGACGGCCTGGATGCGGCGCTCGAGTTCGCGGATGTCGGTCACGTACTTGTCGAGGCGCTGGCGGTCCGTCGGTCCGAGCTCGCGCTTCATGCTCGCGATGTCGCCGCTGATCCAGTCGAGGATGCTCTGGTTGGCCTTGCGGCGCGAAATGCGGTCGGCGTTGTTGGAACCCGCGCCGAACAGCATGTCGAACGCGATGCGCGGGTTGCGGATCATGGGGAGCGGCTCGCTCGGGCTCGCCCAGCTGATCGTGTCCGTGTACGCGCAGCCGTAGTTGTAGTAGCAGCCGCCGGCCTGGTCGAGGTTCTCGATGCAGAGCTGCAGCGATGGCATCGCGGTGTTCTGTCCGATGCGCTTTGCGATGATCTGGTCGATCGACGTGCCGACGTACAGGTCCGAGCCCTGCGTCTGCTTCGGGTGCGACTGCGTGAGGAACGTCGCGCTCGAGCGGAAGTGGTCGCCGCCAATCTCCGGCGGAGCGAACGCCTCGGCCATGCGCACGTCGGTGTTGCTGACGATGGTCAGGTACTTCCGCCACGGTTCGAGCGGCACGAGCGCGTTCACGCCGCTGAGCTCGAAGTCACGCCCGACGCCGGCGGGCGCCCAGAGATTCTTCGACGCGCCCAGCGCATTGGATCCCGCCGCGCCGTGCACCTGCTCGATGAAGATCATTCGCGTTCGATCGTCGGTCGCACCATGGAACCGGCTGAACGCCGGAGTCATCGCGTCGAGATAGGGAAGCGCAAGGGTGGCACCCATTCCGCGAAGGAAGGTGCGCCGGGGCATGGTCTTGCCGTTGAGAAACTGCATGGTTCTATCTCCCGCGAGATGGGGTCGGATTACCGCTGTCCGCTTCCGTTGCCTTCCGTTTCCGCAGCCGGTGCTTCGGCCCGCTTGGTCCTGAACGCCGCACTGTTCACTACGCCCGTGATGAATGACGACACACGGTACCCATGCGTCGCGGCTTCGCGCGTGATCGCGCGGATCGTCGGCTGGTCGAAGTCCTCCATCCGGCGGCCGACGGCGTATGCCATGAGGTTTTCGGTGAACGACCGCATCATTGGCACCGGGCGCGAGAGCAGCGCCTTCCGCAGGTCCGCCGGCGACGCCAGCGGCGTCCCGTCGTACATCTTGCCCTTGGTGTCGAGCTCGATGCCGTTCTCCCGGTAGCGCCACTTGCCGGTCACGTCGAAGTTGTCGAGCGAGAGGCCGATCGGGTCCATGTACTGGTGGCACGCGTTGCACGTCGGGTTGGCGCGGTGGATCTCCATGCGCTCCCGCGTGGTCAGCTGGTGGCCATTCTTTGCGTCCTGCGTGTCGTCGAGGGCCGGAACGTTCGGCGGCGGCGGCGGCGGCGGCATGCCGATGAGCACCTCCATCACCCACTTGCCGCGCAACACCGGAGAAGTGCGGTTGGCCTGCGACGTCTGCACCAGAATGCTTCCCTGGCCGAGGAGCCCGCGGCGCGAATCGTCGGGGTAGCTCACGCGGCGGAATTCCGGTCCCGACACGTTCGGGATGCCATAGTGCCGCGCGAGCCGTTCGTTCACGAACGTGTAGTCGGCCGTGAGCAGGTCGAGCACGCTGTGGTCGTTCCTCACGATGTCGCTGAAGAACAGCTGCGTCTCTTTCGCCATTGCGTCAGCGAGCTGCTGGTCGTAGTCCGGAAACAAGAACGCATCCGGCCGGACCTTGTCGAGATCCTGCAGGCGGAGCCACTGCGACGCGAAGCGCGTGGTGAGCGCCTCGGACCGCGGATCCTTCAGCATCCGCTTGACCTGCGCGTTCAGCGTTGCCGGCTCGGAGAGCTGATGGTGCTCGGCCAGCGTGATCAGCTGGTTGTCCGGGATGCTTCCCCAGAGGAAGAACGAGAGGCGCGACGCAAGCTCGATGTCGCTGATCCTGTAATCGTGGCCGGGCGCGACGTTCTTCGGCGTGGCCTCGAACCGGAAGACGAAGTACGGGCTCGCGAGCATCGCCTGGATCGAGCGCTGGATGCCGGTCTCGAATCCGCCTTCCGCGGCGCCGGCCTTGTAGAACGACATCAGACCATCGCGGTCGTGCGCGGTGAGCGGTCGGCGATATGCGCGCGTCGCGAGCCGCGTCATGATCTGGTCGGCGCAGCGCGCCTCTTCGGCTGCGCCCGCCTTCGTCACGTGGCGCGGCGGCTGGTCCGCCGACAGCGCGCGGGTGGCCGCGGCAGGCGCATCACCCTTCGACGGGTTGCAGCTGAAGATCAGCTTGCGACTCGCCGTTTCGGATACTCCGGTCACCTTCGACGGGCCAAGAATGGCGAACTCGATCACGTGCGGCGGCGTCGTGGCTCCCGCGCTCCCGTTGCCGTTGGACGCCAGTGACCAGTCGCTCGGCTTGATCAAGTCTTCATACGGCCCTTCGGAATGGCGCACGAACGCCACGGACACCGTGTGCTGGCCAGCCTTGAGGTGGATCGCGTCGGTGTGGAGGTTGTCGGCACCGAGCGGCGAGTCCGCTGACGCGTTGACCGACTCGACCCCTTTCTCGTAGTGCAGCAGCGCGATCTGCTGGCCGTTCACGGAGATGTCGACGTCCTGGTTCGGAACGCCGAGACCACCTTCGATGTTCACGCGGAACGTGTAGTCGCCGTCGGCGGGGAAGTTGTGCAGGGCCACGATGCCGCCCCGCGTCCCGAACGGAGCGCCGTCGAGATGATCCCACGGATGCTGAGAGACGAACGGCGACGCGCGATACGTCGTGACCGCAGGCACCGCGTGCCGGTCACCGATGGCCATGCGCGAGACCGCAGCGGCCGCGTTGAGGTATCCGTCGAGCAGCGTCGCCGAGAGCGCCTGCGCGTCGGCGATGTTGTCGAAGTTGGCACTCTTGGTGTCGAGCGGGAGATAATCGGCCGCGTTCACGTTCACGCCGAGGAGATCGCGCACGACGTTTTCGTATTCGGGACGGTTGAGGCGCTGGAATCCGCGCGACCCCGGGTTCTCGACCGGCGCAGCCTTGTCGATGGTGTGCTCGAGTGTCTCGACGAGCAGTTGCAGCGTATCACCTGCCGGACGGCGCGAGCCCGGCGGCGGCATGATATCCGCGCGCAACTTGCGGATCATTTTTTCCGATGTTTCGACGTCGGACGGAGCGTTTTCGACGGCGAAATCGTCGAGCGAGAGATTGCCGCGGCGGGTCCTCGCGTTGTGGCAGCCCTCGCAGTATCGCTTTACGACCGGGGTCATCTCCGCCGGCGACGGGAGGGAGCGCGCCGGAGTATGTGCGGGACCGGCGACGGTGAGCGGGTGGCGCGCGGCTGGCGCGCTGGTGTTCTCGCTATTCGCGGCGTAACCGCCGGCAGTGAACGAAAGGGCGGCCGTGACTACTGCGACCGATACGATGACGGTTTTCATGCTTCCCGCCTTGCGTGCGTGAGCGCCATGTGGCCTCGTCGATCCGTGCCGTGGATGGCCGTTCGATCCGGGGGTGGGGCCGAACTCATCCACTGCTAATGTATGCGTTCAAGAAGGACATACGCCAGAGACGTGCCAGCGTTGGAAACCGGTGTAGGACTGGCGCCAGCCGCAAAACTGCCAAGAGCCCCTAACTACAAACCATGGTTTGTGGTTAGGGGCTCTTGGCTATTGCAATGGCGATTGATCAGCCAGCCACCGGACTACGGCTGGTAGATGACCTTCACAGGCGCCGGGCTGAGGTTGGTTGCGCCGCTGCCAAGCTGCCCCTGGCCGCCGTCGCCCCAGCAATAGGCCACGTTGCCGCCGGCCATGCCGCAGGAGTGGTAGTTCCCGCTGCTCAGGGTGCGGAACACGAGCCCCCCTGCCACCGGCGCCGGCACGTTGCTCGAGGGGCTGGTCGTCCCGGTGCCCAGCTCGCCCCAGATATTGTCGCCCCAGCAGTACGCTGCGCCGCTCGCGGCGAGCCCGCAGGTGTACAGGCCGCCACTCGCGACCGTGGCGAAGCTCACGCCCCCGCCGACGGCGACGGGCAGGTTGCTGCTCTGCGTGTTGCCCGTGCCGAGCTGCCCGTGGTCGTTGCTCCCCCAGCAGAAGGCGGCCCCGGCGGTCGTGATCCCGCAGGCATGCTGGTAGCCCGAACTGACTGCCACGAACGACGTGGCGGACGTCACCGGCACGGGTGTCGCGCTCGCGGTCAGCGTGCCGTTGCCGAGTTGACCTCGCGTATTGTCGCCCCAGCAGTACGCGGCGCCAGCGGCGGTCAGGCCGCAGGTGTTCTGGAACCCCGCGCTGATCGCGGCAAACGCGATGCCGCCGCTGACCGCAACGGGCGCGGCGCTGTTCACGGTCTGGCCGTTTCCGAGCTGGCCGCTCAGGTTGTTGCCCCAGCACCAGGCGGCCCCCGCCGCAGTGAGGCCGCAGGTGTGATCCTCACCCGCGGTGATCGACGTGAAGGTCAGCCCGCCGGTGACCGCGACGGGCGTCGGCCGGTGCGCCGTCGTGCCATCGCCAAGCTCGCCGCTCAGGTTGTCACCCCAGCAGTACGCGACGCTTGCCGCCGTCAGCGCACAGGTGTGCGCGTAACCCGAACTGAGCGAGGCAAAGTGGAGGCCACCGCTCGTCGGCACCGGCGACGAGCTGTTCGTCTCGGTGCCGTCGCCGAGCTGGTCGGCCTGGTCGCCGCCGAAGCACCACGCGCTGCCATCGGTGGCGAGGCTGCACGAATGCAGGTCACCCGCGCTCACGGCGATCAGGTTCAGCACCTGAACCGTGACCGTCGCCGTCCCGCTGCCCCCGAACGCGCTGCCGGTGATCGTCGCCGTGCCCGACGCGACCCCGGTCGCCAGACCCGTGGAAGAGATCGACACGACGCCCGGGTTGCTGCTCATCCACGTCGCGGTGGCATTGGGGAACGTGTTGCCGGTGGAGTCCGTGGCGGTCGCCGCAAACTGCACGGACCGTCCGATGCCGACGACGGCTGTGGTGGGCGCAACGGTCACGGACGACGGGCCGAGTGTGATCACCGTCTGGACCGTGACGTTCGACGTGCCGATAAAGCCGCCGATGCTGGCGCTGATGACGACCGCGCCGTTGGCGACGCCCGTCACGAGCCCGCTGCTGCTGACGGTTGCGACGCCGGGATTATTGCTCTGCCAGATGACGGTGAGCCCGGGGATCGGGTTGCCGATCGAGTCGCGCACCACCGCCGCGAGCTGCTGCGTGCCGTGGACGACGACGAACGCCGGCGTCGGCGTGACGGTGATCGACGAGATGGAGGGCGGGAGCGCCGCGACGACGGTGATCTTCGCTGAGGTCGCGCCGCTGCCGGCCGTCGCGGTGATCGAGACGCTGCCGACCTTGCGCGCGGTCACGAGCCCGCTGGTGCTCACGACGGCGATGGTCGTGTCGCCGCTCGTCCAGGTTGGTGTGACGCCCGTCAGCACGATGCCGTGCGCGTCCGACTCCGACGCGGCGATCGTGAGCGTGTCGCCCACGAGCAGCGAGACGTTCGTCGGCGAGAGCGAAATGCTCGCGACCTGTGTGATCGCGGTCGCGTCATGATGGCACGATGCGGCGAAGACAGCGCCGGCGATCAGGAAGCAGCGGGCGGCAAGAGGCGCGGAACGCACGAATGAGAACTCCAGGGGAAACCGTGTCGGTTGCTCACGCGCCATTGCCCGCACGCGGGGACGCCGCGCGCGAAGCACAGGCGTGCCCTCATACCTACGGACGGGCGGCGTGTTCCGGTAGTGGGGGAAGGGAGTGAGTTGCAAGGGGGAATTGCTGGGGTGAACTTGACTTCCGTTGGTGGTTGATTTTCCAGGGGGATCGGGTGATGCGGGTTGCGGAACTCGGCTCGCTTCGGGTGGCGGAAGGAGACGAAGGTGAGTCGACCAAACGCTGCGGATGGTCAGTGGGTCGAGTTCCGCAGACCGGAGTGCCGACCGTATTCTGACGGTCCCATGACAACCCGTGGTACCCCCCAATGCCGCGCGATACCATTCCCTTCGATACCCCACTTTCGTCGGAGTCCGTCGTGTCCAAGTCCAGTGACGATTCTGTTTTTTCCCGCCGCGATTTCCTCCTCCTTGCCGGGCAAGCCGGCGCGCTCTCCGTCGTCGGCCCGGGTTTTCACCAGGCGCTGAAGGCCGAGGCGCCGGACTCACCGGCGCTCGAGCACGCGCTCCGCGTGCATCGCGATCTCACCGAAATCTCCGCCCAGCAACTCGCCAATCTCACCTCGGGACTTCGCTGGCGGATGCTCGGCCCGTTCCGCGGCGGGCGCACCGACGCGGTGACCGGCGTGCCCGGGCGGCCGAACGAGTTTTACTTCGGTGCCGTCAACGGAGGCGTCTGGAAATCGATCGACGCCGGTCGCGTATGGACGCCGATTTTCGACTCGCAGCCTGTCGCGTCGATCGGTGCGATCGCGGTGGCTCCCTCGGCGCCCGACACCGTCTACGTCGGGACCGGCGAATCCACGCTGCGCGACTCGATGGGATTCGGCAACGGCGTCTACAAGACCACGGACGGCGGCAAGAGCTGGACGCATCTCGGGCTGGACGACACGCAGCACATCGGACGCATCGCCGTCGACCCGAAGAATGCGAACATCGCGTTCGTCGCGGCGATCGGGCATCTGTATGCGCCGAGCGCGGAGCGCGGCGTGTTCCGCACGACGGACGGCGGCAAGAGCTGGAAGAAGGTGCTGTTCAAGGACGAGAGTGTCGGCGCGGTCGAGGTCGTGATCGACCCGACGAACTCCAGCGTCATCTACGCCGGACTCTGGAATACGCGGCGGCCGCCGTGGTATACCTACCGGCCGTCGAACGGCCTCGGCGGCGGCATCTTCAAGTCGACCGACGGCGGCAGCAGCTGGAAGCAGCTCACGAATGGCCTCCCACCCAAGTCGATCGGGAAGACGGGGATCGCGCTGTCCGCGGCGAATCCGCGCCGCGTGTACGCCGTTGTCGACTGCCTCGAGCCCGATACGACGGCGCCCGCTCCCGCGGCGCCCGCCGGCGGCGGACGCGGCGGCGCGGCGGCGCAGCGCGTGCAGTCGGCCTTCTTCCGTTCCGATGATGCCGGTGCGAGCTGGACGAAGTTGTCGTCGGATTCCGCGCTCAGCGGCCGCGGCTGGTATTTCGAGCATGTGACGGTCGACCCGCACAATGCGGACATCGTGTACGTCCCGAACGTGGCCGTGAGCCGCTCGATGGACGGCGGCAAGAGTTGGGTCGCGCTCCGCGGATCGCCGGGCGGCGACGACTACCATCAGGCGTGGGTCTCTCCGGACGACACCAACACGATGATCGTCGCCAGCGACCAGGGGACGATCATCACACACAACGCCAAGACGGAAGATCCGCGCGACGTGACGTGGAGTTCGTGGCTCAACCAGCCGACAGCCCAGATCTATCATGTGAGTGTCGACGGGCGGTTCCCGTACTGGGTGACGGGCGCACAGCAGGACAGCGGCGCCGTTGCCGTGTGCAGCCGCGGTCGGTTCGCGGAAATCTCGATGCGCGACTGGGAGCCGATCGGCGCCGGCGGCGAGAGCGGATACACGGCCGGCGACCCGCTCCATCCGGGATTCATTTTCGGCGGCACGGGGAGCCGCTTCGACCTCGTGCTGAACGTGGGCGTGCCGGGGACCACGATGCCGCGGGCCGCGGACGGCGCCGTCGAGCGCGCGGACTGGACGCAGCCTCTCGTGATTTCGCGCGCGGATCCGCGCGCGATGTACTACTCGAACCAGTTCGTCTTCAAGACGACCGACGGCGCAAAGAACTGGACGCAGATCAGCGGCGACCTCACGCGGCCGAACCCCGGCGTGCCGTCGGTGCTCGACGCGGCGACCGCCTCCGATACCGACCGGAACGGCAACCGCGGCGTGGTCTACACGCTCTCGCCGTCACCCCTGCTCGTGCCGATGGTGTGGGTGGGCACGGATGACGGGCTGATCCACGTCACGACGAACGACGGCAAGCGCTGGCAGGACGTGACGCCGGCCGCAGTCACGGCGTGGAGCCGGGTGACGACGATCGAAGCGTCGCACTTCGATTTCAACGCGGCGTACGCGAGCGTCGACCGGCATCAGCTGCAGGATTTCGAGCCGTACATTTACCGCACGCGCGACATGGGCAAGACGTGGCAGAAGATCAGCAGCGGACTTCCCGCGGGTGTGTACGTCCACGTCGTGAAGGAGGATCCGAACCGCCAGGGACTTCTGGTCGCGGGCACCGAGCGCGGCGCGTTCGTCTCGCTCGACGACGGCGACAGCTGGCAGCCGTTGCAGCTCAACATGCCCGTCACCTCGGTGCGTGATTTCGAGTTCTACGAGAATGATCTCGTCGTCGCGACGCACGGCCGCGGCTTCTGGGTGGTCGACGACATCAGCCCGCTGCGTCAGGTGGACAGCGCGGTGCTCGCCTCGGACGCGCACTTGTTCAAGCCGGCGGACACGGTCAACGTGATGCAGGGAGGCGACAACGGAACGCCGCTCCAGAAGGACGAGCCGCAGGCGCAGAATCCGCCGAACGGCGCAATCATCGATTTCTACCTGAAGTCCGCGGCGACGGGGCCGCTCACGCTCGAGATTCTCGATGCCACCGGTGCGGTAATGAGGACGTTCGGCACGGACGCGGCCAATCAGCCGGTCCAGGGTGGACGCGGCGGCGGAGGAGGAATTCCCAACACCTCTGCGCTCTGGCGCACGCCGCCTGAACCGTTCTCGGTGAACGCGGGGATGCATCGAGTGATCTGGGATCCGGTTGCGCCGGGCGCGGGCCGCGGCGGGCGGGGCGGCGGCGGCGGGCGCGGCGGCGGAGCGCCAAAGCTGACCGGAACGTTTACCGCCAAGCTTACGGTCGGCGGGAAGAGTTATATGCAGACGTTTGCGGTGAGGGCGGACCCGCGCACAGCTGAGAGATAGGAGACTGAGACAACACCAGTGGTGGGTGGTGAGGTTAAAGTGATCAGGTGTGAGTGAACGCGAAAACAGTCACTCGCAACCGACCACTGGGACCTCACCACCCACCACTGGGTTCATGCTCGTCCCCCGTTCCTCGGCAGTGCCCCCTTCGGACCCGCCCTCAGATACTGCGCCGGCCACTCGATCGCCTGGCCCAGCTCCCCAGCCGCCCTCATCGGCCAGTACGGGTCGCGCAAGAGTTCGCGGGCCAGCAGCACGATGTCGGCTTGTCCGCTGCGGATTATCTCGTCCGCCTGCGCCGACGTGGTGATCAGCCCGACCGCCCCCACCGCGATCCTCGCATCCCGACTGATCGCTTCGGCGAACGGCACCTGATATCCTGGGCCGAGCGGAACTCGGGCGGACGCAACGTTCCCGCCCGACGACGCGTCGATCAAATCCACGCCGCACTCCTTCAGCGCGCTCGCGAGCTCGATCGATTGCGGAAGGTCCCATCCGCCCTCCGTCCAGTCGGTGGCCGAAATCCGCACGAACAAAGGATGAGACGCCGGCCATACCGCGCGAACCGCGGACGCCACCTCGCGCACGATGCGCGTCCGGTTCTCGAACGATCCGCCGTAGCGGTCGGTGCGTGTGTTGCTCAACGGCGAAAGAAACTCATGCAGCAGGTAACCGTGTGCCGCGTGCAGCTCGATCACGTCGAAGCCCGCCGCCAGTGCACGGCGCGCGGCCGCAACGAACGCGGCCGCCACGCCGGCGATCTCGGCTTCGGTCATCGCGTGCGGCACGAGCATCCCGTTCGAAAACGCGATCGCGCTCGGCGCGTCGACGCGCGTCCAGCCTCCCTCTGACTCCGGCACGACGCCGGGTGGGTCCCACGGGCGCCGTACCGAGGCTTTGCGGCCCGCGTGTGCGAGCTGGATCCCCGCCGCCGCACCCTGCGACTTGATGAACGCGACAATCGGCGCGAGCGCGTCGCGCTGCGCATCCGTCCAGATCCCGAGATCCTGCGGTGAAATGCGGCCATCCGCGGTCACGGCCGTGGCTTCGGTAAACACGAGCGCCGCGCCGCCCACCGCCCGGCTCGCGAGATGCACGAAGTGCCAGTCGTTCGCGACGCCGTCCACGCACGAATACTGGCACATCGGCGAGACCACGATGCGATTGCGCAGTGTGAGGCTGCGGAGCTTCAGTTCGTCAAAGAGTCCTGGCACTGTTCGGGATCATCGAGGGTGGGAGAGAGATATACTATAACCGAGCCGTCCCTCTTCCTTAGCCCCAGCCTCCCGACGGATGTCCCGCGCATTCACCAAGGAAGACCACGAGGCGCCGAAGCCGCGCCGCAACTGGTCGCTTCCTCCTCGCGACGATCCGGGCTACGACGAGGCTGCGGCCTCAGCCCTGCTGGAGGGCGCGCGCGTGAGTGAAGTGCTCGAGGCGGAAGAGGCGACCGGCTACACGTGGGGCGAGCCTCGCCTCCGCGGTCACGTGGAACGCCGTCTCGTGCGCGCACGCGCCGAGGGCGACGACCGCCTGGAGCAGGTCGCCGAGCGGTTCCTCAAACACGGCCGCTGACCGCGCTACTGGCCGGGCGGCAGGCGGAACACGGCGAGCTGCGGATTGAGCAGCGGTGCGAACGGCAATCCGCCGTTCGCCGAGAACTGGATCGTGACCGTGCTCTCATTGGCCGGCGTGTCGAGACGGAAGAACGTCATGGTACCCGGCAGCAGGATGGCGGCCGATGAGTCGGTGTTCACCGGGATGAGGAGCAGCGGATTCGCCGTGGGGACGTCGCTCCCCGCCGATGTCGCGAAGAGTCGCGCCCACAGTTGCCTCACGTTTCGCGACACGAACCGGTTTGCGGGGGGTGCGGTCGTCCGCGGGAGCCCGGGCAGGCTGTCGGCGTACAAGGCGATGCCGAAATTCGAGAACAGGGTTTGAAATGACTGTTGGGTGACCTGTTCCAGGTCGGCGATGCCGTTCGACGGCCCCCGCTCGAGCTGGCCGTACACCGTGCTCCCCTTCTGGTCGCCCAGCCAGCGCGCGAACAGCCACGCCCCGCCGCGCCACGAGAACCCGTTCTCGTCGTCGGTGCTCAGCGTGATGGTCGCCGTGTCCGGAAACAGGGCGTACTGGTAGGAGTCGAACAGGAAATCCTGAATGAAGCCCTGCGAAGAGTCCGGGAACAGCTGCGCCGGGCTCGTGCGGCACGCGGGCGGAGGGCACTTCTGCTCGTAGTAGACGGAGCCGAGCTCCTCGGCGACGATGCTCATTCCTTCGTCGAGCCAGCTCGACGACGGAGCGCCCCCGTTGATGACGACGTGCTGCGAGTAGTTGATCAGGTGCTGCAATTCGTGCAGGAAGGTCCCCGGCACGTCTGCGCCCACCTCGCCCACCCCGTGTGCGCAGCTGACCGTGCCCGCCGTGTCGGGCACGATCGAATAGAAGATTTCGCCGTTGTTCGCGTTGGCGCCCGACGAGCCGAAGTCGCCCGAGTCGAAGAAGCCCGCCACGAAGCCCTGCGTGGCGCAGGTGCTCGAGGGCGAGTCCGCGTTGACAACCGGCGTCATGAGCATGATCACGTGGCCGTTGGCGTCGATGTCCGCCGGCCCGCCGAACGCGGTGGTATCGATCGGATAGAGCGTCTGGTCGAACAACTGCCCGAAGTTGGTCAGCTGCGTCGGCGTGAATCCGTTCGCCGGTGCGAGCGTGTCGATGTAGATGAGCACGTTGGTGCCGGCGTATGCTAGCGTGGCGCCAACGGTTGCCCAGGTGTTGAGCGTGAAGCTGCTCGCGACATGGAACGACCGCAGGCTGCCAAGCGGCGGTGTGACCGCCCTGCTCACCTGGCGGCGCACGGAAGCGCCGATGTTCGGGCGCGGACGGCGGGCGGCGCGGGCGCGCAAGGCGCGCTCCGCCGCATGCTGCGCGAACAGGTTGCGGCCCTGCGGCGCATGCGGTGCGGCCGCGACCGCCGCCATCAGCGACGCGCGCGTCGCGCGGGCGCGCGTCACGGAGGCCGACGCCGCAGCGACATCCCCGGTGAACAGGTGGTAGTCGACGAACTGGTTCGCCGCCTGGTCCGTGGGGAACTGCGGCACGATCAGGTAACTCGCACCGTTTCCGGCGAGGGTCAGCGTCGTCCCGCCACCGCTGCAATCGATCAGCGCCGTCGTCGCGGGAGAGAGCGTCAGCGTCCCCGTCGGCGTGCACGGATTGAGCGTGATCTTGACCGGGCCGGCCGAGTGCTTCGGGCCGTCGCATGCGGCGGCCAACACGGCCAGCGAAATCGCGCAGCCGAGCTGCGCGGTATGGAACATCTTCATCGAGCGCATCCTGGGAGAGTTGCGAGTGCGCGCTGCATCGCGCCGGGTGACGACGTCCAGACGGGTGGGATGTTAAGAGTCTCGGCGGCCGCCGATTGTTCCCGGCCGAGCCTCACTTGGCCGCCGGCCAGACTCTGAGCATGACGACGCCGTGCGACGGCACGGTGGCGGTGTAGCGTCCCGTCACGCCGCTCGAGTCGGTGTGCGTCCAGAGGTCGCGCACGCGCGCCTCCTTCGTCTTGATGCCGACGCTTCCCCAGTTCGCGGTGATCGCGGCCGGGACCGACGCGCGGTTGAACAGCAGCACGGCGCGCGATCCGTCGGCAAGCGGCCTGGCCCACACCTGCAAGTCCGGCGGGTTGTCCTGCACGATCATGCCCTGCACGCCGAGGGAGTCCTGATCGACCGCGATCACGTCGCGGTTGAGCAGGATGTCGCGGGTCGACGCGGCCAGCCTCGTCGAGTCGAGCATCGTGCGGACGTCGTTGCCGGCCATGAGCGGCGCCGCCATCATCGCCCAGAGACTGAAGTGCGCGCGATACTCGTCGCGCGTCATGCCGCCATTGCCGACCTCGAGCATGTCGGGATCGTTCCACGCCCCGGGCTTCGCGACGCTCCAGTACTGCGAGGAAAGGTTCACGATGGTGAGCACGCTGTTCCAGCGGTCCTGGATGTCGCCCGTGGTGCGCCAAAGGTTTCCGACCGCGGGCGCCCATTCCCATGGCCGGTTGCTCCCCCACTCGCAGATACTGAAGACGATCGGCCGCCCGCTGTGCAGCAGCGCATCGCGCAGTTTCGCGTACTGCGCCGGCGCGTCGATTCCCTCGGCGTTGCACCAGTCGATCTTCACGTAGTCGACGCCCCACTGCGCGTAGGTCTTCGCGTCGAGCGTCTCGTAGCCGTAGCTGCCCGGCCTGCGCTGGCAGGTGAGCCGGCCGGCGTCGGTGTAGATGCCGAACTTGAGCCCCTTCGAATGGACGTAATCGGCGAGCGGCTTGATGCCGCCGGGGAACCGGGTTGAGTCGGCGACGATCACCCCTTTGGCGTCGCGCGCGACCTGCCAGCAGTCGTCGATGGTGAGATACTGGTAGCCGGCGTCGCGCATCCCGTTCGCCGCCATGGCGTCCGCCACCTCGCGGATCAGCGATGCGCTCACGTTGCAGCCGAAGTGATTCCAGCTGTTCCACCCCATCGGCGGCGTGCGTGCGAGTCCGTTGTCGTGCGGGATCGTCGCCGGCACGGCGCCGGTCGAGATTGCCGCGGCCGCGGCAATGGCGCCGAGCGAGATGGCGCGGCGAAGGCTGGTCGGCATGCGTGCGCTCCTCCCCGATCCGGGGTATGATTCAGCCATGAAAGCGAACCGCCTGCTGTTCGCGCTGGCCCTGATGATACTCACCGCCGCGCCGCTCGTCGCGCAGCGCGGCCGCGGCTTCAATCCCGGGTTCCGTGTGGACCCGTCCATCGAGAAGATCCCATATGACGGGCGCTTCACGCTAGTGCGCCTCAGTTTCACGACGAACAGCCCGATGGGGTACTACTACCGCGGCATGCCGGCGTGGGCGCACGGATATCCGAATTCCGAGCTGAACCTCATGCGCATCGTGAGCGAGATCAGCGCGCTGCACCCGCTGCTCGGCCACAGCACGGTGATTGCCCCGGACGATCCGCAGCTCTTCAAGTATCCGGTCGCGTACATGGCCGAGGCGGACTATTGGGGGATGAACGACAAGGAGGCCGCCGCGCTGGGGGCGTACCTGAAGAAGGGCGGATTCATCATTTTCGACGATTTCCGCGACGACTTCCGCGACGGCTATCAGGGCTGGGCGACGTTCACCGCGCAGATGAACCGCGTCCTGCCCGGCGGACGAGTGGTCGACCTCACGCCGGCCAGTCCGATCTTCCATTCATTTTTTGACATCAACTCGTTCGACATCGTGCCGCAGAACTACGATCGCGGGCGTCCTGTCTTCCGCGGGATTTACGAAGACAACGATCCGAAGAAGCGGCTGATGGTGATGATCAACTTCAATACGGATGTGTCGAACTACTGGGAATTTTCCGCGCTGGGGTTCATGCCGGTTTCGGAGTCGAATGAGGCGTACGAGATGGGCGTCAACTTTATTGTCTACGCCCTGACCCACTAAGTCATGATGTGGAGCTCGCAGCTAATCGCCTGCAGCCAATTGCCGTGCGCGATTAGCCCCAGGTGATTGGCTATGAGCTTACCTACGGCCCGACGATCTCGATCCTGTGCTCCGCCCTCACCACGTACTGTCCGGCCACCTCGATCTCGAGCTGCGCGATGTAGCTCCCCTTCTTCAGCGTCGAGATGTCCAGCTCCACGGCGCGGGACGTCGTGCTCACGCCGCGGGCTGAGAGATCCTCGAACGACACCACGACCGGCGTTGCCTCGTGCGTCAGCTTCAGCGCCTCCGCCTTGCGCTTGAAGAATCCGGCCTCCTCCGCTTCCCTCACGACTGTGACGGAGACCTTCATCTTCTCGCCGTTCGGATCGGTGCCGTACGATTCCCAGTACACGCCGAGCTTTTCGTTCGCCATCAGCCGCTCGGTGGGGATGGTGTGCGGCGCGGCCTGTTCGAGCGTCGCCGGCAAGGTTCCGTACGGCTTGTAGAAGAGCAGGTCGGAGAGCGTGACCCGCGTGCCGACGGCGAACGGCGGGCTCACGCCGTAGCGGGCGCGCGCCACCGCGCGCTTCTCCGGCGCGTACACCTCGGCGCTCATCAGCAGCGGACCCCAGGGCGCTCGCGCGATGAGGACGCCCGTCTCCGGCGCGTCGTGCACGATTTTTCCGTAGTCGGCGGGCTTGTCGCTCGGCGTGACGACGAGGGCCGCCGTGAGCTTTCCGCCGGCGAGCTGCTTCGTCACGCGCGCATCGTACCCGAGCACGACCAGCGCGGTGTCCCCGCGCCGGAAGACCGCCTTCTGGTGTTCGAGGGGCGTGAGTGAATACGCGTACGCCGGCGCGTAGCGGGCGATGACCGGGGGCAGCTGGAGGCGCCAATTCGACGAGTCGGACGACGCCGGATCGTTCAGCACGAAGCCGGGCGGAACGTAGCGGTACGCCGGGGTTGGCTCGTAGCTGGTGACCTCGCGGACCACGCGAGACTGGCCACCACCCGGGTACGGACGCGGCAGCCCCATCGAGAATCCGCCCGAACTCTGGCTGGTGACTCCACTCACGCCCCACGCGCGCGGCCAGCCGAATCGCAGCATGAGCTCGAGATCGTCCTCCTGCGAATCGGTGACGGTGACCCCCGGCGCGTCGCGAAGCATCATCTCCATCGTCTTGCGCGCATAGTGCTCCGTGCGCGAGTCGTTGCCGTCGAGCGAGTACAGTGTACGGGCGAGAAACCAGGCGCGGTTCTCGAATGCCTCCCGCTTGGGATCGCCGCAGCTGTAGCGATGGTACTGCTGGCGCGTGTCGTCGTCGATGAGCATGTCGATGTTCCGCCAGGCGCACCGTTCGCTCGGCAGCATCTGGCCGAGCGCATGACCGTACACGCTGTCCGCCGCGCCGTACCGGCCAAGCAGGTGCAGGGAGAATCCCTCGAGCACGTCGCACCACCAGCCGCCGACTTTGCACTCCTTTGCGGCCGCGTACGCGCTGTCGTAGCGGCCGCTCTCCGCGAGGTAGCGCACGCGCTGTTCGACCGCCCAGCGGTCGTCCGGCGCGTGGATCGCGACCGTGTCGAGGAGCGCGATGAGCTGGTCCTCATGCTGCCGGATCACGGGCGGTTCGCGCGGCGGCGGCGGGCCCTTGTCGTTGTACCAGTAGCAGACGTTCCCGACCTGCTCGTCGCACTTGGCGGGGCGCCCGCTGTTCGCGCTCGGCAGGTTCTCGAGACGGAACCGCTCGAAGTCGGCCTGCGCGCGCCGGGCAACGTTCACGTCGACGGGCGAGTTCACATCAGTCGGCGCCGAGGCGACGGAGCCCGGGTCGCGGAGGATCTGGGCGCGTGCGGCTGGCGGCGCGAAGGCCAGAAGGAGCGCGGCGAGGACGATCTTGTGGCGCGGCATGTGTATATGGTACTCGCCCAGCCGGGAAAAGAACCCTTCCCGAGTCACGCGGTCAGGCGGCGGAGGGCTCTTCGTGCCTGCGTGCCGAGGGATCGAACCCGGGAATCCAGCTCCGCAGCACGCCGCGGAGTCCGTTCAGCTCGATCGGCTTCGGGGCGAAATCGTTCATGCCGGCGTCGAGCGCGCGCTGGCGATCCTCCTCAAAGGCGCTGGCCGACAGTGCCACGATCGGGGTCGCCGCGTTCGGACCGGTTGACTGGCGGACGCGGCGCGTGACCTCGTAGCCGTCGATTTCGGGCATATGGCAGTCCATCAGGATGAGGTCGAAGCGCTCGCGGGCGAGTTCGGCGAGCGCGGCCGCTCCGCCGCCCGCGCTCGATACGGTCGTGCCGAGGGAACCGAGCATCGCCCGCGCCACCATGAGGTTCAGTTCGACATCGTCGACCACGAGGATACGCGCCGGCGCGGCGGCCGCGGCGAGCACCGTCGTGTGGACGCGCGCGCCGCCGGACGGCTTGACGGCCGAGCCGAGCCGGCCCGCGGCGAGGTCGGCGAGGATCGCGTCCAGATGATCTTCGCGCACCGGGCGGCGGAGCTGCGCCGCGGCGCCGAGTGTGGTGAGCGCGGAGTTGTTGAGCGGCTCGTGCAGGGCGGTGACGAGCACGAGTGGCACCGCGCCGTTCGCGAACGGCGATGGCGACTGGTCGGAGTCGTGCGGCGCGTCGGCGAAGATGCAGGCGAAACGGGCGCCCGATTTGAGGCGCGCGACGGCCGCGGCCTCGGAGTCAGCGGGCTCGCCGGTGACTCCGGCGCGCGCGAGCGTCTCGACGATCGAGTCGCGCGTGAGCGGCAGCGCGCAGCAGACGAGCGCACGCGCGCCGACGGCCAGCCGCGGGGTGAGCGGCGTCTCGCGCGTGACCATCGAAATCGGGAGCTGCAGGTCGGCGCAGAACTCGGAGCCCTCGCCGACAGCGCTCTTCACCGTGAGTGTGCCGCCCATCAGCAGGACGAGCTGGCGGGAGATCGCGAGTCCGAGGCCCGTGCCGCCGAAGCGCCGCGAGGTGGATGCCTCACCCTGCTCGAACTGCTCGAACAGCCGCTCTTGTGACTCCGGTGCGATCCCGATTCCCGTGTCGCGCACCACGACGCGCAGCGCGATGGTCTTGCGCCCGATCATGATCGTCTCGAGGTCGACGCGGACGCTTCCCTCGGAGGTGAATTTCACGCCGTTGCCGACGAGGTTCAGCAGCACCTGCTTGAGGCGCGAGGCGTCGCCGACCGGCCACCGTTCTGCGCGCAGCGCCTCGCGAACCGCAAGCTCGAGGCCGCGCTCCGATGCCTTCACCGCGAACAGGTCGACGACGTCGTCCACGAGCGCGCGCGGATCGAACGGCGCGTTGACGAGTTCCACCCGCCCGGCCTCGAGCTTGGAGTAGTCGAGGATGTCGTTGAGGATCACGAGCAGCGACGACGCCGACTTGTTGATCACCTCGAGCGACCGGCGATCGGCTTCGGTGTGCACCGAACCGAGCATGGCCTCGCTCATCCCGAGCACGCCATGGAGCGGCGTGCGGATTTCGTGGCTCATGTTCGCCAGAAACTCGCCCTTCGCGCTCGCGCTTGCCTCCGCCGCGAGCTTCGCGTTCACCAGCTCGCGCTCGGCCGCGCGGCGCGACCGTTCGGCACGGTACGCCGCAAGGCCCGCGAGCCATGCGAGGAGAAGGCCGACCCCGCCGCCGATGAATACGCTGTTGTCGAGCGCCGCGACCTGCGACCGGTAGCGGTTGAGGCTGAAGGTGAGCGTCGCGACGCCGGCGACGTGTCCGTCGCGGGCAAACACCGGTGCGCTCGCGGCGAGCACCTCGCCCCAAGGCGACGTCACGGGCTTCACCGAGACGAAAACCTTTTTCGCCACCGCGGCGAGCTCGGCCTCCGGCGTCGCCGGCTCGGTTGTGCCGAGCGCCGTGTGGGCGGGGACTCCATCGGGCCGGAGGACGGCGGGGGGCGCCGCGTCGAGGATGACGCGCATCGTGTCGCCGCGCACGACGGCGACGGTGAGATGCACGATCGAGGTGTCAGCGCGCCTGAGTTCGCCCAGCGGACGCACGGCGGCCGCGTAGTCGCGCGATTGTTCCTGATCGGGCCGCGTGAGCGAGGCGACGACGTCGCCGTCCACCAGCGCCGCCGCCATCTTCGCACTCGCGGTGACGTAGTCGCGCTCGCTGTCGAGCAGCGCTTCGCGCGTCGCGACCAGGACGGTTCCGCCGACGATCCCCGTGGTCGCAATCACCATCAGCCCGTAGACGATGCCGGTCAGGATCGGGCGGCGCGTGCTGGCGCGCCGCGGGGCGGGGACGACCGGGATCATGCTCTCAAGATGGCGGGTGCCACTGCGTCACGCCAACATCGTGCGTCAGCGCGCCGCCCGGCGCCGCGCTTCGGTTTCGGCGTGCGCCAGCCGGCGCTCCAGCTCACCCGCCTTGTGCCTCCACGCATGAACGACGCGCATCCGGTGCGCGAACAGGCGGTAGCTCACGATCCCGATGAACAGCGCGGCCGCGATCACGATGCCCCACCATACGAGGAGTGCGGGCACGGTGACCGCATCACCATTCTCGAAGATTCGCGGGAGGAACGGTGCGGGCCCGGCCCAGAGAAGCACGAAGCCGCCGGTCAGCGTCACCGCGAGCACCAGGACGCCGGCCAGTCGGGCCGCGCGGAGCGACGCGCGAACCGAGCGCAGCTTGCGCGCGAGTGAGTCGATCGCGCCCGCGAGCTGTTCGGCGTCGAGGCTCTCGGGCGGCGAATGGTCGGGTCGGGGGGCGGCAAAGCGTGCCATTGCTACACGACGAATCGCGCGACATTCGGAAACCGGCGCGGTGCGCGTACCCGCTGGCGTCCGGACGGCGCGCCCGCATAATTTCGAAATCATGACTAACGGAACCCGTGCCGTCCTGTTCGCGCTCGCGTCGGTCGCCACTCTTGCCGCCGGGACATCGGCGCCGGTGCAAGGTGGTCCGACGACCCCGGCCGACGTGCGCCGCATCCTCTCGGCCCTCGCCGACGACTCGATGGAAGGCCGCGCGAGCGGAACACCCGGCGCCCAGCGTGCGGCGCGCTACATCGCCGGTGAGATGAAGAAGATCGGTCTCGAGCCGCTCGGCGATTCGGGATACTACCAGCGCGTCGCGGTGACGATGGACACGATCGTCATGCCGGCGACTCGCCGCGTTCCGTATACCGACTCCACCGGGCGCCGCGCCGTTCGCGTGGAGCGCGTGGACGGCCCGCCCACGGTGCGCGTGCGCCTCCGCGTGCGCGAGAGCTTCGCCGCACTCGACACCGTTCCCCGCGCGCGCTGGCGGCCCGCGGTCAACGTGCTCGGCGTGATTCGGGGATCGGATCCGGCGCTGAAGAACGAGTACGTGCTGGTCGACGGCCATTACGACCACCTCGGCATCGGCCGTCCCGTGAACGGCGACTCGATCTACAATGGCGCGGACGACGATGCGTCGGGCGTCACCGCCGTCCTCGAGATTGCCCGCCAGATGCTCAAGGGGCCGAAGCCGAAGCGCACCGTGGTGTTCGCGGCGATGATGGGCGAGGAGGTGGGCTTGCTCGGCACCAACTGGTACATCGCGCACCCGGCGATACCACTCGACCAGATGGCAGCGAACCTCGAGATCGAGATGATCGGCCGCCCCGACTCACTCGCCGGCGGCGTGGGACGCGCGTGGCTCACCGGCTACGAGCGGTCGACGATGGGCGACGAACTGGCCGCGCACGGCATCCCGATCGTTCCGGACAAGCGCCCCGACCAGCAGTTCTTTCAGCGGAGCGACAACATCGCGTTCGCGCGGCGCGGAATTCCGGCGCATACGCTGTCGTCGTTCAACCTGCATACGGATTATCACCAGCCGTCCGACGATATCTCCAAAGTGGATTTCGTCCACATGGCGGGGGTGATCAACGCAGGGGCGAGGGCGGTTCGACTGCTTACGGACGGACCGAAGCCTGAGTGGAAGCCTGGGGGACGGCCTTAGCGGCGAGATGCACAGTCGCTGCGGACCGCGGACTCAGCTCGCAGCGAACCGAACCTCTCCACTCACCTCTGCCGCGCGTCGAGGTTTGTGGCGTACACGGACAGCGTCCCTCGGTAATCTGCCGTCGCGTCCGCGACCATCATCTGTCCCAGCAGCGCCGGCGGCACCTGCTCGCATCCTTCGAACAGTTTTGTGAGCGGCGTCGTGTTCAGCTCGCGTTCCGAGCGCTTCTTGATCTGCTCGCTCAGGCCGCGGTTGCCTGACGCGTCCACCGAAAGGCGCACAGCGCGGCCGAGCGGAATGCCGGCTTCGAGTGTCATCGCCAGCACGCGGGCAAACCGTGCCCGCGTGAGCGCGTTGGTGTTGAGCGACATCGCGGCGAGGACCGACAGGAACACACCGCCGAGCAGCAGGAACGCCGCGAGCAGGAGGACGATCGCAACGGCGTACGTCTTCATGGGACTCTTGGGGAGCAGCACGAACGGGAGCCCGAACGCCGCGACCAGACCGACGAAGATCGGATAGCCGAGCGCGTTGCGCACGGCGAGGCATCGCCTGAAGTCACCGCTGAAATAGTCCGTCAGCAGGCGCAGCGCCTGGGCCAGCGTGCCACTCTCGTCCCCCGCGACGAGCACGGCGCCCTCGAACGGCGCGAACAACTTCGGCCGTGCCTTCACGAGCGCCGTCACGCTCTTCCCCTGTCCGGCGCCGACGACGAGATAGCGGCGCGCTTCGTCCACCGACGGAAATGCGATGGGCCCCATCTGGTCGAGCACGACGTTCGGCGCGAGCCCCGCCGCGAGGCCGATCCCCCACGCGCGGTACAGTTCCGCGCGGTGCCGGCTTTCGTCGAGGTCGCGCAGTGCGCCGAGTACGGTGAAGCTCATGTCACCTCAAAATACATACGCCTGCAGCATCACCCACAGCCCCACGAGCGTCGCGAGCGCGATGCTGTGCTTGAACACATAACGAAGGATTGCGCCCTCCTGCCCGTGCGCGTGCGTCGCGGTCCCCGCGACGACGATGCTCTGTGCGTCGATCATTTTTCCCATGACGCCGCCCGAACTGTTCGCGGCGGCCATGAGTACCGGGCTCACGCCTACTTGGTGCGCCGTGACCACCTGGAGTCCGCCGAACAGGACGTTCGACGACGTGTCCGACCCCGTCAGGGCAACGCCGAGCCATCCGAGGTAGGTGCCGAAGAACGGATACAGGAATCCCGTGCGCGCGAAGGCGAGTCCGAGGATGCTGTCGGTGCCCGAATACCGCGTCACATAGCCGAGCGCCATCATCGCGGCGATGGTCAGCAGCGACGGCCCGATCCGGCGCAGCGTGCCGGCGTATGCGACCGCCATCTGTTTGGGTGTGCACCCCATCAACACACCGGCGATCAGCGCCGTCAGCGCGATCCCCGATCCGCTCGCGCTCAGCCAGTTGAAGATGAACACCGCGCCCTCCGCCTTGGGCGCGGCGACGACCGGCGGCACGCGCAGGACCTGCTGGTCGAGCCCGTGGACCGTGATTTTTCCCGCGGAGATCGTGTCGAGCCAGGTCTTCACCTGCGGTGTGCCCCACGCGAACACGATGATGCAGAGCAGGGCCCATGGCATCAGTGCGCGCAGCACGTCGGCGCGCGGCAGTACGGCGTGCGGTTCGCCGCGCCCGGCCTCACTCCCCGGCGGGCGCCAGAAGCGGAGGAACAGTGCGAACGCGCCCATCGAAAAAACAGCGGACCCGACGTCGGCGAGCCACGGGCCGTGGAAGTTGGAGATGAAGTACTGCGGCACGGCGAACGACAGGCCTGCGACGGCGAGCGCGGGCCACACTTCCATCGTTTTCTTGAACCCCGCGTACACGGCGACGAGCCAGAACGGGATCATCACGCTGAAGACGGGCAGCTGGCGGCCCACCTGCGCGGAGAGCTCGTGGATGTCGAGGCCGGTCACGCCCGCCAGCGCGATCAGCGGCGTGCCGAGTGCACCGAACGCCACCGGCGCGGTGTTCGCGATCAGCGAGAGGCCCGACGCCTCGATCGGCGAAAAGCCGAGGCCGATGAGCAGTGCGGCCGTCACGGCGACCGGCGTTCCGAAGCCCGCCGCGCCCTCGAAAAACGCGCCGAACGCAAACGCGATGAGCACGAGTTGCAGGCGCTTGTCCGCGGTGAGCTGGGCGATGCTCTGCTGGAGCACGCCGAACGCGCCCTGCTCCACCGTCAGCCGGTAGAGAAAAAGTACGTTCAGGAGAATCCATCCGATCGGGAACAACCCGTACCCCGCGCCGAAGACCGCGGCCCGCACGGCCATGCCGCCCGGCATGCCGATGACGACAACGGCGACGGCGATCGACGCGGCGAGGCCCGCGAGGGCGGCCCATTCCGCGCGCACTCTCCGCGACGCGAGCAGGCCGAGGAGGAGCACGACGGGCGCGAGCGCGACGAGCGTGGAGAGGAGCGGCGACCCGAGCGGGTCGTAGCGCTGTGACCAGTTCATCGCGCCCGTCAGCCGAGCAGGTCGCGCGTGAGCGCGGCCGGCGAGTCGCAGCCGGCGAGTGCGAGCGCGAGATCGAACTCGGCCCGGAGCAAGTCGAGCACCCGGCTCACGCCGTCTTCGCCGCCCATGGCGAGGCCCCAGAGCACCGGGCGGCCCAGCAGCACCGCGCCGGCGCCGAGTGCGAGCGCCTTGAGGAGGTCGGTGCCGCGGCGGATGCCGCCGTCGACGAGCAGCGCGCCGCGGCCGCCCATCGCGTCGGCCACCTCCGGCAGCGCGCGCGCGGAGCTGATCGCCGTGTCGAGCTGCCGTCCGCCGTGGTTCGAGACGATCACGCCCGCGGCGCCGTGTTCGAGTGCGAGCTTCGCGTCGTCACCGCGCACGATCCCCTTCACGAGCACGGGAAGCCGCGTGATCGAGCGGAGCCACTCGACGTCGCGCCATGAGATCGAGCTGTCCCAGTGGGCCTCGACGAAATGCGCGAGCGCGGATCCGCCGCCCGCGTGGGCGTCGGCGGCGGCGAGCGCGGCGCGCGGGTCGCCGGTCAGGTTGGGGACGGTGAAGTCGTCGCTCACGTGAAATGCATTGCGCGCATCGCGTTCGCGGCGCCCCAGCAGCGGCGAATCCACCGTCAGGACGAGTGCGGTGCACCCCGCGCGTTCCGCGCGCTCGACGAGCGCGCGCGACGCCCCGCGGTCGCGGTAGATGTAGAGCTGGAACCACAGCGGGCCCGCCGTGGCCGCGCGGACGTCCTCGATCGAGGTCGTCGCGAGCGTCGAGAGGACCATCCCGACGCCGGCCGCGGCGGCGGCGCGCGCGGTGGCGAGCTCGCCCAGGGGATGCGCAAGGCGCTGGAAGGCCATCGGCGCGACGAGGAGCGGGAAGTCGAGCGCGTCGCCGAGCACGTTCGCCGCGAGGCTCCGCCGCGATACGTCGCGGAGCACGCGGTAGCGGACGGCGATTGCGTCCCATGCGTCGTGCGCCGTGCGAAGGGTTACTTCGTCGCCGGCGCCGCCGGCGTAGTAGTCGAATACCATCTTCGGGAGGCGCGCCGAGGCGGCCGATTCGAACTCCCGGAGGTTCAGCAGTGTCTTATGGTCACTCATTGCGGCAATAGGTGTGATCAGATCCGCCACAACGATGGCGCGTGGCGCGCGCCGTCGCCAACTTAGGCCACCCCAAACGGAGGTTCGGCGACCATGACCGCACGCCTGTTCATCCTTGCCGCCGCCGCGACAATTGCCAGCGCGGCGCCGCGCACCGCTGTATCGCAGGCCATCCCGGACAAGCCGGCACCGGTACCTGCGGCATCGGACAGCACCAAGGACGTCGACCCGGTCGGTACCTACACGGTGTATCTCACCGCGCAGGGGAACGCGATGACGACGACCACCCGGATCGACAAGAACGCCGACGGGACCTACACGGGCACCGTGAACGGCGACGGCATCCCGCAGCTTCCGGTGAACAGCGTGACGGTGAAGGGGAACAAGGTGAAACTCTCGGTCACCGCGCCGGACGGGAGCGAGGCGATCATCAATATGATCCTGAACGGGGACGACATTACCGGCGACTGGTCGATGGCGAATGATGGGTCGACCATCACGGGGAAGCGGGTGCCGAACCCAGTCTGACCGAATTCTGGCCTAACTGGTGTTTTGGGCCCGGCCATCAGAGAGGTTTGACGACCGTAAAGTCTTCCCCCGGATTGATGAACTGATCCCGCTCGATCTGATACTGCTTGTCGTAGAGCTGCTTGTAGCGGCCGTTGCGCGCGAGAAGTTCGGCGTGGCGGCCGCGCTCCACGATTTCTCCGTGCTCGAGCACGAGGATCTGGTCCGCGCTCTGGATGGTCGAGAGGCGGTGCGCGATCACGAAGGTCGTGCGGCCGGCGCGGAGTGTGCGCAGGCCATCGCGGATCTCCTGCTCGCTCTCGGAATCGAGGCTCGACGTCGCCTCGTCGAGGATCAGGATCTTGGGATCGGCGAGGATGGCCCTGGCGATGGCGATGCGCTGGCGTTGTCCGCCAGAGAGCTTGACGCCCCGCTCGCCGACGATCGTGTCGAACTTGTCCGGGAATCCGTCGATGAATTCGTCGCAGTGGGCGACCCGGGCCACGGCGCGAATTTCGTCCATCGTCGCGCCGGGCTTGGCGAACGCAATGTTCTCCGTGATCGTGCCGTCGAAGAGGAAGTTGTCCTGCAGCACGACGCCCATGTGTGAGCGATAGTCGCGCAGCCGCATGTCGCCGAGGTCGCGGCCGGCGACGAGAATGCGCCCCTTCTGTGGGCGCGCGAACGCCATGATCAGCGAGATGAGCGTGCTCTTGCCGGAACCGCTCGACCCGACGAGCGCCGTGGTCGTGCCTTCGGTCGCGAGGAAGTTCACGCCCTTGATGACGGGAATCCCCTCGCGGTACTCGAACCAGACGTCCTGGAACTCGATGTCGCCATCGGCGGACTTCAGCGGCGAGCGGGACGCGTCGTTCGCGTCTTCGGTCGGCGTCTGCATGATGTCCCGGATGCGGTCGAGTCCGGCGAACGCCTCGCTGATCTGCGTGCCGATCGACGCCATCTGGATGACCGGCACCGTGACGAGGCCGACGAAGAACACGTACATGAACAGGTCGCCCGTCGTCATCTCGCCCGCGAGCACGCCGCGCCCGCCGACGATGGTCATCAGCACGCCCACGGCGCCGACGACGACCGTCGAGAACGCCGTCACGGCCGACGTGCCGGTGATCGTGCTCGCGATGTTCCGGAAGAGCCGGTTCGCTCCTTTCGTGAACACGATCTCCTCGCGCTTCTCCGCCGTGTACACCTTCACGACGCGGGCGCCGCCGAGCGCCTGCACCAGGCGGCCGGAGACCTCAGCGTAGATCTTGCTCCGCTCGCGAAAAATTGGTCTCAGCTTCTTGAACGCGTACGCCATCACCACCCCGAAGATGGCGAGCAGGACGATCGTAGCGGTCGTCAGCTTCCAGTTGAGGTAGAACAGGACACCGAGTGCAATCACCGCAGTGACCATCCCGCCGACGAGCTGGATGATCCCGGTGCCGACGAGGTTGCGCACGCCTTCCGCATCGCTCATCACGCGCTGTACGAGTACGCCGCTCTGCGTCGCGTCGAAAAAGCTGACCGGCAGCCGCATCACGTGCTCCTCCACGCGTCGCCGAAGCTCGGTGATGGCGCGCTGGCCCGCCACGCTGATGACCTGCGAATTGGCGAACGACGTGATCGCCTGCACGACGGTCGCGCCGCCAATCGCCGCTGCGATCGGGACCAGGAGATCGGTGCGATGCTTGCCGATCACCGTGTCCACCAGGAACTTGGTGCTCGTCGGCAGGACGAGGCCGGCGAGGCGGCTGATGAGCATCAGCACGAACCCGATCGCCAGCGACCCGCGGTGCCGGGCCATCAGGACCTTCGCTTCGGCCCATGCGTTCGCGTAGTTGACCTTCTTTTTCTTTGCGGGCTCAGCCATTGGTCAGGCGACAGGGGACAGGGAGGGGGTGGTGCGCGCGGTATTCGCGCGTCCCGCCGACGCGAGAATCGCCGCCGGGTCGTTCGTGATGATGCCGTTCACTGCGCCGGCCCAGTACCGCCGGGCCTGCGCCGGATCGTCGATCGTCCAGACGTGCGTCGTCGCACCCGCGACCCGGGCCATCCTCGCCATGCGCATCACGGGGAGGGGGAGGCCCTTGGTCCGCGGCGGGATGGCGAGCGCCTGATACGGCACACGCGCGGGCGATCCGGGCCGCAGCGCGCGTGCGAAAAGCCGGACGAGTTCGCGGCGCGACGCGCTGTGCGCGATCGCCGTGCCGCGAAAGGGTGCGATCGCCGCGTCGTCGAACGCGCCAACAAGGCAGCGTCCCGCCGCCCCGGAGCGCTCGATCAGCCGCTTCACCTCCGCTGATGCGGCCCGCGTCTTGATCTCCACGATCATCGGCATGCGCGGAAATGCCGAGAGCACCAGTTCGAACGCCGGAACGCTGATCCCGCGGCCCCGGAAGGGAAATGTGCGGCCGCCGTCGCGCGTGAAGCAGTGGCCGGCGTCGAGGCGCTGCAGCTCTCCAAGCGTGAGCGCGCCGACGGCACCCGCGCCGTTCGTCGTGCGCGCAAGCGTCGCATCATGAATGACCACGGCCCTTCCGTCGCGCGACAGCCGCACGTCGAACTCCAGCGCATCGGCGCCGAGTTCCACGGCCTGCTGGAACGACTCGAGCGTATTCTCGGGCACGAACGCGGAGTTGCCGCGGTGCGCGATCACCAGCTTCGCGGCGGGGTCGAGCAGGGCATTCATCCCCTAAAGCTAGCGGGCGAGCCATGACAAGAGGCGGGTGCGCGACGCAAGCGCACCCGCCTCCTGTCAACTTCGGACTGCGACTGCGGATCTCCTGCTAGAAGTTGTACTTCACCCGCGTCGCGATCAGCCGGCCGATCTCCGGCACGCCCGCGAAGGTCGCCACGCGTGTGTCGAGCACGTCCGACACGTACAGCGACCAGGTCACGTTCCGCGCGATCGGGAGGCGGTACGAAGCGCCGAGGTCGATCATCGTATTCGCCGGCACCGGGGCGTATGACACGCCGCCCTGCGGGTTGGGATTGTACGAGCTGTACGTCCCCGAGTTCACCGGGAACGCGTCCGCGTAGCGCACCGTGCCGGTGAACGACCAGCCTCTGGCATCGTTGGTGTATGTCCCCGTCCCCGACGCGCGGTGCTTGGGCGAGTTGGACGTGAGCGGATTTCCCGCGCCGCCGATCGCCGGGAAGACGTTCTGTCCGAGGTTCGAGTACGTCGCGCCGACCATCCAGGTGTCCGTGAGCTGGTAGTCGGCCGCAAAGTCCAGGCCGCGCACGTCGATCGAGCCTTGTCCGTTCGTATACGAGGCGATGATCGACTGGTCGGGTGCGAGCTTGGTGTTGGTGAACGCGAGCGTACCCTGCGGAAGACCCGCCATGAGCGGAACCAGCGCCGGCACGGCGGCTGCGGCGGTGGCATTTGCCTGTGCCGGCGTTTCGCCGCCCGCCTCGAGTCCCTGAACGATCGCGGTCGTCAGATAGGGCGCGAGCTTTGTCGGGTCCATGTATATCTGCGGATTTATCTGTCCAATAGGAGCGCCGACGTCGCCTCGAATCTGGTACCAGGCGTCAACGGCGAGGCGAAGGCGCTTGCCCAGAATCCCCTTCCAGCCGAGTTCCCACGTCGTGCTGAACGAAGCGCTGAGTGGAGCAATGTCCGCGAGCGATGCGGACGCCACAGCCGGAGTTGTCGCACCACCGTAGTGCAGGACCGAGCCCACTTGCGCGTTTGTCGGTGTCAGCGTCGTCAGGATCGGGCTCAGCGAGTTGATCAAGGCGACGGCTTGTGCCTGTTGCGCCGCGCCACCGGCGAAATTCGATACCGGCAGGCCCGCCACGATCGATGCGAACTGGGACATGAACCCCGGAAATGCGTTCGCTGCCGTAGAGGACACCGTGCCGGTGGCTCCGCCCTGTGCCGGCGCGACGAACGGTGAATGCATGCAGAGGCCGCCGTTCACCGTGGCGTCGCAGCTGCGGGCGAACTGCCAGCCGCTCTTCGACGGGTTCCCGATCGCGCGCAGCGCAAACCCCGGCGCGACCGTCGGATTCGAAATCTGGTCCAGCATGTACTCGAAGCTCGCCGGCGAGTTGAACGCGCGGCTGAACGTGAAACGGAAATTGCTGTTCTCGTTCTGCTTGTACACGATCGCCACCCGCGGCGAGAACTGCGTGCCCGCCAGCCGGTCCGTCTGGTCGCCGCGAATGGCGGTGACGAGATCGTACTTCGCGTCGAGCGGGACCGTGCTCTGCAGGTACACGCCTTCCTCGTGAATATCGGTCGAACCCTCGTTCCGTCCGAAGATCGTCGAATCCGACACCGGGTGCGTGTAGATGTAGTCGGCGCCGGCGACCAGCGAGGTCGTGCCGAGCTGGAACGCCTGCTGGAGCTGCCCGACCAGCACGGTCGACTTGTCGACGACGGGGAGCCCCGTGCGGAGATAGTAGGTGCCCGTCGTGTCCCGCGCGTTGGCGTTGCCCGAGTTGTTCGCGTTGTAGAAGACCTGCGCAAAGAACCCCTTGTAGCGCATGCGATCCTGCAGGCTCGTATAGGTCCAGTTGCGTACCTGCGCCGCGCCGAACGCGGTCGTGATGTCGATGCCGCTCAGGATCTTCGAGTAGCCGGCGTTCACGATGTTGTCGAAGTCGGAGTTCGGCCGGTAATCGAGGCGGAACTCGCCCGCGTACTTCCTGTCCGAAAAATCGCGCTGCAGGGGCTGCCCGGAGCGCGCGCTTCCGGGGATCACGGGATACGTGGCCGGTTCGTTGGGGTCGGTGTACTTCCAGTCGGTCGCAGAGAAATACGAGCCGGAGATCTTGTAGCCCCACTTCTTGTCGCCAAAGACGCCGGCGTTGCGAACGTTCGCCTGGAGCATCGCGTTGCCGCCGCCATCGATCGACACGGTCGTCCCCTGCGACTCGAACGGCGATTTCGTGATGATGTGCAGGACGCCATTGGCGGAGTTCGGTCCGTAGAGCGCCGATGCCGGCCCGTTGAGTATCTCGATGCGCTCGATGTCGTCGTCGTTGCTCGTGAAGAGCGCCGGCACGTTGACCCGCAGCGACGGCACCGCCGCGAACCGGTAATCCTGCATCATGAGCATCCCGCCCGAGAACGCGTTGTTGAATCCGCGGGAGACGATGTTCGACTGCATCATGCCACCCGTCGATACCGACAGTCCGGGCGTGGTCTTGAGGTAGTCCGCGATCGTCGGCGCCGGGACGTTCGTGATCTGCTCGGAATTCACCACGGAGATCGACGCCGGCGCGTCGAGGACTTTCTCGGGCCTCGCGCCGCGGGTGACCGTGGTGACGACCTGGTTGAGCGTGGTGGAAATCTCTGTCAGCGCGAAGCTGACGGTGGCCGGTCCCGATTCAGCCACGGCGATCCCGTCCACGCGCATGGCCTGGAATCCGATGCGCGCCGACGACACCGCATACGTGCCCGCGGACAGCCCCGTGATCCGAAAAGTACCGTCCTCGCCCGAGACGACGGTCGCGGCTGTCCGGAGTCCGGACACCGCGGTGATGCGCGCGCCGGCCACCGGGGCGCCGCCCTGGGCGTCCGTGACCGTTCCCGTGATGCTGCCGTTTTGTGCCGCGGCGCCCGCCGCGAAGGCGCAGAGCGCCACCACTGCCGCGGCGGCGCGGCGGACCGGCGTGAAGGCAAGCCGGCTGGCGAAACCTCGAACCATGTTGCACCTCATAGTGGCGGAGGTGAGCGGCTGGGCGTGCGCCCGAGCTCGCCCGCCGACCGTTCGAATCGGACGACGGACAAACTTTGGACATGGCACCGAAGAAGGCAAGCACCGCACATCGGCTCGTGACCGATTCATTGCGACGCGGCACGGCCGCGGACGTGCTCGCGCTGGGCATCGCGGTCGCGCTCACGCTCCCGTGCGGTGCAGCCGACGCGCGCGCGCAGGGCGTGCCTCGCAGCGACGTCCGGGTCTGCGCGGGCGGCGACGTCTCGCTCGGGACGAACCTCGACACCGCGTGGGTCCGGAACAAGTTCGATCGCGGCCGCCCGGTGCGCCCGCTGCCGAATCCCCGCGTGCTCCTCGCGCCGGTGAGCCCGCTCGTCACGCCTGCCGCCATCGTCCTGCTCAACATCGAAGGCGCGATCGGAGAGGGACCCGCGCCGCGCAAGTGCGCGCGCCACGCCACGCTCTGCTACGCGCTGCGCCAGCCTCCCGCCTCGGCACCGGCACTTCGGCATGTGAACGACTCGGCCGCGGTGGTGGGAAACATCGCCAACAACCACGCGCACGACGCCGGCGACGCGGGGGTTGCGGTCACCCGCCGGTTGCTCGCGAAGGCGGGCGTCCTGGTCACCGGCGCCGACACGCTCGCCACCCCCGTGCCGGCTGGCAACGGCGACACGGTCGCCGTGCTCGGCTTCAGCTCGTGGAGCGCCGCGCAAGTCGATGACACCGCCGCCGTGCATCGTCTCGTGGCCGCTGCTGCGGCACGCTACGGACGCGTGATCGTCATGATGCACGCGGGCGCGGAGGGCGATACCGCACGCCACACACCGGACTCGACCGAGTTCTTTGCGGGGGAGAGCCGCGGCAACAGCGTGGCGTTCGCCCATGCGGCGGTCGCCGGGGGCGCGAGCCTCGTCATCGGCAGCGGCCCGCACGTGCTCCGCGCGCTGGAGTGGGACGGCCCGGCCCTGATCGCCTACTCACTCGGAAACCTCGTCACCTACGGACCCTTCAACCATACGCGCTACACCGACGACGGAGCTGTCCTCTGCGCGACGCTCGCGGGGGATGGGTCGCTGCGCGACGCGGTGCTCAGGTCCACCAGGCAGCGTGCGCCGGGCTATGTACGGGCGGACTCGACCGGCCGGGGCGCACGCGACATCGCGGAATTGACCGCCGGGGATTTTCCGCTGACGGGAGCGGAGGTCACTGCGGCCGGAGAGATCACGCGGCGGCCGTGACCGCGCGCTTCGCTTCTAGTGCCCCGGGTCCGGATCACCCTCGACCGCCGTGGTATCGAGCGCGACGATCCGCCGCACGCCTTTCCACTGCAGCCCGCCGGGCGGCCGATACTTCACGACCGGAGTCTCCACGACATGATGCGCGCTGCTCGACGCCTGGATCATCATCCCGTCGCCGACATAAATGCCGACGTGCGACACCCGCTTGCCCTTGCCGAAGTACAGCAGGTCACCGGGCAGCATTGCCGCGGTATCCCTCATGATCGGGTCGCCCATTTTCGCGAGCGTCGCAGCATGGTGCGGGAGATCGATGCCGAGCTTCGCGAAGACGTACTTCACGATGCCGCTGCAGTCGAGCCCCTTGGCCGGGTTCAGGCCGGCCCACTTGTACTTCACGCCGAGCAGGCTGCGTGTGTGCTCGATGATCGAGTCGCGCTGCACGGAGGTGAGGATCGCAAACGGGCCGGCGGGATTCGCCACGCGCTCTGTGACGGCTTCCACCGGCCGTGGCGAGTGCGCCGCATGTGCGGCGCGCGCGGTCGGCTGTTTTGCGTGAACGGCCGTCGCTGCATCCCTGTGCGTCGCACTCGGGGCCGGGCCGCCGATGACCGTGTCCTGCTGCGCCATCGCGGGAACCGCGACGGCGAACATGGTGACGCCGGCCAGCAAGGTGAGGTGTGGACGCAACATGGAACACCGGTGAACGAGGAAACGACCGCTGAAGATACCCCGGGGCGCTGGCCGCCGGAACCCTGCGACGCTAACGGATTCCAAGTGCTTTGTGACTTTGTACCGAAAGGCGCCAGCGAGGATTCTGGAGGCAATACTCGACGGCCCGCTGAGAGTTCCGTGCAACTTCCGGGCCGTCCATCGGTTGTAGGAAAAAATGTCCGAAGTCGAGCTGTTCGAATTTCTCGGGCTCGCCCCGCTCCTGCGGGTACACGAGCTTGAGTTCGTCACCGGCGGTGAGCACGAGGGGCGCGTCGGCTTTCGGGCTCACGCAGATCCAGTCGAGCCCGCGCGGCGCGGGCTGCGTGCCGTTGGTCTCGACGGCCACCGCAAATCCGCGCGCGTGCAGCGCGTCGATCGCGCCGGAGTCGAGTTGAAGCAACGGTTCACCGCCCGTGCAGACGACGAACCGCCGGCTCCCGCCGTCACCCCGCGCCGGCCAGCGCGCCGCGACGGCGTCGGCGAGCGCGTCCGCCGTGATGAACTTCCCGCCGTCGGGGCCGATGCCCGCGAAGTCCGTGTCGCAGAACTTGCACACCGCGGTGGCGCGGTCCTCCTCGCGTCCCGTCCAAAGGTTGCACCCCGCGAAGCGCAGGAACACGGCCGGACGTCCCGAGTGGAAACCCTCGCCCTGGAGCGTATAGAAGATCTCCTTCACCGCGTACGTCATCGCGTGTAGGCCGCAGGATCACGCACACCGGCCTCGGTGAATCCGCGCAGGCGAAGCTGGCATGCGTCGCAGCGGCCGCACGCCGCGCCGTCCGGCGCGGGATCGTAGCAGCTCGTCGTCATCGCATAGTCGACGCCGAGCGAGAGGCCGAGCGCGATGATTTCGCGTTTGGTCATCGCCATCAGCGGCGTGCGCACGGAGACCGGCCCCGTCCCCTCGACGCCGGCCTTCGTCGCGAGCTTCGCCATGGCCTCGAACGCGCGGATGAACTCCGGCCGGCAGTCCGGATAGCCGCTGTAGTCCAGCGCGTTCACGCCGATGAAGATCTCCGTCGAGCCGAGCACCTCGGCCCATGCCAGCGCGAACGACAGGAAAATCGTGTTGCGGGCGGGCACGTATGTCACCGGAATTCCGTGACCCAGTTCACGCGCGCTGCGGTCCTTCGGCACGTCGATATCGGACGTAAGGGCCGATCCGCCAAATTGTCTCATGTCGATGTCCGCGACCACATGCCGCAATACGCGGTACTTCGCGGCGGCTGCACGCGCGCGCTCGATCTCCACGCCGTGGCGCTGGCCGTACCGGAACGTGAGCGCGCTGACGGCGTAGCCTTCGCTCGTCGCGAGGGCGAGCAGGGTGGTGGAGTCGAGGCCGCCGCTGAGAAGGAGCACGGCCGGCCTCGCATCGCCTGGCGCGGTCATCCCCTCGTGCGCAGCCCGGATACGATGTCCTTCAGCCGGCTCGCGCCCGTGAGCAGCGATGCCGACGCCGAACTCATCTCTTCGCACGCCGCGCTCTGCTCCTGCGTGCTCGCGCTCACCTCCTCCGCGGCCGCCGCGTGCCCTTCGGCGGTGCGCGCCGCCTGCGAGATGCCGCCGCTCGCGCCGAGCACGGCGTTCACGTTCTCGTCCGCGGCGACGGTCACGTCACCCGCCGCGACGAGCGTGTCCCGCGCCGCGTTGCTGATCGCGGAGAGTGCCTCGTCGATGTCGCGCGAGAGCTGCTGGATTTCGCGGACGCGCGAGGCGCCGGCCTGCATCGCCAGGGTCGTGCTCGCGACGCGCGCGGTCACGACGGCGGTGAGCTGCACGACGTCGTCCGCCGCGGTCTGCGCCTGCTCGGCCAGCTTGCGCACTTCATCCGCCACGACGGCGAACCCGCGGCCCGCGGCTCCCGCGCGCGCCGCCTCGATCGCGGCATTGAGCGCGAGGAGATTCGTCTGCTCCGCGATGCGGCTGACCGTCGCCACGAACCGGTTGATGCTCTCGGCGACGCCGGTGAGCTCGCGCACTTCGCCCGCGGCGCGCTCGACGCTCGTCTTCACGTCGCCGAGGATTCCGAGCGCGCGGTCGATCTCCGCGCGCTTCTCGCGCGCGGAGCGTTCGATGCCGCCGGCGAGATCCTTCACCTGGCTGGCCCCGGCGCGCACGGAGTCCGCACTCGAGCGCATCACGCCGAACGAGTCGTCGACAGTGCGGAGGGCGGTCACCTGGAGTTCCGCGCCACCCGTGACATCGGACATCGCCGTCGCCGTTTGGCCCGCGGCGTGCGAGATCTGCTCGGCCGCGGAGGCCAGCTGGTGCGCCGAGGTCGAGACGTCCTCGGCGGTCGACGTCGCGACGTCGACGAGGCGCGCGAGGGAGTCGGCGGTGGAATTCATCGCGGTGGCCAGCTCCCGGAACTCGCCGGGCATTTCGGTGCGCGTGCGCATGTCGAGGCGGCCGTCGCTCAGCGCGCGCGCGTGCGCCACGAGCGCCGAGAGCGGCACGGCGATCGACCGCACCGTGCTCGTGACGATGCCGATGCCGAGCACGATCGCGCCGAAGATGAACGCGACCAGGATGAGCGACCGGCGGTCCGCCTCGTCGCGGAGATCCTGCGAGGTCTGCTCCATCTGGCGCGCGCGACGCTGGCCGAGCTGCTCCACGCTGGCGAGCAGCGCCGACTCGGACGCGCGTGCCGCGGCTTCGGCGATCCCGGCCTCATGGTCGCGCTTCAGGTCCTTCAGGCGGTGCGCCACGGCAAGTTCGTCCTCGAGGCCGGAGAGGCGCACGTCGATCGTGGCGACCAGCGCGATGTCGTCCGACGTCATGCCGTCGGTCTCGTTGAGCGCCTTCTGGGCGCTGTGCGCAGCCCAGCCATACGCGCGAAAGGAGGCCTGGCTCGCGCTGTCCGGCGCCTCGAGGTACCGGCTCCCGGCGGACAGCTCCTGCGCGACGTTCGAGGTGAGGTCCGCGCTCAGCCGCGCCTCGCGGCGCGCGGCGGCAAGCGTGGACTCGATCCGCAGCGAGAGCGACGACAGCGACAGGCGGCCGACGATTCCTGCGACGGCGAGCAGCACGATGATCGCGCCGAAGCCGGCGAGGAGGCGCGAGCGGATGGTCCCGAGGGTCAGTGGGCTCACGGTCGGCTCACTGCGGCGCGTTTTGCACGACGAGCGATCCGTCGTGCGCCACGCGCGTCATCGTGACGCTCTTTCCGGCGGGATCGCCCGTCGGGAGGAAGCGGATCGGTCCGGTGACTCCCACGACCGGCGGCGAGATGTGCGCGAGCCAGTCGCGGATTTTCTCGCGGTCGGGCCCCACGGCCGCGAGCGCGGCGGCAATGACTTTGGTGGCGTCGTAGCCGAGCGCCGCGTTGCCGTCGGGTGGGAGGCCGTTGTTCGCGAATTTGAACGCCGTGACGAATTTCCGCGCCTCGGGGCGCGGGTCGGTGGGCGCGAACGGCGCGCCCACGAAAGCGCCCTCGGAAATCTCGGGGTGCTCGGTGACGGGCGTCCATCCGTCCCCACCCATGAAATCGGTCTTCAGCCCCTGCTTCTTCGCTTCGGCGAGCATCGGCAGCGCGGAGCCGACCACGCCCGCGATGAACACGATGTCGGGCTGCTTCAGCTTGAAGTACGAAATGTAGACTTCGTGGCTGGACGCGTCGGCGCGGATCGGATCGATGTCGACGATCTCGCCGTCGAAGTTCTTGCGGAACGCGTCGGCGAGTCCGCGCCCGTAGTTGTCGTTCTCGTAAAGAATGGCGGCCCGCTTGTGTCCCGATCGCGAGGCGAACTTCGCCATTTCGGCGCCGTTCGCGGAATCGCTCGAGATCACGCGGAACACCCACGGTGAGATTCCCGTGAGGTCGGGCGAACTCGCCGACGTGGCGACGGCGGCGAGGTGGCCGTCGTACACGTGCGCTGCGGCGACCATCGCGCCCGAGGTGACATGGCCGACGACGGCCGACACGGACTTGTCGTCGATGAACCGCTGGGCGACCTTCGCGGCGGTTCCACCGTCGGCCCGGTCGTCCTCCTCCTCGACCTGCAGCTTGTGCCCGTTGATTCCGCCGGCGTCGTTGATCTCCTTGACCGCGAGTTCGACGCCGAGTTTCGTGAGGTGGCCGTGGCTCAACTCCCACGGGCCGGCCGCGCCGATCGTGTACGGCGCACCGCCGCTGCCGCCGCCGGCCGAGCACGCCGAAGCGACAAGAAGTAGAATAAGCGGGTATTGCGAGCGGGTCCGGAGCATTCTTGAATGTGCACGCCGGACGCCCATCGCGGAACCAACCGCGTCACGCCAGACACCGTTCACACATCCCCTCGGAGCCATGGACCAGCACGAAATGCACCTGATATTGAATCACTTCCCGGTGATTCTGACCGTGATGGCTTTGTTCGCGTCGCTGCTGGCGATCGCGACCAAGTCGCGCGCTGCATGGCTGTACGCGGCCGCGTCGCTGACGATCGCCGGACTGTTCAGTTATCCGACCGTGCTCACGGGACATGGCGCGCACGAAGTGCTGGAGAATTTCTGGTACGTGAAGGCGGGTTCGTGGGACGCGCACAAAGATGCGGCGGGTTGGGCGAACATCGTGACGCTGATCGGCGGCGCATTCGGGGCGTTTGCGTGGTGGAAACTCACTCGGTCGAAGGACGCGGTGCTCGCGATGTGGGCGCAGGCCGTACTCGTATTCGCGTGCGCGATGGGCGCGACGACGATGGGACGGACGGCGTGGCTGGGCGGGAAGGTGCTCCGCGACCAGGAGGCGCTCAAGACGCCGCCGCCGGGCTGGGTGGCGCCGCCGAAGTCCATGGAGCATGAGCACTAGATGGGCGTCTGCCCCGAGTCGACAGATGACTCTGTCTCCACTCTCCTTGAGACCTGCTGCTGGGTGAGACAGTGCAGCGTCCCCAGTCCCCATACGAGGTCGACGGAGTGAATTCCGACCACCTCCCGCTCGGGAAATAGCGCGCCAAGCGTATTCAGCGCGACGCGGTCGTTCGCATCGTTGAACGTCGGTACAATCACGACTCCGTTCGCGATGTAGAAGTTCGCGTAGCTCGCGGGTAGGCGCTGGCCTTCCATCATCACCGCGCGCGGAAACGGGAGCGTCACGACCTTCAGCGGGTTTGCGCCCGCGTCCGTCGCGTGTTTCAACCGCTTGAGATTGTCGAGCGACCGCCGGTGGTTTTCGTCCGCGGGATCTTCTTCGTGCGCCAGCACGACCACGCCGGGCGATACAAACCGCGCGATGTCGTCGATGTGGCCGTGGGTGTCGTCGCCGACGCAGCCCTCGCCGAGCCAGATCGTCTTCGCGATCCCGAGTTCTCCCGCGAACACGCGCTCATAGCCGGCGCGGCCGAGCCCGGGGTTTCGGACCTGCGAATCGGAGAGCAGCCATTCTTCGGTCACGAGCAGCGTGCCGCGGCCGTCAGTCTCGATGCCGCCGCCCTCGAGAATCACGCGGCCGGCGCCGTCCGGCCGGAGCGGTTCGCGCAGCGGCAGCCCGCTCGCGCGCGAGACGGCGGCGCCGACGTTTTCATCGCGCGCATAGTTGGCGTACTTCGCCCACGCGTTGAATCCCCAGTGCACGAGTTCCACCGCGCCGCCGGAGTTGTGCACCATCGTCGGCGCGGAGTCGCGAAGCCAGGCGCGGTCGGTTGGGCAGTCATGCAGTGCGCAGCGCGACATATCCACGCCGTGCGCATGAAGGCATCGCGCGGCGCTCGCGCGTGCGCCCGCATCGTGGCAGAGAACCTCTACGCGCTCGTGCGCGTGCAGCGCGCGGACGATCTCGGCATATACCCACGGAATCGTTTCGAACTTCCCCGGCCAGTCGGCCTCATGGTGCGGCCACGCGATCCACGTCGCGTCGTGCGGCTCCCATTCGGCGGGCCAGCGTGGCGCCGTCGGAGTCATCCCATCCAGCGGTTCAGGATCGGTCCGTACGCGTCGATCCGGCGGTCACGCAAGAACGGCCAGTTGCGCCGCGTGGACTCGATCAGCGACAGATCGCAGGTCGCCAGCACGACCGACGGTCCGGTCCCCGCTTCGGCAATGATCCTGCCGAACGGATCGCACACGAACGAGTGCCCGAAGAACTCGATCCCCTGCGTGCCGGGCTCCGGCTCGAAGCCCGCGCGGTTCGGTGCGGCGACGAACACGCCGTTGGCGATCGCGTGCGCCCGCTGCGCCGTTCGCCACGCATCCACCTGTGCCTCGCCCCACTCGGCTTTTTCCGCGGGGTGCCAGCCGATGGCCGTCGGATAAAAGATGATTTCGGCACCGAGCAGCGCGGTGATCCGCGCCGCCTCGGGATACCACTGGTCCCAGCAGATGAGCACGCCGATCGTGCCGTAGCGCGTCTTCCAGACCTTGAAACCGCCCGCGGACCGCGTGCCATCGGCTTCCGCGTCGCCCGGCGTGAAATAGTACTTCTCCTCGAACATCGGGTCATGCGGAATGTGCATCTTGCGATACACGCCGAGGAGTGCGCCGTCGGCATCGATGACGGCGGCCGAGTTCCGGTAGATCCCCGCGGCCTGGCGCTCGTACATCGGCACGATGAGGACGATCTGCAGCTCGGCGGCGAGTGCGCGAAGCAGCTCGGTCGTGTGCCCGGGAATCGGCTCGGCGAAATTGAAATACTCCTGGCGGAGTGATTTGCAGAAATAGGGCGCGCTGAAGAGTTCCTGCAGGCAGATGATCTGCGCGCCGCGCGCCGCGGCTTCGCGAATGCGCGCGATCGCCGCGGTGAGCGCGTGCGTCTGGTCGCCGGTGACGGCGTCCTGGATGAGGCCGATCGTGACCTGCGTGCTGGGAGTCATGGCGCGCGAAATGTAGATAAAAGATCTTGTCTGCGTACGCCAAACGCGCCGCTGGCGTCCCTTCGCTTCAGTGCACCGCTCGAAACTGAGATATCAGCGGTGAAGTGAAGCGGCGGGACGCCAGCGGCGCGCTTGGGCTTCGGCGAACTACGGCTTCCCCGCCTTCGCGACGGCGTCGCCGAGTTCCGTGTATGCATCGCCGACCATTTCCTTGAACGGGCTCATCACGTGCGTGATCTTCCCGGTGGGATCGATCACGAACACGACCCGCTTCTCGTAGTTCGCCATCGGCACGGGATACATCACGTCGTAGAGCTTGCCGACTTTCGCGTCGGCGTCGCTCGCAAAGTAGACCGGGAACTTCTCGTCGCGTGCCCAGTCGGCCTGCACGGTATCCGCGTCGGTGCTGATGCCGATGACGGCGACGCCCTTGCCGTTGTTGAAGATCGTGGCGTACTGATCACGGTACGCCTCCATTTGAACCGTTCAGCCCTTTGTCCGCGCCTTGGGAAAGAATGCGAGCACGACGGTCTGCCCGCGGAAGTCGGCGAGGTGAATCGGTTTTGCGAGGACGCCGTCCTTGGTGGAGCCCTTGAGCGTAAAGTCGGGTGCCATGTCACCGACCTGCGGCATCTGCGCCTTCAAGCGGCCCGCCGTCACCGCGACGATCGCGGTGACGGCGAGCGTGGCGACGAGCGCGCGCGGGATCACTTGAGCCCCGCGATTTTCTTCAATTCCGTTCCGAGCTCGTCGTACGAGTCGGCGACCATCGGCTTGAACGGCTTTGCCGTCCACGCGATCTTGCCGTCCGGTCCGACGACGTACAACAGGCGGCTCTCCGTCGCATGTCCCTCGGCGTGCGCGCCGTAGAGGTTCCCCACCTCGCCCTTCATGTCGCTCGCGAACGTCATCGGCAGGTTCGCCTCTTTCGCCCAGTCCATCTGGGTCGTGTCGGCGTCCATGCTGATGGCGATGACCTTGATTCCCTTGCCGCCGTTGAACAGGGTCGCCCACTGGTCGCGGTAACCGGTCATCTGGGCAGTGCATCCCCTCGTGCGTGCCTTCGGGAAGAAGGCGACGACCACCGTCTGGCCCTTGTACTGCGAGAGCGCCACCGGCGCCGCGGTCAGGCCCGCCATGGTCGCGCCCGGGAGGGAGAAGTCCGGAGCCATATCGCCGACTTTCGGGCCGGCTTCAGCGGCCGCCGGGGCCTGCGCGCCCGCCACGCCGACGCATGCCATGAGAGCCGCGGCGATGAGAGTCGTTGTTCGATGGAGCATGGAACTACCTCGCATTGATGGTGAACGTATGCACTAATGTTTGCGCGCCGCCGCCGCGAGCGCAACTTTAGTCATACCCCTCGGAGACGACGGAGCATCACGATGCCGGACAACATCGACCAAATCTTGGCGAAGCTCGCGAAGGATGTCGAAAACGCCGTGCATGCGCTCTATCGCGGCGAGATGAAGCAGGGCACCGCACAGGGCCGCACCGGCCGCTACGTGCAGGAGGCCCAGACAAGGGTTGCCCAGGCGATCGGTGCTGCTGCGGCCGCGGTGGCCGGCGCGGGGATACGATCCTCCGCACCCGTCGCGGTCTCGCCACGCCCCAGCGTCTCGGCGGCGCCGGCCGTTGCCGGTGCCGCGCTCGGGTGGTCCGTCGAAGATTCAAACGCCGTCATCAAGTGCATCAACGCATGGCTGCCGATGGGCGGCCCGCAATCGACTCCTCCAGACACGCTGTGCATCGCGCCCGGCAAGATGCTGATCCCCACCTGGGGTGAGCGCGAGCGGGCGCGCGAGGCGGTGCACAAAATCATGGAGTAACGAGCGAGGTCATGCGGCGTCTATCCAGAGCCGACCGCAGGCATTCCTTCAACTCATGCCAGACACTCCCCGCCAGCACAACGACGCCGTTACCACGCCGGTCGGCATAACGACCATCTGCCCGCAGTGCGGCGTGATGCTCGACGCCGTCACCACGACGTGCGGGGCGTGCGGCGCGGTGATCACCGGCGCCGGAACGGATACCGGACGCGGCGAGAAGGTTCGCGCGAAGCTGCAGGACGCGATCGGCGATGCCTTCGTGCTGGGCGAGCTCCTCGGCCGCGGCGGAATGGGCATGGTGTACCGGGCGCGTGAGGCTGCGCTCGACCGCGACGTCGCGCTGAAGGTCCTCGCGTTCGACCCGACGCTGAATCCGGACGCATACGCCCGCTTCGAGCGTGAGGCCAAACTCGCGGCCCGGCTCGACCATCCGCACATCGTCCCGATTTTTTCCGTCGGCCAGCGCGCGGGCGTCGCGTTCTACACGATGCGGATGGTGAGGGGCGGCAGCGTGGAGCAGCTGCTCGAGTCCGGCCGGCGCCTCGACGTCGACCACGCGATCTCGATTCTGCGTGACGTGGCCGCGGCGCTCGACTTTGCGCATGCGAACGGTGTGGTGCACCGCGACATCAAACCGGCCAACATTCTCATCGGCGACAGCGGCCACGCGATGGTCGCGGACTTCGGCATCGCCCGCGCCTTTGGCGGTGACGCCGCGGCGGCCGCGACCTCGACCGGCGTGGTCGGATCCCCGGCGTACATGAGTCCCGAACAATGGCGCGGCGAAAGGGTCGACGGGCGCGCCGATCAGTACGCGCTCGGCGTCCTCGCCTTCGAGCTGCTCACCGGCCAGCGCCCGTTCGCGACCGCGTCGATGCAGGAACTCGTCCGCATGCACCTCGCGGAGGACCCGCCGGATATCGTTGCGTATCGCGACGACCTGCCGTCGCACACCACCGACGCCGTGTGGCGCGCGCTCGCCAAGGATCCCGCGGACCGCTTTCCTTCGGCCACGCAGTTCGTCGACGCGCTGGCGGGCGGTGCGCGGTCCTCGGGCGCGCGGCCCCGGGCCATGACGCCCCTGGACGCGGCGCGCGGGGTGACGACGGTCAAGCATGTCACGCCGCGGCCGCCCGCGGCGGACACCTCGCGGCGATCTTCGCAGCACGCGCCGCAGCGATCATCGCGCGCCCCCTCGCGTCCGGCGCCGCCGCCACCCACAGCGCCGGCGCCGCGGCGCAGCTGGATCGCAATCGTCCTGCTGCTCGTGCTCGGCGGCACGGCCGGTGCCATGCTGGTCGGCCGGGCGAATGCACGCCGCGCCGCCGCGGCCGCCGCGGCCGCAGTCGTCGCGTCGCCTCCCGCGCCGGCAGCCTCCCCGCTCGCCGATTCAATCGCCGCGCTTCAGAAAGCGGATTCCGACGAGAACGCGAGGCTGGAGAAGGAACTCGCCGACGCCAGGCAGGCCGCGCTCGCGGCGGAACACAAGGCGGAACTGCTCTCGCGCGCTAATGCGGCCGGGCGCTCGTCGCCGGATGCCGCTGCCGCGCGCTCCACTCCGCCCACGGAACCGCCGCACGCGCATATCGTCGTGATCGCGCGGGGCGGCACGCCGCGTATCTTCGTGGACGGCCGGCCCACGGTGAACAGCGCACCGGCCGTGGTCGAGGTGCCGCCGGGAAAGCACACGGTCGCGGTGCGCGGCGCACCGAACAACCCGTTCACGCCCGCAGTGTACAACCTCGACCTCGCGCCTGACGATACGCAGCAGGTGGTGTTCGTTTCGCCGCACGCGGGCCAGAACAACGAGGCGCGGCGCAAGCGCCTGCTCGAAGCCGCCGATTCAATCCGGAGAGCAAAGCGCCCCCCGGGGTGAGCGCGCCGCCCGACCCCTGGGGGTTCGCCGCCTACTTGGCGAGGTTGCGCAGCACGTACTGCAGAATCCCGCCGTTCCTGAAGTAGTTGAGTTCTTCCGGCGTGTCGATGCGGCTCCGCGCCTTGAAGGTCTTCATCGTACCGTCTGGTGCCGCGGCCTTCACCGTGAGTTCGGCGCGCGGCGTCATCGCATCGTCGAGGCCCTCCACGGTGATCACCTCGAAGCCCGTGAGCCCGAGTGACTGGCGCGTCGCGTCGCCGGTGAACTCGAGCGGCAGCACGCCCATCCCGACGAGGTTCGAGCGGTGGATTCGCTCGAAGCTCTCCGCGATCACCGCGCGCACGCCGAGGAGCATCGTGCCCTTTGCGGCCCAGTCACGTGACGACCCCGTCCCGTATTCCTTGCCGGCGATCACCACGAGTGGCGTGCCGCTCTTCCGGAACGCCTCGGACGCCTCGAAGAACGAGGTTGGCTCCGCGTTCGGCGCGGTGCGCGTCCACCATCCCTCCAAGCCGGGCGTCAGGTCGTTCTTCAGCCGGATGTTCGCAAAGGTGCCGCGCATCATCACTTCATGGTTGCCGCGGCGCGCGCCGTACGAGTTGAAGTCTTTTTTCACCACGCCCTGCGCCACGAGCCACCGGCCGGCCGGGCTCTTTTCCGCGATCGAACCCGCGGGGGAGATGTGGTCCGTGGTGATCGAGTCGCCGAACATGCCGAGCACGCGCGCGCCTTTCAACGGCTGCACGCCCGGCGGCGTCATCGTCATCCCCTCGAAGTAGGGCGGGTGCTTCACGTAGGTGGAGTTCGCACTCCACGCGTAGCGGTCGCCCTCGGCGACGCTGATTGCGCGCCACTGGTCGTCGCCGTCGAACACGTTCGCGTACTGTTTCTCGAACTGGTCGCGCTTCACGCTCGAGAGCACGACGTCCGCGACTTCCTTCGGGCTCGGCCAGATGTCACGGAGGAATACCGGACCCGCCGTGCCGATGCCGAGCGGCTCGGTGTCGAGGTCGATGTCCATCCGCCCCGCGATCGCGTACGCGACCACGAGCGGCGGCGACATCAGGTAGTTGAACCGCGTTTGCGGGTTCACGCGCCCCTCGAAGTTGCGGTTGCCCGAGAGCGCGGCCGCCACGACGAGCTTGCCGTGGTCGATCGCGTCGGCGATCGGCTGCGGCAGCGGACCGGAGTTCCCGATGCATGTGGTGCAGCCGTAGCCGACGAGTTCGAAACCGAGCGCGTCGAGTGCGGGCTGCACGCCGGCCTTCTTGTAGTAATCCGTGACGACCTTCGACCCGGGCGCGAGCGATGTCTTCACCCACGGGCGCGTGCGCAGCCCCTTCGCGACCGCTTTCTGGGCGAGGAGGCCGGCGGCGAGCATGACGCTCGGGTTGCTCGTGTTGGTGCAGCTCGTGATCGCCGCGATCACCACGGCGCCGTGCTTCAGCGTGAACTTCGCGCCGTTGTGTTCGCAGGCGACGCCGGGTTCTTCCACGTGCACCGGCGCCTCGGTCTCCAGCACCGCGACCGCCTTGTCCACCGGCGGAACGGCGGTCGTGCCCGCCATCTGCGCGGCGAACGCTTCCGCGTACATCCGCTTCGACGCGGTGAGCGGGATGCGGTCCTGCGGGCGCTTTGGGCCGGCGAGGCTCGGCACGACGGTCGCAAGGTCGAGCTCGAGCGTGTCGGAGAATACCGGATCTGGCGTGGCGTCCGTGCGGAAGAGTCCCTGCGCCTTCGTGTACGCCTCGACGAGCCGAACCTGGTGTTCGCTGCGCCCAGACAGCCGCAGGTACTTGAGCGTTTCGTCGTCGCAGGGGAAAAACCCCATCGTGGCGCCGTACTCGGGGCTCATGTTCGCGATCGTGGCGCGGTCCGCGAGCGCGAGTGACGAAAGGCCGCTTCCGTAGTACTCGACGAATTTTCCGACGACCTTCTTCTTGCGCAGCATCTCGGTGCAGGTGAGCACGAGGTCGGTGGCCGTCGCGCCCGGCGGAAGCTTGCCATGCAGCTTGAAGCCGACGACGTCGGGGATGAGCATCGACACCGGCTGTCCGAGCATCGCGGCCTCGGCTTCGATTCCGCCGACGCCCCAACCAAGGACGCCGAGGCCGTTGATCATCGTCGTGTGCGAATCCGTGCCGACGAGCGAATCGCAATATGCCATCTTCGATTTTCCATCTTCCATCGTCGTTTCTTCACCCACAAACACCACCTGCCCCAGATACTCCAGGTTCACCTGGTGGCAGATGCCCGTGCCCGGCGGCACGACGCGGAAATTCTCGAACGCCTTCTGGCCCCAGCGCAGGAACTGGTAGCGCTCGAGGTTCCGTTCGTATTCGAGGCCGGTGTTGATCAGGAGGGCGGCATCCGTGCCGTACTCGTCCACCTGCACGGAGTGGTCGATCACGAGGTCCACCGGCTGCAGCGGGTTGATCTTCGACGGCTTTCCGCCGAGCTTCGCGAGTGCGTCGCGCATCGCGGCGAGGTCGACGACGCACGGGACACCGGTGAAGTCCTGCAGCAGCACGCGCGACGTGCGGAACGCGATCTCCTTGTCCACGCGTTCGCGCACGTTCCAGGCGGCCATCGCGAGGACGTCCGCCGCTTTCACGAACGCGCCGTCCTCATTTCGCAGAAGGTTCTCGAGCAGGATCTTCAGCGAGAAGGGGAGTTTCGCGACGGTGTTGCCGGGAACGGCATTGAGCGCGTCGAGCCGGTAGATGACGTACGACTCGTGGTCGACGGCGAGGGTCGAGCGGGATTTGAAGCTGTTGCGCGAGGTCATGGTAAAAGTCTCGGAGAGTATTTCAGCGGGTTGGGTCTCTGGTCCATTGCCGTCGGTCCTCCGTGCATGGTCAATGGTTTCTGGTCCTTGGGTCTTGGTCTTGGGCACTCGGTCGTCCGCCTTCGAATCTTCCATCTTCCATCGCCGTTACTCGGGCTCGATCTTCCGCTCCATCGTGATGGTCCGGACATTGCCTTCCACGGCCTCGACCCTGATTGCGTCGGTGGGGCACTGGTGGATGAAATCGCCGTCCGCGCGCGACCATTCGAGCGGGGATTCTATCACGTACGCCTTGTTCTCCGCGTCCATTCCCATCGTGTCGGGCGCGAGCGTCACGCAGAGTGTGCACCCGATGCATTTCTCCCGCACCACCGACAGCGCGATCGTGCGCCTTGGATATACCCCGCCGGCCGACCAGAGGGCGTCGCCGGCGCGGTCGAGCGCGTCGTGCGCGGCGGCATACCCGGCGTCTATCATGCGCCGCGTCGCGGCAAAGCTGAACCAGTTGTAATGCCACACCGGCGGACGCACGAGCAGGAGCGGAGGGCCGGCCCAGGTCGCCAGCTGCGACACCTGGAGCGATTTCATCATGATTTGCGCCGCGCGCATGTAGATCGCCGCAAACCCCTTGTCCTTGATGCGCCGCGCCGTGGCAAGACTGGAGGTGCCGACGTCGACGCCGATGACGGCGTCCATGCCGCGCACGGCGATCGCGTCGGGAAGGTTGTCCATTACGCCGCCGTCGACGCACGTCCGGCCGTCGATGACGCGCGGCGGAAAAAATCCGGGCAGCGCGCACGACGCGTACACCGTGTCGGCCACCGGTACGTCCATCAGTCCGGGCAGGCCCCAGACCACCTGCGCTCCGCGCTCGAGGTCCACGGTGCTCACGAGCAGCGGCGTCTGCAGCGCCCGAAAGGTGACCGGCGGGACGATGTCGCGGACCAGCGCGTCGAGCGGGCCGGCGAGGTAGAGCGACGGCGAGAGCATCCGCTTGGTGACCATGTGCAGGCGGTCGATGCGGAAAAGATCCTTCTTGGTCAGCGCGAGCGCGCGGCGTTCCATGTCGTCCACCGGCATCCCGGTCGCGTACGCCGCGGCGATCAGCGCGCCAATGCTCGATCCGGCGACGAGTGCCGGGCGGATCCCGCGCTCCTCGAACGCGCGCAGCAGGCCGATGTGCGCGAAGCCCTTCAGTCCGCCGCCGCCGAGGACGAGCGCGAGGCGCTCGGGAAGAATTGTCTTGACGTGGCTCGGGGCGGGAGACATCAGACTTTCATTCTAGCCGGGGGGACTGCACCGGGCGAGTGTTTCGGCTAACGGCGGGGCAGTTTCAGAGTTCCCCCAAGCTCGGAGCCGACGTCAGCTGCGAGCTTGGGGAAGCCAGAGCGAACGACCGGTCGCTTGCACCTACTGCAGATACTTGTACAACCCGATCGCCCCAACGACGATGCCGCCCACCGCGATCAGCGTTCCGCCCGATCCTCCGATGATCGCGCCGCCGAGCAGGGCGGCGCCGCCGATGATCATCAGCGTCACTCCCTGATCCTGCCTGCCGGTGCGGGGCGGCGCGATTGGTGCCGGCATGTCGGGCGATGTCGAGTGCACGCCCACCGCAGCGTTGGCGGCAAACGGCGCGAACGATACGGACGGGGCGGCGGACACGGGACTACTGGCCGGCACTTGCTGCGCGGCGGGTGCAGCAGCCGCGGCGGGCGCGGCGATCTGCGGATCGGCGGCGGTCGTGCCCTGCACGGCGTCCTGCGCGGCCAGCGAACCGGCGGTGGCGAACAGGACGGCAATCACGGTCGTGCAATGGCGGGCAAATGGCATCGAAAACCTCCTGGAGTCTGGTTTCAGTTCGTTCATGGTATACACGTGATGCGGCACCGCGGTACCTTTTCGGCAGCGGTCCGCAATTGCGCGCCCGCAACATGATCGCACCGTGACCTCCGACACACTTCTCGCATTCCGCGCCGAGTTCCCCATTCTCGAGCGGACGACGTATCTCGTCTCGAACTCGCTCGGCGCAATGCCGCGCACCGTGCCCGCCCGCCTCGCCGAGTACGCCGACGAGTGGGCGGCGCTCGGTGTGCGCGCGTGGGCCAAACGGTGGTGGCAGATGCCGCTCGCGCTCGGCGACGAACTCGCGCCGCTCATCGGCGCTGCCGCAGGCACCGTCGCGATGGCGCCGACCGTCACGTTCGCGCAGGCCGTCGTCCTGTCGGCGATGTCGTTCACGGGCGGCCGCGACACCATCGTCATGAGCGCGCTCGATTTTCCGAGCGTGCGCTACCTGTACGAACAGCTCGCCCCGAAGCTCGGCGCGCGCGTGGTGGTGGTGCCGAGCGACGACGGCATCTCGATGGACGAGGAACGCCTCTGCGCGGCCATCGATGAACGCACGGCGCTCGTTGCGATTTCCCACGTGCTCTTCAAGTCGGCGTACATCGTGGATGTGGCGCGCATCGCCGCGCACGCGCACCGGATGGGCGCGCTCGTCGCACTCGATGCGTATCACTCTGTTGGCGTTGTGCCCGTCGACGTGCAGGCGATCGGGGCGGATTTTCTCACCGGCGGCGTGCTCAAGTGGCTCTGCGGCGGGCCGGGCGGCTGTTTTCTCCACGCCTCGCCTGCGGCCTCTGCGCGCTGCGCGCCGGCTCTCACGGGCTGGCAGGCGCACGCGCATCCCTTCGCGTTCGACGGTGACATGGAATACGCCGAGGGCGCGGCCCGCTGGCTCGGCGGCACACCGGTCATCCCGGCGCTGTTCGCCAATATGGAAGGGCCGCGGATCGTGCGGCGCGCGGGCGTGGAGGCCATTCGCGCGAAATCCATGCGGCACACGGCGCGGCTGGTCGCGCTCGCCGACGCGCACGGCTACCCGGTGAGCGCCCCGCGCGACCCGCTGAAGCGCGGCGGCACCGTCGCGTTCGACGTGCCGCACGGCGCGGAGGTCGCGCAGGCGCTCCTCGCGCGCGACGTCATAATAGATTACCGCCCAGGCGCCGGCATCCGGGTCGCGCCCCACTTCTATACGAGCGACGACGAAGTCGAACGCGTCGTCGGCGAAACGAAGGACATTCTCGAATCGGGCGCGTGGAAGCAGTTTGCGGGGTCACGTCCCACGGTAACCTGAACAAGTCGCCGGGCTGGTTGTCGTCGGTTGACCGCAGACCATGGTTCGCGTCCGGCCACTACACCCGAATGAATCCGCCGTTGCACCGCCCTGTTTCGCGCGCTACTTTCGCCCCGTCCCTTACAACCATCCGATGCCGACCTCTCCACAGAAACTGCGCAAGCAATACGTCAACACCGAATACCCGAACGTCGTCCTTCGCTTCGAGGATGGCCACGAGATCGTGGTGAAGCGTGGCGTCGGCAAGACGTTCGACATCTTTCCTGGCGAAACCGTGCGGGTGCTCGCGGTCTTCGATCCGGACGCGCGTGAGCGTGAGCTCGTGATGACCAAGAAAGCGGAAGAGTTCGACAACGGATAACGAGTTGGTGAAGGTCCGCCTTCATCCCGAGGTCGCCGCCGCCCTGCGTGAGGGGCGCGCGGTGGTGGCGCTGGAAAGCTCGGTCCTGGCGCAGGGCCTGCCGGACCCGTCCAATCGCGAGGCCGATCGCCGCATGCGCGCCGCGATTCGCGCGTGCAATGCAGTGCCGGCGATCACGGCCGTCATCCGCGGGGTCCCCGCGGCCGGCCTCGATGACGCCGACCTCGCCCGGTTCCTCGCGCGCGACGGAATTCCCAAGGTTTCGGCGCGCGATATCCCGTGGGCCGTGGCGCGCGGTCTCGACGGCGCCACGACGGTCGCCGCATCGCTCTGCATCTGCATGCGCGCCGGGCTGCCGGTGCTCGCGACCGGCGGAATTGGCGGCGTGCACCGCGGATTGCCGGGCGGCGCGGTCGACGAATCCGCCGACCTCCTCGAGCTCTCGCGCTCCAGCGTGGTCACCGTGTGCGCGGGCGCGAAATCGATCCTTGATCTTCCCGCTACCGTCGAGCGCCTGGAGACACTCGGCGTGACCGTCATCGGCTTTCGGACGGATGAGTTTCCGGGGTTTTTCACCGCCGGCACCGGGCTCCGGGTGCGCGCGGTCGCCGACAGCGCCGGCGAAATCGCGGACGCCTTCCGGGCGAGTCGCGCGCTTGGCCGGATGGGCGGGGTGCTCGTCGTTCAGCCGCCGCCTCCGGCCGGCGCGCTCGATCCGCAGGTCTTGGAAGATGCGGTGGCACAGGCGATTGCGTCTGCGTCAGTGATGGGGATCACGGGCGCGGCGCTGACGCCACATCTTCTCGCGCAGGTCGAGCGCGCGACGGGCGGGCGGTCGCTGGTCGCCAACCTCGCATTGCTCGAGGCCAACGCCGCCCTCGCGGCCGACGTCGCCGTGGCGTTGGCCGATTCCCGCTGATATCGTTCCGGAAACGTCCCCCAGCTGGAGGCCGCCGAGCGATGCCCTCTCCGTTCCTGAGTTCCGAGGAGTACGACGAACGCGCCCACCAGCTTTACAATGAGGGCAACTACGACGACGCCCTATCGACCCTGCGTGAAGGGCTCGCGCTGTATCCCAACGCGACGGAGCTCCACGTTGGCGTAGGGTATGCGCGTGTCGCGCGGGATGAGTTCGCGTGGGCCCGCCGCAGCTTCGAGGAGGCACTCGTCCTCGACCCCGACCACGAAGACGCGCTCGCCGGCCTCGGCGAGACACTCCTTAAGTTCGGCCAGACGTCGGGCGCGCTGAAGTCGTTCCACCGCATCCTCGAGCTCGGCTATCAGGACGACATCGAGCTCATGCTCCAGGTGGGCCGCGCGCTCTTTCGCGACGGCCTCATGGAAGAGGCCAAGGAGTACTTCGACACGGCGGTCCAGCAGGTGCCCGACAACGCCGAGGCCGTGGCGATGGTCGGCTACACCGAACACCGCCTTGGGCGCGACGACGCGGCGATCGCAACGCTGAGGCGCGTGCTTCAGCTTGATCCCGGCTACGTCGAGGCGCGCATTTATCTCGGGAACGTTCTCTACGACCGCGGCGAATACGAGGCGGCGCTGTATCACCTCGACCGCACCGGCCCGGACGACCACTGGGACGAGCTGGGCATCTGGCGTCTCATCGAGCTGAAGAAGAGCACCTATCGCCTGGCCGATGACGATCCGGCGCTGCGCCCATGGGATGACCGCCTCAACGAACTTGCGGGCGAGCCGGATACGATCGACGAAATGCTCGGCGAAATCGAGCAGGCCGTCAACGGCGACGCGGAGCAGGAGGCGAAGGGGCAGCTGGAACTGTTCGGCGCGCTGCTCGTCGATTTGACGCAACAGAAACAGGGCGAGGCGCTGCATCAGGTGACCGGCCGTGACGGCCGGTGCTACGAAGGCAGCTGGGACGACATCGTCGCGCAGATGCGCGACGCGAGCGCGCAGCCCGCGAAGTCCGTTCTGGAGTTCATGCAGAGCGAGGCGCGCCGCGGCCTGTCGCTGACGGGGATCCTCATCTCGTGCGCCGACGCGGAGAGCTTTGTCCGCGGGAGCGCCGACGCCGGGTTGCTGCGCATCACGATCTGAACCGCCTCACCACAACCGAGCGGATTTCACCTTTCGACCCGAGGGCCGGGCCCTGATCGCATTGCGTGGTGTCTCCAAGACGTACCGTTCGCTCCTCGGGCGCCAGGTGCGCGCCGTGGACGACGTCACCTTCGACGTCGCACCCGGTGAAGTGCTCGGCATCGCCGGCCCGAACGGTGCGGGGAAGAGCACGATCATCTCCCTGCTCATGGGCTTCCTGCGCCCGACGGGCGGCACGCTCGCGATCGACGGCATGGAGCCCCGCGCGTACGTCGAGAAGTTCGGCGTCGCATACGTCCCTGAATTGATGGCGCTGCCGACGCACTGGACGAGCGAGGGCGCACTCCGCCGGCTTGCCGTGCTGGCCGGCGTGCCCGGCGACCGCGTCGCCGCCGAGGTGAACCGCGTGATCGGCGAGCTCGCGATCGATGAACACCGCCGGAAGCGCCTGAAGACCCTGTCGAAGGGGAACTTCCAGCGTGTGGGTCTCGCGCAGGCGCTGCTCGCGGACACGAAAGTCGTGATTTTCGACGAGCCCACGCACGGGCTCGACCCGGTGTGGACCCAGAAATTCCGGGAGATCGTTGCGTCGCTGAAGCGCGCGGACCGCGCGATCATCATTGCGTCACACAACCTCGACGAACTCGAGCGCCTCGCAGATCGCGTCGCGATCATCGATCGTGGCCGCATCCAGCGCGTGGTGACGGTGAGCGGCGCGCCCGTGACCGCGGTGATGGCCTATCGCGTCAGGACCGTTCTGGGCGGCGAAACGCTTGCGGCGCGATTTCCCGGCGCGGTACTCGGCGCGAACGGGGAACTCGACATTCCTCCCGTCGACGTGGCGACGCTCAACGCCGGGCTCGCCGCGGCGATCGGCGCGGGCGCGCTGGTGTCGGCAGTGATCCCGCGCGAGAGCGCGCTCGAACAGGCGTTCCATGCGTCCGTGGGAGCACCGCCGGCATGAACATCAGGCTGCTGAGCTACATCCGGTATCAAGTTCCCGATTTTTTTCTCCACCGGCTGTCGCTGCCGCTGATCCTCGTGGCGTTTGTGGCCGGCCTGCCGGCCTACCTGATGGTGAGCCACGCCCCTGCGGGCTGGCTGCAATCGCCGCAGGGGATCAATCAGGCGAGGCAGATGTTTGAACAGTCCATCACGCTCTATCTGCCGCTTGGCGCGTTCGTCGCCGCGGTCGGGCTGAGCTCCGGCGATCGCCAGCAGGGCCACTTCCGCTTCCTGTTCTCAAAGCCGGTGAACGTCCCGGCGTACTACGCGCAGGCGTACCTGGTCAACGCGATCGTGTACGTTGCCGTCTTCGGTGTCATGGTATGGGCATACGGCGCATACACGATCCACGTCTCGGTCCACCGGTCGATGGAGGCGGCACTGCTGACCTTCATTCTGATCGGAGGCATCGGGCTCCTCCTCGGAGCGGTCACGCGGTTTGATGCGCTGGCGCTCGTCGCCGTGTACGTGGTGGCGCTCATCCTGCAGCAGCTCATGGCGTCGCGCGCCGGCGTGGTGAACGGCGGCCTCCCGGCGTGGCTCGCCTTCGTTGGAAGAGTCCTGCCGCCCGTAACGGCGCTCGATGCGCTCCGCACGCAGCTGTACGCAGGCGCTGCGCTCGACGCCGCACAGCTCTGGCATGTGCTTGGCTACGGCGGTGGCGCGGCGCTCGTCGGGTTCATCCTGCTGCGGCGCCTGCCGCTCGCGCGATGAGCGGCCCCGCGGCGCCGTACGCCGGCCTGCTCGATGCCGTGCTCCCCCCCGAATCGGTGCAGCGCACCACGCTTCCGAACGGGCTGCGCCTGCTCGTCCGGCGTGACACCAGCGCGCCGGTGGTCGCGATCGTCACGTACGTGAAGGCCGGCTACTTTGACGAGACCGACGACGAGATCGGCATCTCGCACGTGCTCGAGCACATGTACTTCAAGGGGACGCCGACGCGCGGGCCGGGTGAGATCGCCCGCGACACCAAGGCGAACGGCGGATATCTCAACGCGGGCACCATCTACGACCACACGCACTACTACACGGTGCTGCCGTCGAGCGGATTCGCCGCGGGGCTCGCGATCCAGGCGGACGCGTACGCGAACTCGCTGATCGACGCCGGCGAACTCGGCCGCGAGCTCGAGGTGATCATCGAAGAAGCCAAGCGCAAGGCCGACAGCGCGTCGGCGCTCGCCACCGAGACGCTGTTCGAGCTGCTCCACGACCGCCACCGCATCCGCCGCTGGCGCATCGGCCGCGAGGCGGGATTGCGCACCTTCACGCGCGGGATGGTCGACGCGTTTTACCGCAAGTTCTACCGCCCGTCCAACACGGTGCTCGCGATCGTCGGTGACATCGATCCGGACGAGGCGCGCGCGCTCGTCGCCCGACACTACGGGGCGATCCCCGACGGCGTCGTCCACCGCGTGCCGGGGCCGGACGAACCGCCGCACACGGACCCCTCGTTCCGCTATGCCGAGCTCGCCGGCGACATCCAGCAGGCCGAGTTCGTGTTCGGCTGGCGGGCGCCGGCGCTGCTGCATGATGACTCGCCGCCGCTCGACCTGCTTGCCGCGATCCTTTCGGCAGGCCGCGCGTCGCGACTGTATCGCGCGGTGCGCGAACGCCGGCTTGCGTCATCGATCGTCGCGTACGACTACACGCCCACCGAGATCGGCGTGTTCGTCGTGCACGCGACCGCGCGGGCGGAGCACGTGCGAGGCGCCGCGCGTGCGGCGTGGGACCAGCTGCGGCGGGTGCGCGACGGCGAAATCACCGGAGCGGAAATTGAACGCGCGCGCCGCGTGCTCGAGGCACAGTGGCTGCGCCGGTTCGAGTCGATGGAGGGGCAGGCCAACCACATCGCGAGCTGGGAACTTGCCGGAAACTGGATGCTCGGCGGTGCGTACCTCGACCGGCTCCTCACCACGGATGGTGCGAGCCTGACGGACGTTGCGCGGCGCTGGCTCGCGCCGGACCTCGCGGGGCTCGTGGTGTACCGGCCCGCGAGTGCACCCGTGACTGCGCCCGGCGCCGTCGAAATGCGCGCCGCGCTCGACGCCGAGCGCACCGAGGCGCTGGCGCCGCTCGTCCGTCCCGGCGCGCCGACGCCGATTCACGGGTCGAGGGCGTGGGTGTTCGAGCGCGCAGAAGCGCAGGTGCATGTGTTTCGCACGGCCACGGGCGTGCCGGTGCTCGTGCACCGGCGCCCGGGCGCGCTCGCGCATCTCGGCTGGTTCGTGAACGGCGGCGCCGCGCACGAGCCGGCGGAGTCGACGGGCCTCACCTCGCTGATGACGCGCGCCTCTCTCAAGGGCACGCTGCGGCGGACCGCGCAGCGGATCGCCGAAGACGCAGAGTTCCTCGGCGGCGTGCTCTCGACCGCGGCCGCGGCGGACGGATTTCAGTGGACGATCTCGGTGCCGCGCCGCCGACTGGACGAAGCCGCCGAACTGCTGGCCGACGTGGTGCAGCGCCCGTCATTCGCGGGAGACGCCATCGAGTCCGAGCGCGCGGTGGCGCTCGCGAACCTCGCCGCGCTGCGCGACGACATGTACCGCTGGCCCCTGCGTCTGGCGACGCAGGCGGCGTGGAGCGCCCACCCGTACGGGCGGTCGGTGCTCGGAACGGAGGAATCGCTCGCCTCGATGGATTCCGAGGCTCTGCGTGCCTGGCATGCGAAGGTTGCGATCGAAGCGCCCGGTGTGCTCGTCTGCGTCGGCGACGTCAATCCGGACGACGGCGCATCGCTCGCGACCCGGTTCTTCGGTGGCCTCCGCGCCGCCGAAGCCCCCGGCGTGCCGGCGCCGGCGTGGCCGGTCCGCTCGATCCGCCGGGAAGACCAGCGCGACAAGGCACAGAGCGCGCTCGCGATGCTGTTCGAGGGGCCCGCGCGCAGCGATGACGCGCGGTTCAGTGCGGGCATGATTGCCGGTGTGGCGAGCGGACTCGGCGGCCGCTTCTTCGACGAACTGCGTGACCGCCAGTCACTCGCGTATACCGTGATGGCGGCCCCCGTCGTGCGGCGCCACGCGGGCGCGTTCAGCGCCTACATCGCGATGTCGCCTGAAAAGGAGGAGGCCGCGCGCAGTGGCCTGCTCGGCGAGTTCGCGCGCCTCCGGGAGTCCCCCGTCACCGACCGCGAGCTCGAACAGGCCAAGACGTACGCGCTCGGCACCTGGGCGATCCGCCGCGAGAGCGCGGCAGCCGTGATGGGCGACATCGCCGACGCGTGGCTGTTCGGGCGGTCGCTGGGTGAGTTGACGGAATACGAGTCACGCGTGCGCGCCGTCTCGGCGGCGGAAATGCTGCAGCTCGCGCGCGCGCACTTCGATCCGGAGCGACGCGTTGAGGGTGTCGTGCGGGGGACAGGCCGGGTCGTGTGAGCCCAGCCTTCTCGCTTGCGAGCGAGGAGGGGGACACTACAGGGCTCCTCGCCCCGCTAGCGCTGCTTCGCCGGCAGGTAACCGAGCGCCCGATTGAGCCACCTGCACATCGGCACCAGCAGCGCAAAATCGTTCATCACTTTGTCCACCAGCTTCGGCGACAGCATCTCGGCATCGCTGTAGCCGCGATGCATGGTGAACGAGTTGAAGCGCAGCCACTTCTCCGCGGGATGGCCCTCGTCGAATCCGCGCGGAAGGCGCTTGAGCAGGATTCCGTCCTCGTCATCGGTGAGGCCGCCAAAGCGCCTGAGGACTGCGGGCGCCGTCACGGCGCGTTTCCACCCTGCGAGGTCTTCACTGAAATGTTCGCGGACCTTCGCGAGCGACGGGCGCGGCGGCATCCAGAGTCCCGCGGCGACGAGCGAGGCGTTCGGCTCGAGGTGCACGTAAAACCCCGCGCCGCCGTCAATCTCCTTTCCCACCCCGCGGCCCGGCGCGCGATGGTATATCCAGAGCGCCGCATGCGCCTTGTACGGCGACTTGTCCTTCGAGAAGCGCACATCGCGATAGATGCGGAACATAGACCGCTTCGGGTCGCCGACGAACTCGGGCGCGAGCTTCGCGAAGCGCACGTCGAGTTCTTCGATGAGCGCCTTCATCGGATCCGACACGTCGCGCACGAACGCGTCGCGCCGCGCCTCGAACCACTCCCGCCTGTTGTTCTTCTTCAACCCGCGCAGGTACGCGAGCGCCTCCGGCCGAAATCCGAGAAAAGGATGCATGGGCGTGGTGAAGGTTGGTTCCAGTGCGGTCATCCATCTTCCATCCTACATCGTACATCGCAGCTCCCGGACTTACCCCCGGTCCAGCCGCCCGCTCCGCGACGCATTCGCCCCGAGTTTCCGCGTGAACACATCGACCGCCTTCTGCGGGTCGCGCCCCGCCGGGACGAGCAGGTCGAGCAGCAGCGTGTCGCGAGCGGGGATGGTGTGAACCGTCACGTGGCCGAGGTCGAGGAGCAGCAGCACCGCGAGACCGTCGCGCGGGAGTGTGCGAACCGTGGGCGGCTCCGCGGTCGAGAGTCCCGCCGCACTCGCCGCGGACAGGAGTAGTCCGGAGAGCGCCGCTCCGTCGCGCAGGATCGGCAAGGTTACACCACGGAAATCCGC
>JBIOHR010000002.1:0-59519 GCA_044449085.1 Gemmatimonadales bacterium | reverse complement strand
GTCGGCGAGATAGGCAACGGCACTGCGGACTGCGGATGAGGATCAAGGAGTTGGGGCATTCCGACTCAGAATCCTCATCCGCAGTCCGCAGTGCCGTTGCCTATCTCGCCGACCGAATCTTGAGCGGCACGATCGTCCGTCCCCAATGCAGGACCATCTCGGCGGAGTCCGCATCCACCATCGGGAAATAAATCGCCAGCGTCTCAAGAAAATCTCCGGAGCGGGGCACCGACTTCACCCGCAATGCATCCTTTCCCTCGGGATAGAACATGTGGTGCACCGGGTGCACCTTGCTGAATATCAGCGTCCATTCGGCGGCATTGGGGATCGCCCAGATCGTATATGCACCGGCCGGCAACCCGGAGCCATTCACGGTGATCGGCGTGCTGATCGTGAACACCGCGGCGGAGTCAGCGCTCGGCGACCACACCTTGTCGAAGGGCACGAGCTTCCCGAACAGCTCGCGCCCGCGCGCGACGGGGCGGTGATACGTGATGTCGATCCTGGTCGCGCCCACCCACTGCATCACGCCGCCCGCCTGACTCGGACGAATCACCTGCGCGGAGGCCGTAGACGCGAGGAACAACGCGGCTCCGAACGCTCCGGGGACCCTGGCGAAAAGAAGTCGCATTCTTGCCGCCTCAGGTGCCCGGTTTCTTGGCCGGCGCAGCCTCGCCCGGAACCACGACGAGCTTCTTCACCATGCCCGCGGCCTTGTGCGTCATGTCCGACATCGGGCAGTAGACCTCGTACGTTCCCGGCTTCAGGGTCACGGTGAGCGGCGCTTCCTGTCCGGCCGGGATGTCGTGCGAACCTTTCTCGACTCCCGGCCCGCTCACATAAAATCCGTGGGTCATCGTGCCGGCGTTCTTTACGCGGAACGTCGTGGGTCCGGCGTGCACGGTGTCGCGCGCGAGTTCCACCTTCCATTCCGAGAGCGTCACCGCAACGGACTGGGCTGACGCGGCTGAGGCTGAGACCGCCAGGGCGGCGACGAGGAGAATACGATGCATGGGCGGGTCCGAAGCTGGGGTGCTGTTGGTGATCGGGCGGCAAGCCCGGGTGGAGAACGCCTTGGAAATATTATCGCCGGCGCGACCAACGGACAGCGTCCGCCGCTCGGAGTCCTCGCACACACGTCATCGCTTTGGCCTGGCGGAGCCATTGAGCGTGACCGCCTCGCGCACGAGCGTCGTGAACGCGGCGGCGTCAATCACCTCGCCTTCGGGGCGCGGTTCACTGCTTCTGCTCCCAGCGGTCGAGCGCGACGATCTGGATCAGGTTGCCGCACGTGTCCTTCAGCACGGCGATCGTCGAGCCGGTCACCTTGGTCGGCGGCATCGTGAACTCCGCGCCGAGTGGCTTCATGCGGTCGTATTCCCGATGCACGTCGTCGACGTTGAACAGCATCGCCGGCTTGTTCTGCTCGAGCGTCGCCTTCTGGTAGGCCTTGGCGGCGGGATTGTCGTTCAGGGCCAGCTGCAGCTCAACGCCGTTCGGCTCGTCTGCGGACCCGACGGTCAGCCACCGGAAGGGCCCGTTGCTGACGTCGGTCCTCTTCACGAATCCCAGAACATCGGTATAGAAGCGCAGCGCTTTCTCCTGATCATTCACGTAGATGCTCGCGATCTTGATTTTCATGGCGGTCCTCTCCTGTCAGGTTGTTGGTTACGGCGTCGTTTCTTCGGTGTCGAATTGCCTGGAGTACTCGGCGTTGAGGCGTTTCCACTGGAAGTTCATTGCGTCGCCTGCGACGATGCGGCCGATCGGATGACCTTCGAGAAATTGATTGAGCACGTCGAAGCAGATGTGCCAGCCGGCCGCGCCCATCGCGACCCATTTGCGGCCGATGTTGTGCCAGAGGGTGAGCCGCGTGCCGCCGCCCAGCGGTTCCAGCTCCCAGCGCATGTCGTTTTCGCCCCAGTTGTATTCGAGCAGCCTCGGTGGCTCGGCGCGCGTGACCGTCGTGTCGGAGACGGGTGACGCCGGCGACCTCGCAGTGGTGAGCCTCGCCGGACCGACGACGCCGAGGTTCCGGTCAGCGTCGAACGGCGCCCATTCGCGCAACTCGGCGGGGTCGGTCAGCGCACTCCAGACATTCTCGGGCGGGTGGCGCAGCTCGCGGACGAGAATGAGCGTCCACCTCTCGCCTTCCTTCTTGACCTTTGCGCCGGCTGCGGCGCCCGGTGCGTAGCTCTCACGGGTGATCATTTTTTCTTTCCTCTCGGATGAGGCCGTTGTTCCATGCGATCGAGATGGCGTTCGAGCGCGTCGACGTGTGCCGACCAAAAGCGCCTGAAGGGGGCGAGCCAGGCGTCCACCTCACGCAACGGCTCGTGCCTGATCCTGTAGACGCGCCGCTGCGCGTCTACGCGCGCCTCCACAAGGCCGGCGGTACGCAGGATCTTGAGGTGCTTGGACACCGACGGCTGCGGTATCCGCAGTCGATCTTCGATCTCGCGCACGGACCGCTCCGAAACGGCCAGCAGGCTGAGGATGGCGCGGCGGTTTGGTTCCGCGATGATGGCGAAGGCAGATTGCATGGATTATATATACGTCTATCGGTATATACCTGTCAAGTCATGGATAGAGGCGCGCATAGTGACTGGCGGTGTCGTGGGTCAACCAGCCCATTGTCCACGGGGGGAAACGGCTGGCCCGGCGCCCAGGCGATGGCTTAGTGTTCGTCATGACCGCAAACCCACGCGAGAGGGACGCTCAATGAAGCTGTTCGCGCGCGCCATCGTATTGCTGACTTTGACCTCGGTGTCGGCACACGCGCAGATCAACGCCGGAACGCAGGCTCCCGAGGCAACGCTGCCATTTACCATGACCTCGGTGGCGACTTTTGATCTGCCCTGGCGCATCGCGTTCCTTCCGGACGGGCGCATGCTCATCACGGAGAAGGTGGGCCCGCTCTGGCTGGTCACACCGCAGGGCGAGAAGACGCCGGTAACAAACGTGCCGGCCGTGCTCTCGCAGGGGCAGGGCGGCATGCTCGGTGTCTACACCTCGCCGAACTACCCGACCGATCACAACGTCTACCTCACATACTCCGAACCTGGTGAACCGGGCGGGTCCAGCCTGGCCCTCGCACGCGCACAGCTTTCGATCACCGGGAACGGCGCGAGCCTGGAAGGACTCCAGGTCATCTGGCGCGACGGTGAACGCGGTCGCGGCGGACAGTTCGGTGCGGCGGTCGCCTTCTCTCCGGACAGGCAGTTTCTCTTCCTGACCGTCGGCGACCGGCAGCGCATGACGCCCGCGCAGGACCCCGACCAGCCGCTGGGGAAAATCCTGCGCCTGACGCTCGACGGTAAGCCCGCGCCGGGCAATCCGCAGGCCGGTAAGATCGGCGCGGCCACGGTTCCCGTGATCGACCCGCCGCGCAATACCGAGGAAGCGAAGACGGCGCCGGTGGTGCGCACCTACACATTCCCGGGTCCAAACCTTACGCCGTCGGAAACGTGGACCAGCGGACATCGCACGCCATACGGCCTCGCGTTCGGGCCCGACGGTCGTCTCTGGGAGCTCGAACACGGGCCCAGGGGCGGCGACGAACTGAATCTGATCGAGCCGGGCAAGAACTATGGCTGGCCGCTCGTTTCTTACGCGACGAACTACGACGGCGTGCCCATTCCAAGTCCCGACTCGCGATCCGACCTGACCAAGCCGGTCATTTACTGGACGCCTGTCATCGCGCCGGGGAACTTCACGTTTTACGAGGGTGCGATGTTTCCGCAGTGGAACGGATCTGCGCTCGTCAGCGGCATGGCCAGCAAATCGCTCACGCGCGTTACCTTCGACGGGAACGGAGGAGCTACACCGGTCGAACGCTGGGACATGGGACACCGGATTCGCGACGTCGCGGTCGGACCTGATGGAGCGATATGGATGCTCGAGGACTCCAAGTCGGGCGCGCTGTTTCGCGTTACGCCGAAGTAGCGCTATCTGGCGAGCTTTCCGCTGTCGTCAAAGGTGTACACACCACAGAGAGGAACGAGACGGGTCGCCCCGTCGCGGGCAAGCGGCGCCACGGGCCAAGATGTGTGCCACGCGCGGTCATGCAGAACGCGGGTCATGGGGCGGACCATGGAGTGAGTGGCCGCGGCATGGTTATCGCACCTCGTAGCGAAGCTCCACCATGCCGTTCTTGTAGCCTTTGACGTCCGCCAAATGGAGCGTAACGTCCTTGTCGAGTCTGTCGAAGAACGGAATCCCTTCGCCAATCAGGACCGGCAGGATGGAGTAGTAGAGTTCGTCGGCCAGCCCCAGGCGAAGAAACTCCCCGGCGACTGACCCGCCGCCTGCGACCCAGATGTTGCGGAAGGTGGGGCGAAGGCGCGCGTCGACGAACTGCGCGAGATCGCCGGAATGGAACTCGACATTGTTGCGCGTGCGAGGCAGGTCGCGCGTCGTGAGCACGAATGTGGGCTTGTCCCCGTACGACCATCCGAATCCCTGCGCTTCAAAGCGAAGCGCGGTCTCGTACGTCCGTGATCCCATGACGTAGCAGTCGATCGACTTCAGGAACGCCTCGACGAATCCCGGATCCATCGACACGCCGCCGGCGAACTCGTCCTGGGTTTCGAGCCAGTCGACTCGACCGTCTTTGCGAGCAATGAAGCCATCGAGGCTCGCGGCCATGTGGATCGTGATGCGAGAACGAGGAACGGTCATCGCGTCATACGAAGCCGTGCGAGGCCCGGGAACACGTTGCCGCGACATTGCGTATTCTCGGCGGGAATGTCGCCGCCACGGGAGAACGCGCGCGTGGCAATCGTGCGCATTTTCATGGAGGGAGGTAGGTATTGGAATCTTCGCGCCATTCGCGGACCTGCTTCACGCCGCGCCGCGCGATGACGAGCATCCCGGCCGCCGCTCCGGCGCCGAGTGTGCCCGCCAGGAGGATCGACGGAATCAGGATCGTCGCGGGCAGCGAGCCGGGCATCCCGATCGCAAGCATCGCCGCGGCGCCGGCGGCCGCAGTGAAACCCCACGCGCCGAACGAGCGCAGCCGCAGGGTGTCGAAGTTGTCGGCGCGCGCCCGGCGGGCAACGACGAGCGCGAACAGTGCGCCCGCACCACCCCCGACGATGAATGCCCGTGCTGCTACAGCGACGAGCTCGCGAATGCCGAATATCGAACCCGGGACCACTCCCAGCATGACGCCGCCGACGAGCAGCGTCGTGGCGAAGCCGGCGAGGCCGACGCCCCACGTGATGGCCATGCCAAGGATGCCGCGAGCGCGAGCTGCCATCATCGAGCTTCCATTCCTCCGAATATACGAAACCCCGGTCGCTCCGGCGCGCGCGACGCGTTCGCCCTCTGAAATCGTCGCCTGCTCAATCGACGATGAAAAGCGTCGCGCCCATGGGTGAGAGTGATCGGTGCGGCTCGGCCCGGTCGGCCACCTGGTAGCTCATCCCCGGCGCAAGGTGAAAACGACGGCCATCACGAAGTTCGGTTTCGAGTGCGTCTCTGCATGCGTGGTGTCAGATGGTTCGGGGGGGCGGAGTGTCAGATCGTCCTACGACGCCGATCAGCCCCGCGTTTCATGGGTAGGAATAAGTACGCGACCTGACGCTGACCGGGCGCTTGGTCAGGCCCCGAGGACGCTCCTTTCGCGCAACACGTACGATCACTCAGCCTCAACCATACGAGGATGCCATGGCTACCAAATCTATCGTTGACCCCAGGCCCCACACGCAGCGCATTCGCAAAATGCTCGTCGACACTGCACTGCAGGCACGGAACGACATTGCGGAAATCGACGAGCCGCGAGCGCGCGCGCTGCTCGAGACGAGTGCCGAAGTCCTGACCGGGCTCGCGAAGGCGTACGAGGACTACGACGCGGCGAGCGAGCCGGTATGGCGCCGTTGAGTTGGGTCGGGACGGTGCGGCAGGAGGTCGGTGACGCAGGCAGACAACCGTAACCCCCACGTAATACTATCATCACCCCCGAGACTTGCGGCAAGCCCCCCGTGCGGGTTCAGACTTCGCGCTCATTCTGAACGAGGAGTTGCGATGACCGGACATGCGGTGGTGATCGCCGGCGGAGGACCGACGGGGATGATGTTGGCCGGTGAGTTGGCGTTGGCGGGAGTTGACGTCGCAATCGTGGAGCGCCGCACCAATCATCAGCTCGCCGGCTCCCGCGCCGGCGGGCTGCATGCGCGCACGCTCGAGATGCTCGATCAGCGCGGCATCGCCGATCGGTTCCTCGCTGAGGGACAAGTGGCGCAAGCGGCCGGGTTCGCGATGACCCGCCTCGACATCAGCGACTTTCCCACCCGGCACCCGTACACGCTCGGCCTTTGGCAGAACCATATCGAGCGCATCCTGGCCGGATGGGTTCACGAACTGCGGATACCGATTCGGTACGGTGAAGAAGTCACGGGTTTCGCGCAGGACGATGCCGGTGTCGACGTCGCGCTCTCCACGGGCGAAACGCTCCGGGCGCAATATCTCGCCGGGTGCGACGGCGGACGGAGCCTGATTCGCAAGGCTGCCGGCATCGAGTTCCCGGGATGGGATCCGACGGTCAGCGCGATACGAGCCGAAGTCGAGATGACGGAGGAACCGCCGTTGGGAATCCGTCACGACGCCAACGGCATCAACGCCATTGGCAAGGTCGAGTATGAGATTCGCGATGGCGAAGTGGTCTACAAGCCCGGGGGCACCGTAGGTGTGATGCTGGCCGAAGCGCGCGTCGGAAACACCGAAGAACCGACGCTGCGTGATGTCAGCGAAGGGCTCGTCGCTGTATACGGCACAGACTACGGAGTCCACAATCCGACGTGGATCACGCGCTTCACCGATATGACGCGCCAGGCCGCGACGTACCGGGAGCGACGAGTCCTGCTGGCCGGCGACGCCGCGCACGTGCACGCTCCTGACGGCGGGCAGGGCCTCAACACCGGCGTGCAGGACGCCGTGAATCTTGGATGGAAGTTGGCACAGGTGGTGAAGGGGATATCGCCAGAGACACTCCTGGACACATATCACGCCGAGCGCCACCCCGTGGGTGCTCGCGTGCTGCAGAACACAATGGCGTCGGTAGCGCTTCGGCGCCCGGATGAACGTTCGAAGGCCGCGCGTGAATTCATGGGCGTACTCCTGAAGATGGAAGAACCGCGCAAGTGGTTCGCCGGGATGCTGACCGGGCTTGACATCCACTACGATCTCGGACCTGGTCACCCGTTGCTTGGACGGCGCATGCCCGATCTCGACCTGCGCACCGCGGACGGATCGGTGCGAGTGTACACTCTGCTGCATGGCGCGCGGCCGGTATTGGTCAACTTTGGCGAACGCGGCAGTGTCGACATCACGGCGTGGGCGGATCGCGTGCGGGTCATCGACGCGCGACATGATGGTGCGTGGGAACTGCCCGTGATCGGCCCCGTCGCTGCACCCAGTGCCGTGTTGATCAGGCCGGACGGCTACGTCGCATGGGTGGGCGACCTGACCCAGACTGGCCTCGTCGACGCGCTAACTGCTTGGTTCGGAACACCTTCCGAGGCGTGATCAACCGAGATTCTCGCCGTTACTGTTGGCAGGCGAGTTCGTCTTTAATTGCTGCTCAGAGCAAACCCGCCGAAAGGTGGTGGCGCAGAGCTACGGGGCTAACGCACATTTCCGCCAAGCCGGCCGAGCCGCCAGCGATTCCGACTTCTCATTGTCGGGCTGGTGGCTTTTTTGTTTCCGCCATCAGGTATCCACCCTGGGTCCGGAGCCTCTGCCATGTGTTGCCCCTCGCTGTCGTCCAAGCGCATCACGACGGGCCTGATTGCTGCGTGTCTCATCGTGTCCGCCGGCTGCGCCGCGGGTGACAGCGGCGCGACTCAACCGCCGCCAACCGGGCCCCAAGCGCCCACGCTGACCCAAATGACGCTGACACCGCCAACGGTCAACCTGCAGGCGGGCGCCACGCAGACATTCGCGGTGACCGGCGTATGGAGCGACGGGACGACGACCGCACCCAGCGTGGACTTTACCGCAACGGGCGGGACGATCTCGGCCGCAGGCCTCTACACGGCCGGCAGCACGGCGGGGACGTTCCAGGTAATCGCGGCGCACCACGGCGGTACGAAGAAAGACACCAGCACGGTTACCGTCATCGTCCCTGCCGCGACGCTGACTCAGGTAATCCTGACGCCGGCGACGGCGGGCGTATCGACGGGCGGCACCCAACAGTTCGTCGTGAGCGGCGTGTGGAGCAACAACGCGACGACCGTTCCCGCAGTCACCTACACGGCGACTGGCGGTACGATCTCGGCAGCCGGCTTGTACACGGCCGGCAGCACGCCCGGCACATTCCGCGTGATCGCCGTCCAGCAGGGCGGCACGCTCGCCGATACCTCCACGGTGACGGTCACCGCACTGGCCGCAACCACGCTGTTCTCCGACGGTTTCGAAGACTCGAACATCGGCGCGCGCGGGTGGTTCGACGCCACCGGCATCGCGCTCGCCGCCGACGCGCGCCCCGGCAGTGCCGGCACGCACGCACTGCAATTCCACTGGAGCGTGAGTGACGTCGCCCCGCAGGGGCTCGGGACGACGCGCCACGACTTCACGCCGAGCAACTCGGTATACCTCTCATACTGGATCAAGACGAGCACAAACTTCAGCGGCCTCGGCCATCTCTTCTATTTCCTGACCACGGCGGACGACCACTACATCGGCCCCTCCGTTTCGCACCTGACCACCTACAACCAGTACGTGTATTCGAGCGGGAATTTCCTCGCGAACCTGGAAATTGCCGACGTCCTGATGATCGATCCCGCAAACATCAACGTGGACTTGTTCGGCATCACCGAGAACCGGTCCATCGGCGGAGCGAACGGGAAGCACGAAGCCGCCGACGCGACGAGCACGGTGGTCTGGGACCTGTACAAGAACGGCGCGCAGTGGATGGACTCGAAAACTTTCCAGCCGACCGCCGTGCCCTTCACGGACGCGACAAAAAACAGCTGGCACCATATCGAGACCTACGAGCAGATGAACACGGTCGTCGCTGGTATTGCCCTGCAGGACGGCGTCTATCAATACTGGGCGGACGGGACGCTGATCATGGATCGGCACAACGTGTATTTCCGCACCGGCGCAAACCCCACGATGCAGTTCCGGACCTTCTTGATGGGGCCGTGGATCAATGCGGGCTCACCGCTTGATCAGTACGTCTGGATCGACGACCTCGTCGTCGGAACGGCGCACCCCTGACCGCTGCGCGCTCGATCGTCGATGGCCTTCATGTGCACCGGTCGCGCCCGCGGTCGACTATTGTCCATCCGGCGGCTGCCAAAGTTCGACTTTGTTCCCCTCCGGATCCATGACCCATCCGAATTTTCCGTACTCGGAGTCGTCGGTCTTCTCGAGCACGCTGCAACCTTCCGCGCGCAGTGCCTTGAGAAGTCCCGGCAAGTCGTCCACCCGATAGTTGACCATGAACGTCGACGAGCTCGGCGCGAAGTGCTTTCCGTCTGCCGGACCGATCGACCACGCCGTCGTTCCCTTGGTCGGGTTGCCCGCGGCATCAGTCCAATCGAATGCCGCTCCACCCCAGGACTGAACGTCGATCCCGAGGTGGTTCTTGTACCAGTCACAGAGCGCCTTCGGGTTTTTGGCGCTCAGGAAGATGCCGCCGATGCCGGTAACTCGTCGCACTGTGACCTCCGTGTGGGTTGACAGCGCGACGCCTGCGCTGCGCACACCGCTCGCGTAACAGTACCGCCCCCGAAGGAAGTTGGGAACTCCGCCGTTGGCGCGCGCGCTACTCTGATTGCAATACGTTGGTGGGACTCACCCGCGCCGCGCGAATCGCGGGAACGGTCGTCGCAAGGACCGTGATCGCGCCAATCAGCAGAGTGGCGAACGCCAGGATCAGCGGATCCGACGCGCGGATCGCGTACACGCGACTGGAAATGATCTTCCCGGAGAAATACGCAAGGCTCAGGCCGACGCCCGCGCCCAGCACGCCGAGCGTCGTGCCTTGTTTCATGACCAGAAGAAACACCGAGCGCGGCGTCGCACCGAGGGCAAGGCGCGTCGCCATTTCGTCGCGCCTCAAAAAACCGGCGTACGACACCACGCCGTAGATGCCGACGGCCGCGAGCACCACCGCAATGCACCCGAAGATGAGCATCAGGGTCATCCCGAGCTCCTGCCGCTGCAGCGTGCCGCCGACGATGTCGGACGCGAGCTGGAGATCCACCGCCATCGTGGGGTTGAGTTTCCGAACCTCCGCACGAATTGCTCCCTCGACGGCGGCGGCGTCGGTCGGCGAAAACGCCACCACCACCGTCACGCGCCTCGCGCCGAACTGCGTCAGCGGCGTGTAGTACGCAGGTTCCGCGGCCTCGGCGAGTGATTTTTGCCGAACGTCGTCGACCACGCCCACGACCGTCACCTCGTTCTTGGGGTCGGGGGCCGGGTAGCCGGCCGAGAACTGCGTGCCGATCGGGTTGCGCCCCTTGAGGTATCGGTTCACGAACGTCCGATTGACGATCGCGACGGGCACGGTGGTCTGGAGGTCGCCCGTTCCGAAATCACGCCCCGCAATGATGCGCGTCCCCATCGCCGCGAAGAGTCCCGGACCTGCTGACCGCTGGCGTGTGCCCGGTGGATTGGCTGCGTCGAACGGTTCGCCGTGGAACTGCGCCACGAGGGAGTTCTCAGGCCGGCCGACCATCGGATAGGCGGAGACAAGCCCGACGTTCGTGACGCCGCGGACGCCTTGCAGCGCCGTCACGAAGTCGACCTGTGCCTGCAGCACCGCGTTGAAGTTTGGATATCGCTGGCCCGTGAAGGTGGCATCAAAAACCAGCCGCCGGTCCGTGACGAACCCGGTGTCCGTATTGCGCAGGCTCGCGAAGCCGCGGACTAGCCAGCCCGCACCGGTCACCAGCATGATTGCGAGTGCGACTTCCGCGACGGTCATCGCCATCAGCCAGCGCGTCGTACCTCGGCCGGCGCTCGCGGACCGTGAACTTTCATTCATGAGCGTCTTCATGTCGCTGCGCAGCAGACGCACGGCAGGCGCAAGTCCAATGACCGCTCCAGTCACCACGAGCATGGCGAGCGAAAAGAGCAGCACCCGCCGGTCGAACGGCACGGCGTCGAGGCGGGGCAGCTTTGCTGCGCCGATCGCGAGGAGCGCATGCAGGCCGAGTGCACCGAGGCCGACTCCCACGACCGTGCCCGCCGTGGCCAGCACCAGCGACTCCGTGAGGAGCTGGCGCACGAGGCGGCCCCAGCCCGCGCCGAGCGCGGCCCGGACCGCCATCTCGCGAGCGCGGGCCGCTCCGCGCGCCAACAGGAGATTGGCGACGTTCACGCACGCGAGGAGCAGCAACAGGCCCGTCGCCGACATGACGAGGATCAGGATCGGTCCGAGGTCGCCGACGATCGAGTCCACCAGAGGGCGGGCGACGTAGACGCGATTGCGATCCGCGGCCGGGAAGTCATGGGCCAAGCCGCTGATCACGTTCGCCATTTCACCCTTCGCGCGCTCGATGGTCGTTCCGTGCCGCAGTCTCATGAACCCTTCTGCGACGTGGCCGATGTCGGTGGTCTGCGTACGTTGCGCAGCCCATATGTCGGCGCCATGCGGGATGTCGAAATCGCGCGGTGCGACACCGGCAATGTTCGCGGTAACCTCGGCGAAATGGATCGGCTTGCCGACGACCGCGGGGTCGCCGTTGAAGAACTGCTTCCACAGGCGCTGCGAAATCACGACTCTGGGCAGCGGCCCCGGCTGCGGCGGCGTGTTGGGGGGCGGAGGGAGGACCGGAGTGAAGTCGTCGTGCGTGAATCCACCGCTGGTCATCGCAAGGCCGAAGAGCTCGAAGAACCCCTCCGACACGACAAAGACCTGCACGTGCGACGGAGTTCCGTCGTCAGCGAGCAACGTGAGATCACCCGCTGAAAACCCCGCGGCCCGCTCGATGGAGAGTGTCGGATCATTCAGTCGCGCCACTTCGCCCGCCGAGAGCAGCCCTGTGGTGACGCGCCCATCCGTGAGGGCGGTTCGCAGGCTGTAGAGCTCGTTCGCGTTGGGGTAGGGAAGCGGCTTGAGGAGGACCGCACTCAACGTGGTGAAGATCGCCGTCGTGGCGCCAATGCCGAGAGCGAGCGTGGCGATCGCCGCGAGCGGGAATCCGGGCGAACGACGGAAGGTGCGGAGCGTTACGCGAATGTCCTGCAGAAGGGTTTCCATGGCGGAGGCTCGCAGGTACTGGCTCGTGGATTCCGGAACGCGCGAATTGTTGGACACGCGGTTCCGGAGGATCGTTTCGCTCTCTCAGGGGGTGTACATGCCTACGACTGTGCGCTGCCGTGGTTTCAGCGGCGTCCGGAGCTTGCGCAGGCTACGCGGTGAATGAGCTGACTGCACCCCGGCAGCCCATCCTTGGCGAGCGTGGCCTCGCCGAGTACGCGAATGGCACGGATCTGTGGCTGGGCCAGGCGCGGCTGCGCGCGAGCTGCCGGAGCGAGGGCGGTCGCGGCCGCCGCGAGCAACAGCATTCTCGCCAACCGTGACGACGGCTTACGCCGCGGCGTCTTCGCTTTTTTGGCGCGAACGCCGGCCGCGCGACGGAGCCGCGCCTTCTCGGCGACGGTGAAGGAATTGTAGGCGCGATCTTCGAGCGCCCCCGCCAGCGCGTACAAGAGATTGAGGTTCACTTCTGCGCCGAACCGAAACTCGATCCGCCCATACGCCTCGGGCGCGCCAACGCGCCGCAGCTCGGCAACCGTCGTGATCCCGACGGCCCGGAGCCAGCGAGCGGTCGCTGCTCCGACGGTTCGCAGGTCCTCGAGCTGAAGTCCGGTAACGCGAGACACGGGGCTGGACACCTGCCGTTTGGGCTGCTACGACAATCCTACGATCTGACCCTTGGCGTCGATCGACATACCCTCCGCGGCCGGCACCTTCGGCAGCCCCGGCATCGTCATGATGTCGCCCGCCTTTGCCACCACAAATCCGGCGCCGGCAGATCCATACACTTCATTGATCGTGATCCGGAACCCCGTCGGCTTGCACAGTTTCGTCGGATCGTCCGTCAGCGAAGTCTGCGTCTTCGCGATGCACACCGGCGTGTTGCCCAGCCCGATAGACGTCAAATATTCGATCGCACGGTCCGCCGCCGGCGAATAGTCCGCGCCGTCGCCGCCATACACTTTCGTCACGATCGCGTTGATTTTCTCCTTGATCGGCAACGCCGCGTCATACAGCGGCTTGTACGCGCCCTTTTTCGCCGCGAGCATCGCGAGCACTTCCTTGGCCAGGTCCTCGCCGCCCGCGCCGCCCCTCGCGAACACCTCGCACAGCACCACGTGCACGCCAAGCTTCGCGGCGTAATCATGGACCATCTTCAACTCGGCGTCCGTATCCGCGCCAAACCGGTTGATCGCAATCACCACCGGCACGCCGAACTGCTGCACGTTCTTCAAGTGGTGCGCGAGGTGGGGAAGACCCTTCTCGAGCGCGCCGAGATCTTCCTTGGTGAGCGCTTTCTTATCGGCACCGCCCTGCATCTTGAGCGAACGCACGGTCGCTACCAGCACGGCGGCCTCGGGGTTCAGCCCGCCCACGCGGCACTTGATGTCGAAGAACTTCTCGGCGCCGAGGTCGGAACCGAACCCGGCTTCGGTCACCACCACATCCGCCAGCGCGAGCGCCGAGCGCGTCGCCAAAATCGAATTGCATCCGTGCGCGATATTTCCAAACGGCCCCGCGTGAATGAACGCCGGCCCGCCCTCGAGCGTCTGCACGAGGTTCGGACGGATGGCGTCCTTCAGCAGCATCGCCATCGCGCCCGCCGCCTTGATGTCTCGCGCGCGCACCGGGGCTTTGTCCTTGCCGGCGGTCGAGCCGATGATGATCCGCCCGAGGCGCTCCTGCAAATCCGCTCGGCTCGTCGAGAGCGCGACGATCGCCATCACCTCGCTCGCCGGAATGATCACCCAGTGCTCCTCGCGCGGCACGCCGTCCGCCGCACCGCCCAGCGCGATCGTCGCGTTGCGCAGCGCGCGGTCATTCATGTCGATCGTCCGCGGCCAGGTGATCCGCCGCGAGTCCAATCCAGTCGGATTCCCCTGCTGAAGCGAGTTGTCGAGCATCGCGGCCAGCAGCGCGTGCGCGCTCGAGATCGCGTGGAAGTCACCGGTGAAGTGCAGGTTGATGTCCTCCATCGGGATCACCTGCGAATAGCCTCCGCCCGCGGCACCGCCCTTCACGCCGAACACCGGTCCCAGGCTCGGCTCACGCATGCACAGCATGGCCTTCGATCCCACGCGGCGCAGTGCCTGCGTGAGGCCGACGCTCACCGTGCTTTTCCCCTCGCCCGCGGGCGTCGGGCTGATGGCCGTGACCAGCACGAGCTTTCCCTTGACCGGGCGCTCGGCGATATCAAGCGAGATCTTCGCCTTGTACTTGCCGTACAGGTCGAGGTCGTCGGCGCCGAGGCCGAGATCGGCCGCGACGTCGGTGATCGGACGGGCTTTTGCGGACTGGGCGATTTCGATGTCGGTAGGGAAAGTCACGTGATGCGCTCTGGATGCGAGTAGACGTTGGCCGACTGGCCACGAAGGAGACCGACGAGCGTGATGCCGGATTCGTCGGCGATGCGAACGGCAAGGCCCGTCGGCCGCGACACGGCGGCGAGCAGGGCGACTCCGGCGGCGGAGGCTTTCTGAACGAGTTCAAAGCTCGCGCGGCTCGTGACGATCAGGAAGCCGGTTGATGCGTCGGTACCCGTACGCGCGAGCGCGCCGAGCACTTTGTCGAGGGCGTTGTGCCGGCCGATGTCTTCGCGCGTGACGACGAGCTCGCCGTCGGGGCCGGCCCATGCCGCGGCATGCACGGTGCGCGTCTCGCGGTTCAGCGGCTGGTGCGCGTCAAGCGATTCGCCGGCGCGCCACAGCGCGCGCTCCGAAACCGTCAGCGAAGACCGCACCGGGCGAACCGCGCGCACGGCGTCGTCAATTGCCTCCACGCCACACAGTCCGCACCCGGAGCGTCCCGCAAGGGCGCGCGTACGCTGGGCGAGTCGCGCGGCGGCCGCGACGGGAATGGTGATCGCGAGTTCCGCACCGCGGGCGTGAGTGGCCAGGTCCACGCGTTCGATCTCGGCGGCAGTCGCCACGATTCCTTCCGTGAGCGAAAACCCGTACGCCAGATCTTCGAGATGCTCGGGCGTGCACATCATGACCACGTGCGGCCGCCCCGAGTACACGAACGCGACAGGCACTTCCTCAGCCACCTGCGCAGACTCTTCGACACGAACCCCGTCCGCGAGACGCACAAACTCCCGCTCGCGTGCCGGTACCTCCGCCATCATCGCGTCCGGCTTCCGGCTTCCGCGCTTCCGGCGGCGCTGCCACCGGCGCTGTGATACGCGGCCTCCTGCGCCGCGGATCCGCGCTGCACAAACCGCCATCCGAAACGTCCTTTGATGCAGAGATTCCCCATCGTCACGCCGTTGTCGAGTGGCGATGTCGCCTTGACGATCTCGTTCTCCTGCACATGCAGCGTGAGCGTGCAGCCCACGCCGCAGTACGGACAGATCGTGTCCGTGGCCTTCTGAGCGGCTTCATCCCACGAGCCGTCCACGCGCATGTCGAACTCGCGCTTGGCCATCAGGGCACCGGTGGGGCAGACCGCAATGCAGTTGCCGCAATACACGCATGCCGACTCGGGAAGCTCGACCGCAAGCTCGGTCGAGATCCGCGCGTCGAACCCGCGCCCGGCCACCGCAATCGCAAACGTGTTCTGGTGGTCCACACCACACGCTTCAACGCACTTGTAGCAGAGCACGCACTTGCCGTAGTCGCGGATATAGAGGTCGTTGTCGACCTTCGGCGGCTGCGCGACCGTCGCGGCAAAATCGGGATCGGGCGGCGCGTGATGGCCGCACACCGCGGCGTCGCGCACGCCCTCGGGCGCAGGCGGAGCAGGGGGACCGTACCGCTCGGGTTTGCACTCGTATTCCGCGAGCAGCTCGTCCATTCCCGGCGTCGTCGAGAGATCCACCGACGACGCGAGCAGTTCGAGGACCATCTTCCGCGTGTGCCGTACGCGATCGTTGCCCGTGCGCACGACCATGCCCGGCTCAACCGCCCGCGAGCAACTCGGCACCAGCACGCGCGCGCCTTCCACCTCCACCATGCACACGCGGCAGACGTTCACCGGACGCAGCGTCTCGAGATAGCACAGCGTCGGAATCTCGATGCCGATCGTGCGGCACGCGCCGAGGATCGTCGTTCCTTCCGGAACTCTCACTGGCGATCCGTCAATCTGCAGCTCGACCATCTTTTTCGGCGCCCGCTCCGGACGGCGAATCTGCACGAATGGCGGCGCGGCCGGCTCGCTCGCAAAAGTCGTCACGCGGTCGCACTCCCCGGTTCGGCGTACAAACCAAGTCGCTTGATGGCGGACTCCACCGCGGAGTACGCGGTCTGTCCCAGGCCGCAGATCGATCCGTCTTTCATCGCCTCACCGAGTTCGTCGAGCAATGCGAGCTCACCGCGCACGCCGCCGCGCGTCCTGCCGCTCGCGATTCTATGCAGCGCCTCTTCCTGGCGCACCGTGCCCACGCGGCACGGCACGCACTGCCCGCATGATTCGTCGCGGAAAAATGCCGCGATGCGCAGCACCGCATCGCGCAGGTCCACGGTTTCGTCAAAGAGCATCACGACGCCTGAGCCGAGCGTCGTTCCGGTTGCGCGCGTGTCTTCGTGCGTGAGCTTGAGGTCGAGCTCGTCAGCGCGCACAAAACCTCCTGCGGCGCCGCCGAGCAAGACCGCCTTCAGCGTGCGTCCCTCGGGCACACCGCCGGCGAGCGCGATCAGTTCACGGAGCGTGCTCCCGAAGGGCACTTCGTACGTCCCGGGATTCCGGACCGTGCCACTGAGGCAGAACAAGCGCGTCCCGGTCGACTGCGGCGTACCCACGCTCGCGAACGCGGCGCCACCGTCGAGCACAATCTGAGGGATATTCGCGAAGGTCTCCACGTTGTTGGCCGCCGTCGGCCTGCCGAACAGTCCGTGCGAAACCGGGAACGGAGGCTTGTTGCGCGGTTCTCCGCGTTTGCCCTCGATCGACTCGAAGAGTGCGGTTTCCTCGCCGCAGATGTAGGCCCCCGCGCCGCGACGAATCTCGATGTCGAACCGAAAGCCGTTGCGGCCCAGGATGCTCTCGCCCAACAGTCCGGCTTCGCGCGCCTGGTCGATCGCGCCCTGCATGCGCTCGTACGCCAGCGGATACTCCGCGCGCACGTACATGAAGCCATGCTCTGCGCCCGTCGCAAACGCACCGATGGTCATCGCCTCGACGATCGCAAAGGGATCTTCCGTGAGCAGCACGCGATCCTTGAACGTGCCCGGTTCCGATTCGTCCGCATTGCAGACGAGATAGTGCGGCCACGCCGCCTGCGTGCGAACCGCCTCCCACTTGCGCCCCGTCGGGAACGCGGCGCCACCGCGGCCCACGAGCTTCGACGCCGTGACCTCGCGAATCACACCCTCGGGACCGAGCACGACCGCCTTGGCCAGCGCCGCGTATCCACCCGCCGCACGATACGCGGCGAGGCTCGTCGGATCGACCTTGCCGACGCGCTGCAGCAGTCCGCCGCTCATGATTTTCGCGCTCTTGCCAATGTGCGGGCGTCCCGCGCCGTCGGCCGGCGGCACATCGCCGCCGAGCAACGACACCAGCGTGCCCGCCGTCGCGGAACCGATCGAACGCTCCACGACTTGCTCGCCCGCTTCGACCATCAGCGCCGCGGGCGCGACGTCGCACAGACCCAGACAAGGCGAATGCATCCACGCCGGATTCTCGCTGTGGAGCGCGACCTGGTCGCCTGCAGGCTCGTGCGTGATCGGCGGGCCGGCCTTGCGCTCGAGCGCCGCGCAGAGCTGTACCGCGCCCTTCGCGCGGCAGGCGATGTCGTCGCACACATGCACCACGCGCCGCGGACGCGGCGTGGTGGCGAGCATCGCGTAAAATGTCGCCACACCCCACGCCTCGGCCGGCGGCACGCCGAGGCGTTCGCACACGTAGTCGAGCCCGCCTTCCGTGATGAAGCCAATGCGCGCCTGCAGCGCCTGCAGCGCAGGGAGGAGCTGGTGCCGCTGCTCGCGCGTGGCGCGGCCGCCCACCGTGGCCGTATGCGCGTCGCGTTCGCTCCCGCGCTCCCCGCCGTCCCAGGACGATGTTGGCGGACCGATCACCTGGTCGACCGCGGAACGCTCTTCCGCCGTGGGTTCGGTACCGAGGAGCCGAATATCCATCAGGAGTGTGCCGAGCCCGCCAGGACGCGAGACGGATCGACGCGGACCGCGCACGCCTTGAACTCGGCCGTGCCCGATTTTGGATCCGATACGTCGATCGTGAGGAGGTTCGTGGCCACGTCGTCGGGAAAGTGAAGCGTCATGAACACCATGCCGGCCCGCAGCCCGGTGTCGATATGTGCCGGCGCCACGACGAATCCGCGGCGCGAGGTGATGCGCACCTCCTCGTTGTCCGCGATGCCGAGGCGTGCGGCGTCCTCGGGAGAGATGTCGAGCATCTCGCCCCAGTGCAGCGGAGAATCGTAGCCCGCCGTCTGCACGCCGGTGTTATACGATTCGAGGCGGCGCCCCGTTGTGAGCAGCAGCGGATACTCGGCGTCGGGAAGTTCAACCGGTCCTTCGTGCTTGACCACCGTGAACGGCGCCGCCGCGCCGCGCGCCGCGCCCTTCTCCCAGAGGCGCATGTGGAGCGTGGGCGTTCCCGGATGTGACTCGTCGGGGCAGGGCCACTGGATGCCGTCCAGCTCCTCGAGCCGCGTGTAGCTCATCCCGCCGGCGAAATCCGGCGCCACCTCGCGAAGCTCGTCCCAGACTTCCTCGGCGGTCGGCGTTCCCCAGTCGTGGCCGAGGCGCTTGGCGATCTCCGCAATGATCCAGAGTTCGTCGCGAGCGCCTTCCGGCGGCTCCGTGGCCTTGCGGCAGCGCTGCACGCGGCGCTCGCTGTTCGTTACCGTGCCTTCGCCCTCGCACCAGGTGGCCGCGGAGGGGAGGACGACGTGCGCGAGCTCGGCCGTCTTCGTCATCACGATCTCCTGCACGACGAGATGGTCGAGACCCTTCAGGAGGTGCTCGACATGATGGCCGTCCGCGTCGGATTGCGCCGGGTTCTCACCGATCACGTACAGCGCGGTGAGGTCTCCGCGCCCCATCGCCTGGAGCATCTGCGTGAGGTGCCAGCCCGGCTCCGGCTGAAGCTTCACATTCCAGTGCTTTTCCAATCGGGCCTGGATCGCCGGATCGGTGACCTCCTGAAAACCCGGATACTTGTTGGGGATCGCGCCCATGTCGCCGCCGCCCTGCACGTTGTTCTGCCCGCGGAGCGGGTTGCAGCCGCACCCCCACCGTCCGACATGGCCTGTGAGCAGCGTGAGGTTGATCAGCGCGAGAACGTTGTCGGCCGCGTCGTGATGCTCGGTGATGCCGAGCGTCCAGCAGACCATCGCACGGTCGGCGCGCGCGAAGGTGTGCGCCGCCTCGCGGATGACGTCGGCGGGCACGCCGGTGATCTGCTCGCCGACCTCGAGCGTGTACGACTCGACCGAGGCCTTGTACGCCCCGTATCCGGACGTCGCATTCTCGATGAATTCCCGGTGTGCGAGGCCGGCATGAATGATCTCGCGCGCCATCGTGTTGCTCAGCGCGATGTCCGTGCCGACCTTGAGCCCGAGCCATACGTCGGCCCACTGCGCCGACTCGCTCCGCCGCGGATCCATCACGTAGAGCTTCGCTCCGTTGTGGATTCCCTTCAGCAAGTGATGGAACCAGATCGGGTGGGCATTGCGCGCGTTCGACCCCCAGAGGAAGACGACGTCCGTCTCCTCCACCTCGCGGTAGGAACTCGTCCCGCCGCCCGCACCGAAGACCGTCGCCAGACCGACGACGCTAGGCGCGTGTCACGTTCGGTTGCAGCTGTCGATGTTGTGCGTACCGAACGCCACGCGGGAAAGCTTCTGCGCGAGGAAGTTCACTTCGTTCGTGGACTTCGAGCAGCTGAAGGTTCCGAGTGCATTCGGGCCGCGGGCATCGATGTTCCGCCGGAATCCGTCCGCGGCGCGATCGAGTGCCTCGTCCCACGTGGCGGGGCGGAGCACGCCGTTGTCTCGCACGAGCGGTGTGGTGAGACGCGGATACAGGCGGGGCTTCGAACGGTTGCGGGCCATGCCGTGCTTCTCCTGAATGAGTCGCCGAGGAGTTGCGGGGGAGTTGCATCTGGGTACCCCCAAACCCGTGCCTCAGTCATAATGTATAATGAGTGCAAGGTGCGGGAGAACTGGGGCGCAGGTAACTTTGGGAAGCGTCCATTCTCCCACCGGATCAACCGCCATGAACCGCGTTGCTGCGTGCGCCCTCGGCGCGTCGTTGCTCGTCCCAGTTCTGTCCGCTGCACAGTCGCAGGGAGGCCCGCCGCGCCAGACGGAGGCCGACGCATATACGCGGTATGAGTTGCTCGCGCCGGGCTCGGGAAAGTTCCGGATCACTTATGAGGTCACGGCGACCACGGCGGGCGCGACGTACTACTTCAACCCGATTCGCCCGGGGAGCGTCGCGACGGACGAGAGCGTATTCGACCGCGCGACGGGCAAGCCGCTGGTGTTCGACGTGGTCGGCCAGGATATCGCGACGACCGGCGGTGTCCGCAGTCGCGACACGAGCCAGAAGTACATTCGCGTGAAGCTCTCGCATCCCATTCCTCCGGAGGGCGGCGAGGCGCGGGTGCTGATCCTCAAGACGTACGAGGACACGGTCAGCTATCACTGGGGCCCCGAGATCCCGCCTGACGCAAAGGAACCCGGGATTCAGGGGCGCGAAATTGTCTTTACGCGGTCGCTCGGAATCAACCGGAACACCGTGGTACTGCCGAAAGGCTATGAGCTCGTCTCGTGCAACTTCCCGTCGCAGGTGCTGCAGCAGGAGGACGGGCGAGTTGCCATAAGTTTCTGGAACAACTCGCCGGCAGCCGCTCCGCTTACGCTGCGCGCCGTGCCGTCGAGCGGCGTCGGTACGACAAAGACCGCCGTCCCCGGGGTCGCCGCCCGCCTCGACGAGCGCGCGCACCAGAACCGGAAGATCGTCTACTTCCTGCAGCAGCCGGAGACGCACGCGTTCGATCTGTATCACGACTACACCGAGTCGCGCCCCGGCACGAGCACGTATATCAACGAAGTCCGGGCGGGGAGCGCCGTGTCGAAGCCGTCGGCGCGAAACCTCGACACCGGCGAAGAGCTGAAGTGGGAAGTGGTCAAGGGCGACGCGATCACGAAGGGTGGGTACAAAGTGGCCGACGTCACACCGCAGTCGGAGATCGTGGTGTTCAAGTTCGCACCGGTGCAGAAAGGCGAGTCCGTGCGTATCCGGATGTTCGAGACCTACACGGATACGGCGCGGTACAAACTGGTCGGGCAGGAGCTGATGTGGGACCGGAGTTTCGGGCGGCCCGACAACGCGGTCGTCCTGCCGAAGGAGTGGATCCTCACCAACAGTTCGGTGCCGGCCACCGTCAGTGAGACCGCCGACGGCCGCATGCGGCTCGACTTCATCAACCCGCGCACGGACGAAATCCCGGTGCTGATCACCGCGCGCCGCCGCGGCAGCAAGTAGTCGGCAGGCATGACGCAATTGCGCCACCGGTAACGTACGAATAACACGCACGCAACAACTCCGTATCACCGTCTAGATTACCCACATGCCCAACGCACTGCGCACGCAGACGTTCAGTGAGTCCGTGATTCGCGAAATGACCCGCGTCGCCAACGAGCATGGCGCCGTAAACCTCTCGCAGGGGTTCCCGGACTTCCCCATGCCCGCGGTGATGAAAGACGCGGCCTGCGCCGCCATTCATAACGACATCAATCAATACGCGACCACGTGGGGCTCGAAAAAACTCCGCGACGCGATCACCGGCAAGTACCAGCGGCGCTACGGCATGCCGGTCGATCCGGAGCGCGAGATCACGGTGACGTGCGGCGCGACCGAAGCGGCCGCGTCGGTGTTCCTCGCGCTGCTCAATCCGGGCGACGAAGTGCTGATCTTCGAGCCGTTCTATGAGAATTACGGACCCGACGCGATCCTGAGCGAGGCCCAGCCGGTGTTCGTGCCGCTCACTGCGCCCGAGTGGACGTTCAACGAAGCCGCGCTGCGCGCCGCGATCACGCCGCGCTCGCGCGCGCTCGTGCTCAACTCGCCGCACAACCCCACGGGTCATGTGTTCTCGCGCGGCGAGCTCGAGGCAATCGCAAAGGTTTGCATCGAGCACGACCTGATGGTGATCACGGACGATCCCTACGAATACATCATCTTCTCGGGTGAGCACATCCCGATCGCGACGCTCCCGGGAATGCGCGACCGGACCATCACCATCTCGAGCCTTTCCAAGACGTTCAGCATCACCGGCTGGCGCCTCGGTTACGCGATCGCGAACCCCGAGCGCACGAGCGCAATTCGCAAGGTGCACGATTTCCTGACGGTCGGCGCACCCGCGCCGCTCCAGGACGCGGCCGCCATCGGCTACGGGTTCGACGACTCGTACTACACCAAACTCTCCGACGACTACAAGGCCAAGCGCGAGTTCCTCGGCGGCGCGCTCCGCGAGGCCGGCTTCAAGTTCGCCACGCCTGACGGCGCCTATTTCGTCATGGCGGATTTCTCGGAACTGGACGACCGCGACGATGTGACCTTCGCGAAGTGGATGACGAAGGAGATCCAGGTTGCGACGGTCCCCGGCTCGAGTTTTTACCGGCCGGGCGCAGCGGAAGGGAAGCGCTACGTCCGGTTTGCATTCTGCAAGAAGCACGAGACGCTCGAACGAGCGGTCGAAAACCTCTCACGACTCAAAGCCATCGTATGAAGACGGGCCGTCACTTTCTTTTCGTTCCGGGGCCGACCAACGTCCCCGATCGCGTGCTGCGCGCCATGGACCGGCCGATGGTCGATCACCGGTCGTCCGAGGCGCCCGAGATGGTGCGCACCGTATTTCCGGACCTCCTGAAAATCTTCGGCAGCGTAAACGGGCAAGCGTTCATTTTCGCGGGCTCCGGCTCCGCGATGTGGGAGGCCTCGCTCGTGAACGGCCTCTCGACGGGCGACCGCGTGCTCGCCGTCCGCAACGGGCAGTTCAGCACGCTGTTCATCGACACCGCACAGCGCCTCGGCATGAAGGTCGACGTGATCGACGTCGAGTGGGGTGATGGCATTCCAGCCGACCGTGTGGGCGACGCACTCGCCGCCGACACTGCGCACGAAATCAAGGCCGTGCTCACGGTGCACAACGAGACGGCCACCGGCGTGACGAGCGACATCGCCGCGGTCCGCCGTGCGATGGACAAGGCGATCCACCCCGCGCTGCTCTACGTGGATGGCGTGAGCTCCGTCGCCTCGCTCGACTTCCGCTTCGACGAGTGGAAGGTCGACTTCGCGATCGCCGGATCGCAGAAGGGCTTCATGATGCCGCCCGGGATCGGCCTCCTCTGCGTGAGCAAGAAGGCGCTTGGCATGCTCGACCAGGCCAAGAGCCCGCGCGCATTCTTCGACTTGCGCGACCAGGTGAAGCACAACGCCGAGGGATACTTCCCATACACGCCGCCGGTGGCGCACCTCTTTGGCCTGCGCGCGGCGCTCGACCTCCTCCTCGAGGAAGGGCTGCCCAGCGTCGCCGCTCGCCATCACCGGCTCGGCGAAGGTGTGCGCCGCGCGATCGCGGCATGGAAGCTCAAGCTCTGCGCGCGCGATCCGAAGGTGTATTCCGACACCGTCTCGGCGATCGTCGTGCCCGACGGCATGGACGCGAAGAAAGTCATCGACATCGCGTTCCGCCGCTACAACCTCTCGCTCGGCGGCGGTACCGGCCGTCTGGTCGGAAAGGTGTTTCGCATCGGGCACGTCGGTGACATCAACGAACTCATGGTGCTCGGCGCGCTCTCCGGCGTGGAAATGGCGTTGAACGACACCGGCATTCCCGTTGCACTTGGCAGCGGCGTCGCAGCCGCACAACAGTGGTTCCGGGAGAGTGCGAAGTGACCGTCTACAAGTACGCCAAGGTTCCGGCGGGCGCCGACCGCATTCAGGCGTCGGCCGGCAAGTTCAGCATCCCGGACCATCCGATCATTCCGTTCATTGAAGGCGACGGCACCGGGCCGGACATCTGGCGCGCGTCCGTGCGCGTGTTCGATTCCGCGGTACAGCTCGCGTACGGATCGAAGCGCAAGATCGCGTGGATGGAGATCCTCGCCGGCGAAAAGGCGTTCAAGGCGACCGGTGAATGGATGCCGGGCGAATCGCTGGACGCCGTGCGCGAGTTCAAGGTGGCCATCAAGGGCCCGCTCACCACCCCGGTCGGCGGGGGCATCCGTTCGCTGAACGTCGCGCTCCGTCAGGAACTCGACCTCTATGCGTGCATCCGCCCCGTGCGCTACTTCAAGGGCGTCGGCGCACCGATGAAGCATCCCGAGAAGGTCGACATCGTGATCTTCCGTGAGAACGTGGAGGACGTGTATTCCGGAATTGAATTCCGCGCAGGCACCGCGGAAGCGGACAAGCTCCGCGTGTTCATCGAGACGGAGTTCAAGAAGAAAATCCGTGAAGGCTCGGCGATCGGCATCAAGCCGATGTCGCCATTCGGATCCAAGCGCCTCGTGAAAATGGCGATCGAGTACGCGCTCAAGAAGAACAAGAAATCCGTGACGCTCATGCACAAGGGCAACATCATGAAGTTCACGGAAGGCGGCTTTCGCGACTGGGGATACGAGATCGCGCACGACGAGTTCAGGGAGTTCGTCGTTCCCGAGGCCGATCTGGCGAAGGGGGGGCCGGGCGCGCGTGCCGACGGCGTGATCATCAAGGACCGCATCGCCGACTCGATGTTTCAGCAGCTCCTGCTGCGTCCGGAAGACTACGACGTGATCGCGACGCCGAACCTCAACGGCGACTACGTCTCGGACGCCGCCGCCGCGCAGGTGGGCGGGCTGGGCATCGCGCCGGGCGGAAACGTCGGTGACGAAGCCGCCGTGTTCGAGGCGACGCATGGCACGGCGCCGAAGTATGCGGGGCTCGACAAGATCAACCCGGGAAGCGTGATCCTCTCCGGCGTGATGATGCTCGAACACATGGGATGGAACGAAGCGGCCGCGCTGATCATCAAGGGCGTTGAGAAGGCCATCGCCGCCGGCACCGTGACCTACGACCTCGCCCGGCAGATGCCGGGCTCCACTGAAGTTTCCACGACCGGTTTTGGCGACGCCGTCATTGCCGGCATGCGGAGTTGAACATGGCATTCGCGCTTTCACTGCACACCGGCGACCCTTCGCGACTCGCGACTCCGCTCCTGGCGGTCGCGCTGCCGGCGGACAAGCCGGTGCCCCGCACGCTCGCGCCGCTCGACAAGCTGCTCGGCGGCGCGCTCACCCGCGCGGTGAAACAGAAGGACTTCAAGGGCAATCGCGACGAGACGCTCCTGCTGTTCGCGGCGGGGAAAGGCCCGCAGCGCGTGCTGCTCGTGGGCCTCGGCTCGGCACCCGAGCACGGCGCCATCGTGCGCGCCGCGTCACTCGCGGGGCGAAAGGGAAACTCGATGGGCCTCGAGCATATCGGTTTCTGGGCGGAAGGCCTCGAGGGCGCAGCGATCGAGAACGCCGCGATTGGCCTTTCGCTTGGCGGATGGGAATACACCGAACTGCGCACGCAGCCACCGGCCAGCGAACGCCCCAAGCCGCTCATCGCGGCCGTGGTGTGCGCCGACTCGGCAAAGGGCGCTGAAGCCGCGCTGGCCAACGGCGTGGCGGTGGCCGAGGGCCAGCGCCTCGCGCGCACGCTCGCGATGATGCCCGGAAATCTGTGCACGCCAACGTTCATTGCGGACACCGCGAAGGACATCGCCAAGCGTCACAAGCTGAAGCTCACCGTCTTCGGCAGGAAGGAGATGGAGAAGATGGGCATGGGCTCGTTTCTCGCGGTTGCGCAGGGGACGCCGCAGAAACCGAAGTTCATCGTGATCGAGTATCGCGGCGCCGGCGCGGACGACGCGCCCGTTGCGCTGGTGGGGAAGGGGCTTTGCTTCGACTCCGGCGGCATCTCGATCAAGCCGGCGGACCGCATGGAACAGATGAAGTTCGACATGTGCGGCGCGGCGGGCGTGCTCGGCGCCGTGGAAGCCATTGCACGCATGAAGCTGAAGATCAATGTCGTCGGGCTCGTCGGCTCGACGACCAACATGCCGTCCGGCACCGCAATGAATCCCGGCGATGTCGTGCGCGCGAGCAACGGCAAGACCATCGAGATCATCAATACGGACGCCGAGGGACGCCTCGTGCTCGCCGACGTGCTCTCGTACGCGGCGCGCTTCAAGCCGCAGGCGGTGGTCGACGCCGCCACGCTCACGGGCGCCGTCGTTGTGGCGCTCGGGAACACCGCGGTGGGTGTGCTGGGTAATGATCAGGGTGTGATCGACGAAGTGCTTGCGGCCGGCAGGCGCGGCAGCGAGCCCGGCTGGCAGCTGCCGATGTGGCCCGAGTATCGTGACCAGATCAAATCCGACGTGGCGGACATCAAGAACGTGGGCGGGCGCGGCGCGGGGACGATCACGGCGGCGTTGTTCCTCGCGGAGTTCACCCAGGACTACAAGTGGGTTCATCTCGACGTGGCGGGCACAGCGTATTCGGAGACCGACCTGATCTCGATTCCTCGAGGGCCGACAGGCGTGCCGGTACGCACGTTCGTCGAGTTCGTGCGGGGGAGGGTTCGCTGACGTCTGCTGCGCGCACGCTGCGGCGGCTCCTGCTGCTGGCCGCGTGCGCGCCGCTGACGGTCCTTACCGCGCAGGGCACACCGCCTCGCCCTGATTCCGTCCGAGCCGATTCAGTCAAACGAGCCGCCACGGACACGGCGCGGCGCGCCGCTGCCGACACCGGCAACACGGTGCCCGGCGACACCACAAAGGCCAAGCGCCCGCCGCGCGATACAATTAAGACGCCGACCGCGCGTCCGTACGCGCCGCGGTTCACAGACATTGGCGCAAGCTCGTGGCACTGGGACCGCGACCAGATATTCTCGAGTGGCGCCTTCACGCTCGGCGACCTCCTCGCCTCCGTTCCCGGCGTGACGATGATGACCACGGGGTTCCTGCTCGCACCGCAGGTCGCGGCGTATTACGGCGATCCCGGACGCGTCCGCATCTATCTCGACGGCATCGAGCTCGACGCCCTGAACCCGCGGAACGGCGGCGTCCCGGACCTCGCGATGGTCCCGCTATGGGCGATGGAGGACGTGCAGGTCGAACGCACCGCCGGCGAACTGCGCGTGCACCTGCGCAGCTGGAGCGTCGACCACACGACGCCGAACACGCGCACTGACGTCGTGACGGGGACCGAGAACCTGAACCTGTACCGCGGGTTTTTCGGGAAACGGTTCGACAACGGGATGGTGCTCCAGCTCGCCGGCCAGCAGCAGAGCAGCATCTCAGTGGGCGGAATGGACGGCGACGCACTCGGCGGCCTGGCGCGCTTTGGCTGGGCGCGCGGCGCCTGGAGCGTGGATGCGACCTGGATCCATCAGGGGATCAACCGCAACTCCGGTGACCGGTTCATCACGACCGCGCCGCAAAACGGCGCGATCCCGCCGTACTTCGGCAGCGAGGGAGTTTCGTACCTCCGCATCGGCTGGCGCGATCCGAACGCGGACGGACCGTGGATACAGCTGATTGCATCGACGCTGAGCGAGGCAAAGAAGGACACGACGTCCAGCCTCACGAGCGCGCTCGCCGGCACGTCGGTGGGCGACTCGACCGACACGCTGCGGTCGCGCCCGCAATACGTGCTCGCCGCCGGCATCACGCGCTGGGGAATCCGGCTGAGCAGCACGACCCGGATCCGGTCGGTTGACGGAACGACCTACTTCTCGCCGGGCGTGCGCGCGGAGTATGCGTCGAAATTCCTGACGGTGTCCGCATTCGGCGAGCATTCAGCGGATTCGACGACGCGCACGGACGTGCAGGGACGGTTCACGCCGTTTCCCTGGTTCAACGCCGGGGCTTCGGTGAGCCGCGCTGCGCCGACCGGCGCGGGCGCAGGACCGCCGGTGACCGCGACCCGCCTCGAGGTCGCGATCGGCGTGAAGGACCGATGGCTCACGGGCGGAGTGGTGACACGGAGCGCGAGCGCGCTCGCCGCGCCGATCGAACTCGACACCACGCTGCGCGCGGTGCCGTCGCCCGCGGCGAACGGCGAGATCGTTTCGTTCCGCGGCCCGCTCCTCCTCGGCGTGCATCTCGACCTCGACGCCATCAACTGGAGCGTGGTCGACGACTACCGGCCGCAGACACAGGCACGCGCGCGGCTTTGGTTCGAATCGAGCTTCATCCACCGCTTCCCGCGCAACAACTTTCACGTGCTGGCGTCGGCGACGTACGACTATTTTTCGACGCTCTACGCACCCACGGGCGCCACGCCGCTCGGACAGAGCACCGCGGGCGCAGGAATCATTTCCACGCTCCTTGAAATTCGCATTTCAACGGCGGTCATTTTCTGGCAGTACCGGAACGTGGTCGGGGCGATATACTCGACATACCCGGGATACGTGATGCCGCGACTGGTGAATCTGTACGGGGTACGGTGGCAGTTCTGGAACTGAGCGAGGGGCAACTAAAATGGTTCATGGTTAAGCGCTGTTGGCTGCTCGTTTCGGGTCGCGGCCAACAACCGAGCGCCACGCACTCTTAACAATAGACCATGTGAGTTTGACGTAACCCATTGCTCCAAAATACTATAGCGATCAAGCCATGATACGAAGCATGACCGGCTTCGGCTCCGCCGAAGGCGACGTGGGGGGATCACGGGTCAACGTCGAAGTGCGGACGGTGAACCACCGGTACTTCAACCCGAGCGTGAAGCTTCCGTCGATTCTCGCGCGATGGGAGCCGGAGGTGCGCGAGGCGCTGCGCAAGCACATCGCCCGCGGGCACGTCACGGTCTCGGCGCACGTCGAGCGCGCCGAGACGGGGGGCGCTGTCGTGGATGAAGCGAAGTTCGCGCGCCACGCCGCCGAGCTGATCGCGCTGCGCGACCGCAACGGACTGGGCGGAGAGATCGATGTCGCGACCGTGCTGCGAATGCCCGACGTCATCCACAGCGTCAGCGAAGAGACCGCCGAAGGGACTGCCGAGGAACTCATCGCGGTCGTGGAGGCCGCCGCCGCCGCGCTCACGCGGATGCGCGAGTCGGAAGGACACCGTCTCGCCGCCGTGCTGCTCGAGCGGGTCGCGGTGATCGAGGAGGCACTCGGACGGATTGCCGTGCGCGCGCCGGAGCGCGTGATCGCCCAGCGGGACCGCCTGCGCGAGAACGTGAAGATCATCGCCGAAGGCGTCGCGGTGGACGAGCAGCGCCTCGCACAAGAGATCGCGATCCTCGCCGACCGTCTCGACGTCGGAGAGGAGATCGACCGGTTCACCGCGCACATCGCCGCGTTCAGGGAAATCCTGGCGCCAAAGGGCGGCGAGGCCGTCGGAAAGCGGCTCGGGTTCCTGCTCCAGGAGATGCTGCGGGAGGCCAACACGACCGGCAGCAAGGCGAACGATACGCAGATCCAGCGTGACGTGATGCTCGTGAAGGAAGAGCTGGAGCGGATCCGTGAACAGGCGGAGAACGTAGAGTGATCACGCGATGAGCGCGTTCCCGCTCGTACTCTCCGCGCCGTCCGGTGGCGGGAAGACGACCGTCACGAAGGAGTTGATGAGGCGGCGCGCGGACGTCGGCTACTCGGTGTCGTGCACGACGCGCGCGCCTCGCGCGGGAGAAGTGAATGGCGTCGACTACCGCTTCCTCTCCGAACCGGAGTTCGTGGAATACCGGGCGCGCGGCGAGTTCGCCGAATGGGCCGTAGTGCACGGCAAGTTCTATGGCACCCTGAAATCCGAGGTGAGTCGGGTGCTGGCGGACGGGAAGCACCTGATCATGGACATCGACGTGCAGGGGGCGGCCCAGTTCGCGGCGGCCTGGCCGGCTGCCGTGCTGGTGTTCATGCTCCCCCCGTCCGTGGAGGTGCTGCTGGGGCGGCTCCAGGGGCGGAATACCGAGGATGGCGCCACCCTCCTGGCCCGCCTCAAGAGCGCCCATCAGGAATTAAGGGCGGCAAGTAGTTATCATTACGTGCTGGTGAACGACGATCTCGAGGCCACGGTGGCCCGGGTATCGTCGATTATCGACGCCGAGGATGTGAAGCGCGAGCGGATCGGCACGCTCGACGGGCAGCTTTCCGGGCTGATCGCGACACTGGATTCAGAGATTGCCCGGCACTCCTCCGGCGTTCGCCAGTAATTCCTGTGCTGCATTCCGCATTTTTGAGAGAGGTCCTGAGCTATGCGCGTCTTCACACCGAACGAAGTCACCGTCAACGCCGCCAACAAGTACCTCGCGATTCTCGTCGCGGCGAAGTACGCGCGCGTGCTCAATGAATTTCCGCGCGACCGTTCCAAGAGCGGCGAGAAGAAGCTGACGACCCGCGCGCTCGAAGAACTCTCGGGCGGCGCGATCGAATATCGCGTCGTGCCGCGCCGCCGGTCGGAGTAGCCCGCTCCTCCACGCCCATCGCCGCGGATAGAGCAGCCGTGCGCCCCTACGAGGGCCGGCGCGTTCTCCTCGGCGTGACCGGGGGAATCGCGAGTTACAAGACGGCGTGGCTGGCACGCCTCCTCGCCCAGGCCGGCGCCGAAGTGGACGTGGTGATGTCGAAATCGGCCCGGGAGTTCATCGGTGCCGTGACGTTCGAAGCCCTGACCGGGCGGCCGGTGCACACGGAACTCGTCGCCGAGGGACATGCACTGGACCACATCAAGCTGGCTCGTGGTGCGTCGTTGATCGTCGTCGCACCTGCGACGGCCGATTTTCTTTCACGCGCCGCGTCCGGGCGCTCCGACGACCTGTTGACCGCGTGCCTGCTGGCGGCGGACGCAGCGGTGCTGCTCGTCCCGGCGATGAACGACCGGATGTGGGCGCACGCGCAGACCGTGGCGAACACGGCCCATCTGCGGTCGCTTGGATATGCGGTGCTCGAGCCCGAGACGGGGCCGCTCGCGTCGCCGCAGGAAGGCGCGGGGCCTGGGCGGATGCCGGAGCCTGAACGGATTTTTGCGCACGTCGGACGGATGCTGGAGAAACGCGGTGCGCTGGCGGGACGGCGCGTGCTGGTGACCGCGGGGCCGACGCGCGAATCGCTGGATCCCGTTCGCTTTCTTTCGAATCACAGCAGCGGGAAGATGGGCGTGGCCATCGCGGCCGCCGCGTGGCGCCGCGGCGCCGAAGTGACGCTCGTGGCGGGACCGCTGGCGGTCGCGCCACCGCACGACGTGCGCGTCGTCCACGTGGAGAGCACGAAGCAAATGACGGACGCGGTGCGTGCGGCGCTGCCGGAGTCCGATGTGCTCGTCATGGCCGCAGCGCCGGCGGATTTCCGCCCGACGTTCGTCGCCGGCGGAAAAATCAAGAAGTTGGCGCGGCCGGATTCGATCGCGCTGGAAAATACGGACGATATTCTCGCGACCACGCGCGACGCGCGGAAGAAGGGCGCCGTGATCGTCGGGTTCGCGCTCGAGACCGACGATGTGATCGCGCACGCGAAAGAAAAGCTCTCGGCGAAGGCGCTCGACATGATCGTGGTGAACGATGCGCGCGAGGAAGGCGCGGGCTTCGGCGTGGATACGAACCGCGTGACGATGCTCTCCCGGAACGCCCAGCCCGCGGTCCTGCCCCTGTTGAGCAAGGCGGAAACCGCCGACGCCATTCTCGATCGCGTGCAGGAGTTGCTCGGTGGACGCTAGGGACCGGCTCCGCGAATATCTCGAACAGCGGCGCGAACTCGGCGAGACCGAGTTCGTGCTCGACGGGTTGTCGGTTGACGAAGCGTTGAATACACTCGGGGTCCGTGGGGGTGTGGCGGGAAAGGCGGGCTCGCACGAATCGCCCCGGGAAGCCCGCACGACGGGACCGGCGGGGCACGATTGGCGCGACGCGCTGCGCGCGGTGGGAGTGGACAAGCCGGCCGGAGAGAAGCTTCCGAACCAGGGGGCCGCGGGCGAGCCGACTGCGGGAAACAACGCGGCGGGAACCGAGGGGCCGACGGACCCGCCGGTCGCGAAAGTCGGACGGTATGAGATGCCGGTCCCCACGGAGGCGAGCGCGAGTGCGACCGGCGACCTGAAGCAGGGGCTCGTCTTCGGCACGGCGATCGGGCGCGGCGAGGGACCGCTCGCCGGCCTGGGATCGATCGCGGAGATCGCGAAGGCGATCAAGGCGTGCACGGCATGCGGCCTGCACGCGACGGCGAAGAACGCGGTTCCCGGCGAGGGAAATCCGAACGCCGGGTTCGTCTGCGTGGGTGAAGCGCCGGGGCAGACCGAGGATGAAACAGGCCGGCCGTTCGTGGGCGCGGCGGGCCAGCTGCTCACCAAGATCCTCGCGGCGATCAACCTGACGCGCGAAGAAGTGTTCATCTGCAACGTCCTCAAGCACCGTCCGCCAGGCAACCGGAACCCGGCGCCGGAGGAGATTGCGGCGTGCAGTCCCTTCTTGCTGCGGCAGCTCGAACTGCTGCGGCCACGCGTGATCCTTGCCCTCGGCACCTTTGCGTCGCAAACTCTGCTACAGACCACGACGCCAATAGGTAAATTGCGCGGACAGGTCCACCGCTATTACGGGGTGCCGCTGATCGTCACCTATCACCCCGCCGCGCTGCTCCGCAATCCGTCGTGGAAGCGCCCCACTTGGGAAGATGTCCAGCTCGCCCGCAGAGTTTTCGATAGCGCCCCAAGCGGCGCGTGATCCGTTCAAGGACCGCAAGCCTCCCTGGTCGGAGGATGCGGAGCAGGCCGTGCTGGGCGCGATGCTGCTCGACGCCGACGCGATCGTGCGCGCGGTGGAAATCGTCGACGAGACGATGTTCTACCGTGAGGCACACCGCCGGATGTTCCGGGCGATGCTCTCCCTCCACCAGCAAGGTGCGGTCCTCGATCCGCTGACGCTCGCCAACGAGCTCGAGAAGCAAGGCGGGCTCGCGGCCGCGGGCGGCAAGGACTACATCGGGACGCTGCTCGACGTCGTGCCGACCGCGGCGAACGTGGAATACCACGTCCGCATCGTGAAGGAGAAGGCGCTGAGGCGCCGCCTGATTGAGGTAGCGCAGGGACTCGTGGTTGAAGCCCACGAGTCGGGCGCGGACGCGGCCGATCTCATCGACCTTGCCGAGCATCGGATATTCCAGGTCAGCCAGCAGCGCGGTACCGACGGCTTCATGCGCATCAAGGAGCTGCTCTGGCCCGCCATGGAGCGGATCGAATCGCTCAAGGACGGAGGCCCGCTCACCGGCGTGCCCACGGGCTTCAAGGATCTCGACAACATCACGCTCGGCTTCCAGCCGTCGGACCTGATCATCATCGCCGCGCGCCCCTCGATGGGCAAAACGGCGTTCGTGCTCAACATCGCGCAATACGCCGCTGTCGAAGGCAATCTTCCGATAGCGATTTTTTCGCTCGAAATGAGTAAAGAGTCTCTCATCCAGCGCATGCTGGCTTCCGAGGGATTCATCGATGCACAGCGTTTGCGGTCGGGAAGGCTCAACAGCCAGGACCACTCCAACCTCGCCAAGGCGGCGGCGCTGCTCGGCCAGGCGCCAATATGGATTGACGACACGCCCGGCATCACGCTCCTGGAGATCCGTTCGCGGGCGCGCCGTCTCAAGTCCACTGCGGGCGTCAAGATGATCATCATCGACTACCTGCAGCTGATCCAGGGGCCGCTGAACTCCGAGAGCCGCCAGCAGGAAATCAGCCAGATCTCGCGGTCGCTGAAGATCCTCGCGAAGGAGCTGAACGTTCCGGTCGTCGCGCTCTCGCAGCTCTCACGCGCGCCGGAGCAGCGCACGGGTGAGAACAAGCGCCCGCAGCTATCCGACCTGCGCGAATCGGGTGCCATCGAGCAGGACGCCGACGTCGTGATGTTCATTTATCGTCCCGAGATGTACGACCGACCGGTGGACGATTCGGGAAACGCGACCAAGATGCCGGACGGCACGCCGATCGAGGGGCTGGCCGAGGTCATCGTCCAGAAGCAGCGCAACGGGCCGACCGGTCTCGTGCGGCTCAATTTCCGCAAGCAGTTCACGCGCTTCGAGAATTGGACCGCGCGGAATCCCGGATAACGTGACGCCCGGGAACGGATAGCATGGGAGCGAAGGCCAAGACCGTCTACCGCTGCACCGAGTGCGGCGCCGAGCATCTCCGGTGGTCGGGCAAATGCGACACGTGCGGCGAGTGGAACACGCTCGTCGAGGAAATGTCCGCGCCCCGCGTACTCGCGGGCGGCGCCGCGCGCCGCAAGGCGGGCGTATCCGCGCTCGGCAGCGGCGGCGCGATTTCTGCCACACCGCGCATTCGCGATGTCGTCGGCGCGGAGGACCACCGGCTGCGCACCGGCCTCGACGAGTTCGATTTCGTCCTTGGCGGCGGGATCGTGCCCGGGTCCATGGTACTCGTCGGCGGCGAGCCGGGGATCGGCAAGTCCACGATCCTCCTGCAGGTCGCCTCGCAGCTGCAGGCGGCCGATATTCGCACGCTGTACGTCTCGGGCGAAGAATCGCCGCTCCAGGTGAAGCTGCGCGCGGACCGTCTCGGCGGACGCTCCGGCGACGTCGAACTGCTCGGTGAGACGCTGCTCGAGACTATCCTCGCGACCGCCGCGGATCGCACGCCGTCGGTGATGATCGTCGATTCGATCCAGACGGTGTTCACCGGCGACCTCGAGGGCGCACCGGGCAATGTGGGCCAGGTCCGCGAGTGCGCCGCGCGCCTCATGCGGTTCGCCAAGGACAGCGGCACCGCGGTGTTCGTCGTCGGGCATGTCACGAAAGGCGGGGGCATCGCCGGGCCCAAGACGCTCGAGCACATCGTGGACACGGTGCTCTACTTCGAAGGGGAGGGGACGCTCGACCACCGCGTGCTTCGCGCGACGAAGAACCGGTTCGGGTCGGTGGACGAGATTGGTGTGTTCCGCATGACGCAGCAGGGGTTGATCCCCGTGGAGAACGCGTCCGCGCTGTTTCTGGGTGACCGGCAGGGACACCACGCTTCGGGGAGCGCGGTCACGGCGATCCTCGAGGGCACGCGGCCGATGCTGCTCGAGGTGCAGGCGCTCGCGGCGAAGGCGGGGTTCGGCACGCCGCAGCGCGTGGCGGGCGGGTATGACGCGCGCCGCCTCGCGCTGCTCCTCGCCGTGCTCGACAAGCGCGCGGGGCTCTCGTTCGCGAACCTGGACGTGTTCCTCAACGTCGTCGGCGGGGTTCGCATGCAGGAGCCGGCCGGCGACCTCGCTGTCGCTGCCGCGCTCGCGTCCAGCGTGTACGACAAGACGCTTCCCGCCGATGCCGTGTTCGTCGGTGAGGTCGGACTCGGCGGCGAGATCCGCGCGGTGAGCCAGGTCGAGCGCCGCATTGCCGAAGCGGAGAAGATGGGAATGAAGATCGCATACGTCGGCGAGCGCAGCGTGCCGCGCCGCGCGCCGAAGTCCATTCATGTCGAAGGCGTCCCGTCGCTTGGCGACCTCTTCAAGAGGCTCTTCCGATGAGTGCGCCGGACGTCGGCGTGGTGATCGTCGCCGGCGGCGCAAGCACGCGCACGACCGGCACCGATCAGGGAAACCTCAAGCAGCTGCGGTGGGTTGCGGGGAAGCCGATGCTGCTGCACTCGCTCCAGACGTTCCAGCAGCGCGCGGATGTCGCGATGGTCGTGTGCGTGCTTCCCACGTCGTACGCCGGTGACCCGCCGCCCTGGCTATTCCAGTGCGACGTGGAACGCATGTTGATCTCGGTCGGCGGCCGCGAACGCAGCGAGTCCGTGCAGAACGGCCTCGAGGATCTCCCCGACGAATGCCGCATCGTGCTCATCCACGACGCGGCGCGCCCCCTCGTGTCGGCGGCGGTGATCGATCGCGTGGTCGCGGAAGCGCGCAAGGGACACGGTGCGATCGCGGCCCTGCCGGTGGTCGACACGCTCAAGCAGGTGGACGAACACGGCGCGATCGTCAGGACCGTCGATCGCGCGCAACTGTGGCGGGCGCAGACTCCGCAGGGTTTTCCGCGGGAGATGATCGTCCGCGCGCATGCCGAGGCGCGGGCCGCCGGCGTCGGTGCCACGGACGACGCCGCGCTGTGCGAACGCCTCGGGCTGCCCGTGGTGGTCGTCCGCGGCAGCGAACGTGCGCTCAAGGTCACCGAGGACGGCGATTTCGCACGCGTGGACGCACTCTTCGCGCTCCCCGAATGACATCCGGTCCCCGCGGAATCCCGTTCTGGTCGCCGCCCGAGGTCAACGCGGCGATCCCCGGCACGATCGCGCACCTCGCGGCGAACGGCGTGCTCGCGTATCCCACCGAGACGGTGTACGGCTTCGGCAGCGCCATCGACAGCGCATCGGTGGAACGCCTCGTTACCATGAAGCATCGTCCGGCGGGGAAGCCCTTTCTGTTGCTCATCTGCGAGAGCGCGATGATTGAGCGCCTTGGCCTCCATCTCTCCCGTGCGGCGTCGCTGCTCGCGGCGCGCTTCTGGCCGGGCCCACTCACGCTCGTCCTCAGCGGCGGCGAGCGGAGGGTGTCGCCGCGCCTGCGCGGACCAGAGGGGGGAATCGCGGTCCGGTGGACTTCGCACGCGGGACTGCAGCGGCTGATCGCCGCGATGGGCGATCCGCTCACCTCCACGAGCGCGAACAGGCCCGGGCATCCGCCGGCAATGAGCGCGGGTGACATCATGGACGGCTGGAGCACCGAGGTTTCGGGCGGCGTGATTCGCTTGCTCGACGGTGGTGAGCTCAAGGCCTCCGCACCCTCCACGGTCGTGGACTGCACCTCCCGGCGCCCGCGCATCATTCGGCCCGGCGCCATCGCCGCGTCGGCGCTTCGCGAAGCCGTGCCAGACCTGATCGGGGACCATTAGCGTGCGCGTGCTCTTTGTGTGCACGGGAAATACCTGCCGCAGTGCGCTCGCGGAGGCGATCGCAGGACGCGAGGCGGCGGCGCGCGGGCTCACGGACGTCCACGCCTCGAGCGCGGGGACGAGCGCGTGGGACGGTGCGCCCGCATCGGACGGCGCGCTGCTCGTCGGCATCGAGCGAAGGCTCGACGTGAACTCGCATCGCTCGCGCCAGCTGAGCCGCGAGATCGTGAACCAGTCCGACCTCATCCTCGCCATGGGCCCGCACCACGTGGAACGCATCGAGGCGCTGGGCGGCGCGGGGAAGACCTACCTCATCACCGACTACGCCGAGCGATCGGATGAGGGCCGCGCAATCGTCGACCCATTCGGCGGCGGCCTCGACATCTATCGCTCCACGGTCGACGAGCTCGAACGGATCATGGTGCTCGTGTTCGACCGCATTGCGAGTGAGCGGCCGCGCAACAGCGGGGCCGTGTAGGTGGAGCGTCCGGGGCGGCTCGTGCTGCTCGGCCATCCCGTCGCGCACTCGCTCTCCCCCGCGCTGCAGGGTGCCGCGCTGCGGCGCGCGGGAATCCCGATGACATACGAGGCGATGGACGTCGAGCCGGCACAACTCGCGCAGGTCGCCGGATTGCTGCGCGATGGCGGCGCGGCGGGAAATGTCACCGTGCCGCACAAGCATGCGTTCACCGCGCTGTGCGGCCGGCGCAGCCCCGTCGCGGAGCGCGTGGGCGCCGTGAACACGTTCTGGACCGAGCAGGGCGAGCTTGTCGGAGACAACACCGACGTGGGCGGCCTCGACGCGGCTGTCCACCGGCACTTCGGCCGCCCCAGCGAGCGCGGCGTGGTCGTGGTGCTTGGCGCGGGCGGGGCGGCCGCCGCCGTGATCGCGGCGGCGGAACGGTGGAGCAGCGCGGAGGTCCGGATCGTTGCGCGCACGAGACAGCGTGCGGACGCGCTCGCGTCGCGGTTCGGCCGCGCCGCGGCGCCGTTCGACGACGCCGCCGAGGCGATGCAGGGCGCGTGGCTCGTCGTAAACGCGACACCCGTCGGTCTCGATGGCCGGGAACTCCCGCTCAACCCGGCGCTGATTCCCGCGGGCACCGACGTGCTCGACCTCACGTATCGCCGTGGTGAAACGCCATGGGTGCACGCGTGCCGCGCCCGCGGACTTCGTGCCGCGGACGGTCTCGCGATGCTCGTCGAGCAGGGCGCGCTCGCGTTCGAGCGCTGGTTCGGCGTGATCCCGGACCGGGACGCGATGTGGGCGGCCGCGCGCGAGTGAAGGCGCCGTGACCTCGACGCTGCCCGCGAGGTCGCTGCTCGCCCGGTCGCTGCACGCGACCGCGGATTTTTTTCTGCCGCGCATCTGCGTGGCGTGCGAGCGGCCCGCGGACGCGCGCGAGAACGGACTGGTCTGCGCGCTCTGCCGCTCGAGGCTCGCGCTGCTGGCCGCGCCCCTGTGCGTGCGCTGCGGCCATCCCACCGGCGGGCGCCGCTGCATGTTTTGCGAGGCGTTTCCGCCGTTTGTGCGGGCGATCCGGTCCGTCTGCTGGGTGCCGCACGAGGTCGGGAGCGCGGTGGTGCACTCCCTCAAGTACCACGGATGGACCGGCACGGCGCGCGACATGGCCGCGCAGATGGCTCGCGTCGGCTGGCCCCCCGACGTGGTGGCAGAGCGGGCGGCGCTGGTCCCCGTTCCGCTTGCGGCAACGCGGGAGCGCGAACGCGGCTTCAACCAGGCGGCGCTCCTCTGTGACGCGCTGTCGACCCACTGGGGCATTCCCGTCTGGCGCGACGCCATCACGCGGACGCGCGCCACGCAGTCGCAAACGCGGTTGACTCCCGGAGAGCGTTCCGCGAATGTTCACGGCGCGTTCGCGGTCCCTGACAGGCCGTGCGACGTGCGCGACCGGCTGCGCGGCCTGCACCTCGTGCTGGTCGACGACGTGCTGACCACCGGTGCCACGCTCAACGCTTGCGCGACCGCGCTCTTCGACGCCGGCGCGAGAACGATCAGTTACGTGACTTTCGGCCGGGCCCGCGCGAGCGGCGACCGGTGAACCCGGCAACAGACCAATCGAGGCGAGCCTCCAAATGACATTGAGGGTCGGCATCAACGGATTCGGCCGCATCGGCCGCCAGGTGATTCGCGCCGCGAAGGAATCGGGAGCGGACATCCACTTCGTCGCGATCAACGACCTGACCGACACGAAGACGCTGGCGCACCTGTACAAGTACGACTCGGTGCACGGCACGGCGCGCAGTCCGGTCACGCACGACGAGTCGACGCTCACGATCGCCGGCGGCGAGATCCGCGTGTTCAAGGAGAAGGATCCGGCGGCGCTCCCGTGGAAATCGCTCGGCGTGGACATCGTGCTCGAGGCGACGGGAAAGTTCACGAACGCCGCGGACGCCGGAAAGCACCTTGCCGGCGGTGCCCGCAAGGTGATCATCTCCGCACCCGCGAAAGGCGAGGACATCACCGTCGTGCTTGGCGTCAATCACGAGAAGTACGACGCGGCGAAGCACCACATCATCTCCAACGCGTCGTGCACCACCAACTGCCTCGCGCCGATGGTGAAGATCGTGCGCGAGGCATTCGGATTCCGGCACGGATCGATGGTCACGATTCATTCGTACACGAACGACCAGGTCATCCTCGATTTCCCGCACAAGGACCTGCGCCGTGCGCGCGCCGCCGCGCTCTCGATGATCCCCACGACGACCGGTGCGGCGAAGGCCACGGCCCTCGTGATTCCCGAAGTGAAGGGGAAGATTGACGGCATCTCGATTCGCGTCCCGACACCGGATGTCTCGCTGACCGAACTCACGGTCGAGGTGGAGAAGGCGACGACGATCGCCGAGGTGAACGCGGCGTTCCGTGCGGCGGCCGACGGCCCGCTCAAGGGAATCCTCGAGTACACCGACGTCGAACTCGTCTCGACGGACTACATCGGCAACCCCGCCTCGTGCATCGTCGACTCCAAGTGCACGAACGTCATCGACGGGACACTCGTGAAACTCTCGGGCTGGTACGACAATGAGTGGGGATATTCGTCGCGTTGCGTCGACCTGCTCGCGTACGTCGGCGCGCGGCTCTGAGCGCACCGAGCCACCCGGCAGCCGCGATGAACAAGCGCACCATCCGCGATCTCGCACCGGCTGAGATCAGGGGAAAGCGCGCGCTGGTGCGCGTGGACTTCAACGTCCCGCTCGACGGCGCACGCATCACCGACGACACGCGGATCCGCGCGGCGCTCCCCACCCTCCAGGCACTCATCAAGGGCGGCGCGCGCGTCGTGCTGCTCTCGCATCTCGGCCGTCCGAAGGCGAAGCCCGAGGCGAAGTACTCGCTCGCGCCCGTGGCCGTGCGCCTCGGCGAGCTGCTCGGCACGCACGTCGCCTTCTGTGGCGAGACTGAAACCGGCACCGCGCACGCAGCGACGCGCGCGCTCCCCGAAGGCGGCGTCCTGTTGCTGGAGAACACGCGCTTCCTTCCCGGAGAGGAAACGAACGATCCGTCGCTGTCCAAGGCGTTCGCGACCCTCGGCGACTTCTACGTCAACGACGCATTCGGCACCGCCCATCGGGCGCATGCGTCGACGGCCGGCGTCGCGGCGCATGTGCGCCCTGCGGTTGCCGGCCTCCTGATGGAAGCCGAACTCGAGTGGCTGGGTGCCGCGCTGGAAAAACCAAAGAGGCCGTTCATCGCGATCCTCGGCGGCTCGAAAATCTCCGGCAAGATCGACGTCATCGAGGCGATGCTGCCGAAAGTCGACGGCATCCTCGTCGGCGGCGCGATGGCCTGCACCTTTTTCAAGGCGATGGGCATGGAGACCGGCACATCGCTCGTCGAGGCGGACCGCGTCGAGATGGCGGGAGAGCTCATCGAGCGCGCGGCGTTCCGTCTCACGCTGCCGCACGACGCCATGGTGGCGACGTCGATCGAGGCCGCCAAGAAGGCGCACGCGGTGAGGCGCGACGCCATTCCCGCCACGGAGGCGATGCTCGATATCGGCCCCGGGACCGCCGAGTCGTACACGCGCGCAATCCTCTCCGCCAAGACCATCGTTTGGAACGGTCCGATGGGGGTGTTCGAAAATCCGCCCTTCGACATGGGCACACAGGCGATCGCGAACGCGATGGCAGACGCGACGGCTCGGGGCGCGACGACGATCGTCGGCGGCGGCGACTCGGCCGCCGCGGTCGAGCAGATGGGGCTCGCGTCGCGGATGAGCCACGTCTCCACGGGCGGGGGCGCGGCGCTCGAGTTCCTCGAGGGGAAACAACTCCCGGGCGTGGCCGCACTCGACGAGAGGACGCACCCGTGAGACATCCCGTGTTCGCCGCGAACTGGAAGATGAACCAGGCGCCCGCCGACGCGAAGGAGTTCGTCCGGCAATTCCTGGCCTACTTTCCGCGCCAGCAGGACCGCACCGTGCTGATCTTTCCGTCCGCGCTCACCCTCCATGCCGTCACGGACGCGCTGAAGGACCGCCCGGACATACAGGTCGGGGTGCAGAACATCCACTGGGAAGACCAGGGCGCGTTTACCGGTGAGAACTCGGCTCCGATCGCGCGGGCCGCGGGCGCGCGCTACACGCTCGTCGGCCATTCTGAGCGCAGGCACCTCTTCGGCGAAACCGACGAGGAAACAGGAAGGAAAACGGCGGCAGCCGTGCGCGCGGGTCTCACCACGCTCGTGTGTGTGGGCGAGACGCTTGCACAGCGTGAAGCCGGAGAGACTGAGGCCGTGGTGCTGCGTCAGCTTCGAGCGGCGGTCGCGGGGATCGACGCGCATCACATCGCGTCGTCGCTGGTAGCATACGAGCCCGTGTGGGCCATCGGAACCGGGAAGACGGCATCCGCGGCAGACGCCGGCAAGGTGCACGCCGTGATTCGCGCAGAGCTGCGTACGCTGACCGGCGAGCGTGAAGCGGCCGTGCCGATCCTGTACGGCGGCAGTGTGAACAGCGGGAACGCCGGAGCGCTCCTGGCTGCGCCGAACGTCGACGGACTCCTGGTCGGCGGCGCGAGCCTCGACGCAGAGGCCTGGGCGTCGATTGTCAGAGCCTGACCGCCCTTGATGCCGCATGGTAACTCGGCTATTCTTCGAGGCTTACCTTTCTCTCGTGAATAGGCCTGCCGCGCGACCATGATTTATAAGCTGCTGCTCACCCTGTTGATTCTCGACGCGATCATCCTGATGATCGCGATCTTCCTCCAGAGCGGGTCTGGCGGGGGAATGGCTGCTGCGTTCGGCGGTGCGTCGTCGTCGAGCGACTCCGTGTTCGGCACGCGCCAGGCCGGAAGCCTCCTCACCAAGGCAAGCTGGTGGTGCGGCGGGATCTTCATCGGCCTCGCATACATTCTGCAGCTCAACGCGGCGCGCGCCCACGTGCCCACTTCGATCCTCGACAAGTCGTTTGCTCCGACCAAGAGCGCGGCGGCACCGCCAGTGACGACGCCGGCAGCGCCGGGTGGCGCAGTACCGGGCGCGACTCCGGCACCGACGACTCCAGGCGCTGCCCTGCCGGGTGCGATCAGCAAGCCGGAAACCGGATCCAAGCCTCCGGCGCCGACCAAGAAGCCGTGACAACGGGCGAGTGAGAACGGAGTGACTGCGCTGCGATCTGAGAAAGGGTTCCTCCTCCTCGAGGATGGAACCCTTTTTCACGGCCATATTCGCGCCGCGGGGAACGCGCCCGCCGTTGCGGAAGTCGTGTTCACGACGAACATGAGCGGGTATCAGGAGGTCTTCACTGATCCGTCCTACCGCGCACAGATCGTCGTGATGACGTCACCGATGATCGGGAACTACGGTGTCAACGGCGAGGATCCGGAATCGACGCGGGCGCAGGTGAGTGGTGTGGTGGTTTGCGAACTGTCCTCGACGTTCTCGAACTGGCGCGCGGGCGGCGGCCTTTCTGGATATCTTTCCGGCGCGGATATCCCTATCCTGTATGATGTTGACACCCGTCGTCTCACACGTCACTTGAGGACGGTCGGGGTGCTGCGCGGGGTCATCGCATCCGGGGCTGCCCCCGACGCCGCAGCGCGGGCGGCGTTGGCTGCGTGCCCTTCGATGACCGGTCTCGACCTCGCATCGCTGGTGAGCACAAGCAAGGCCTATAGCTGGGGCAATCCCGATGCCCCCACGCATATCGTCGCGTACGACTACGGCATCAAGCACAATATCCTCCGGCTCTTCGACGAGCGCGCGTGCCGGATCACGGTCGTGCCCTCGACGGCTTCGGCGCAGGAAGTGCTCGCACTCGAGCCGGATGGAGTCTTTCTGTCGAACGGCCCGGGAGATCCCGAGGCGGTCACCTACGCGATGGGAAACATTCGCGCGATCGCCGACGCCAACGTCCCTGTCTTTGGCATCTGCCTCGGCAATCAGCTCATCGGACTCGCTTACGGCGGCACGACCTTCAAACTCCCTTATGGGCATCGTGGCGGCAATCACCCGGTGAAGGACCTGACGACAGGAAAAGTGCTGATCACCTCGCAGAACCACGGGTTCGCGGTGAAGGGAAGCGCCGGCTCAGTCCCGGGCGCGCCCGATCTCGAGGTGACGCATGTGAACCTCAACGACGGGTCCATTGAGGGGTTGCGCCATAAACGCTTGCCAGTCTTTGCGGTACAGTTCCATCCGGAAGCGGCGCCGGGGCCCCACGACGCCCGACTGCTGTTCGACGACTTCATGAAGGCCGTCCGCGCCCGTTCCTAGCGGTTCCCAGAGGGCGCGCAGGTACGCCAGCACTCCGGTTGGGCCATCCGGCGCCGCCCCAATGGCCGTCAACCGCTTGACACGACGGTAGATAACATCCTAGACTGGATGCACTTACGGCGGTTGCCGCGTGTCCTCCGCAGAGGGATGTAAATGACCAAAGCCGATCTGGTCGAACAAGTCACCGAGGCGATTTCGCAGACTTCGGGTCCGATGATCTCGAAGAAGGACTGCGCACGCGTCGTGGACTCCTTTTTGGACGCAATCAAGGACGCGTTGAAAGATCAGAAGAACATCGAGGTTCGTGGGTTCGGCACATTCAAGATCCGCCAGCGGAAGACGCGAATGGCGCGCAATCCTCGCACCGGTGCACCAGTGGAAGTTTCGGCGAGGCCGGTGCCGGTGTTCAAGCCCTCGAAGGAGCTGAGGGCTATGGTGGCGGATATTGATATTTCGGAGTTGACGGACGCCTAACCCACAGCATTGAAAGCAGTTGACTGAAGCTCACAGCTATCAGCTCAGTTGGATCAGCGCGGAGCGCTGACGACCGGGGCTGTGAGCCGATACCCGTGAGCTGATCGCGATGAGCGGTTTGCCTACCGGGTATATTGGGTTATGGAAGTCCGCGTCCTCCTTTTCGCCTCCTACGCCGAAGCATTCGGCGTGCCCGCGCTCTCAGTTACGATCCCCGAGGGCGCGACGGTGCGCGAGCTGCTCGCGCGCGTGAAGGAGATGGCGGTTGGCGAGTCGCTGCCGCCGGCGCCGTTGATCGCGCGAAATCAGGAGTATGCGGCGCCTGGCGACATCATTCGGGCCGGCGACGAAGTCGCGCTGATTCCCCCGGTGGCCGGCGGATGACACGAGCTGCGATCGTCACGCGCGCGATTGACGTTGGCGCGATCGTCGCGGCGGTCGCGTCAGACGGCGCGGGCGCGACGTCGCTCTTTCTCGGAACCGTGCGCGACGTCAACGACGGCCGCGCGGTTACGGGAATGGAGTACACGGCGTACGGCGCCATGGCGGAACGCGAACTCGCAGGAATCGCAGCGGAAGCGGTCGAACGGTTTGGCGGCGTATCGCTCGCCATCGAGCATCGCGTCGGCATGCTCGCGCTCGGCGACGTGAGCGTCGCGATCGCGGCGTCGCACGCGCACCGGGGCCACGCCCTCGATGCGACGCGGTTCGTCATCGAAGAACTCAAGAAGCGCGTGCCAATCTGGAAGCGTGAACACTACGCGGACGGGACGCGCGAGTGGGTCGACCCGACCGCGCACACGAGCGGAGCCGCCCGATGAGCACGCCCGCACTCAAGGATCAGTTCGGCCGGTCGATCGAATACCTCCGGATCTCGGTCACCGATCGCTGCAATTTCCGCTGTGTGTACTGCATGCCGCTCGAAGGGCTCGACTGGATTCCCAAGACCGAGATCCTGACGTACGAGGAGATCACCGAAGTCGTGCGCCAGCTCGCGCCGCTCGGGCTCCGCCGCCTGCGGATCACGGGCGGCGAGCCCACGATCCGCCCCGATCTCACGTCGCTCGTGCGCATGCTGAAGGCGATTCCCGAGATCGAGGACGTCGCGCTCTCGACGAACGGCGTGCGCCTGCCGGAACTCGCCGCGCCGCTCAGGCTCGCCGGGCTCGATCGGGTCAACATCAGCGCGGACTCGCTGCGGCCCGAGCGCATTGCCGCGATCGCGCGACGGAACCTGCCGTTCGATCCCGTCGCATCGGCCCGGGCCGCATCGAATGCGGGACTCGATCCGATCAAGCTCAATGTCGTGGTGATGCGCGGCATCAACGATGACGAGATCGCTGATTTCGCGAAACTCACGCTGCAGCATCCGTGGCACGTGCGCTTCATCGAACTAATGCCGGTCGGCGAAATGGCGAACCTCGAGTGGGAGCACGTGGTGCCCAGCAGCGAGGTGCTCGATCGCGTGCGGGTGCACGGTGTGCTCGAGCCGTCATCCGGGCCCGCGCGCGGCAACGGCCCGGCGGCGTACCACCGGTACCCGGGCGCTCCGGGAACGATCGGTGTCATCACGCCGATGACGCACACATACTGCGGCTCCTGCAATCGCGTCCGCCTCACGGCCGACGGGCGGCTGCGCACCTGCCTGTACGGCGATCACGAAGTGAATCTTCGCGACCCGTTGCGCGCAGGCCAGGCGCTGGAGCCGCTGTTCATCGAGGCGCTCGCGAAGAAACCGCTCGAGCACAACCTGCTGCAGATGAAAGTCGGCGGCCTGCGTGCGCTGTCACAGATCGGTGGGTAGGGATCGCAACTGCAACGACAACGGCTTTTCCACGGATTCGCGGACGGAGCCGCGGATACAGCAACAACGACAACAACAACAACAACACTTTTGGGGGAACTGCTCTCGCTTCAGACAGAGTGGTTCCCCCAAAGGCTGTATCCGTGGCTGTTTCCGCGAAATCTGTGGCAAGGCAGTTGTCGTTGTGGTAGCAGTTGCAGTTGCCGTATCCGCGGCTGTCTCCGCGAAGTCCGCGGAAAGCCCGTTGCAGTTGCAGTCGCCTTACCTGATCCAATCGGCAAAATCGCTCTGTTGGTGTGGCCCAATGTCACCGATTAGCTTTCGTCGTGTGAACGGTCACCCACAAACTCGAACGCAAACTCACGCCAATGCTGAATAAGATCACCGTTGTCGGCGCCGGAAATGTCGGGGCGACGGCCGCGCAACGCATCGCAGAAAAAGAGCTCGCCCGCACGGTCGTCATGGTCGACGTCGCGGAAGGAATCCCGCAGGGGAAGGGACTCGACCAGTGGGAATCCGCGCCGATCGAGCTGTTCGATTCGCGCGTCGTCGGCGCCAACGGCTACGACGAATCCGCGGGCTCTGACATCGTCGTGATCACCGCCGGCATCGCCCGCAAGCCGGGCATGTCGCGCGACGACCTGCTCAACACCAACGCCGGGATCGTGAAGTCCGTCGCGGAGAATGTCGCGAAGACCTCACCCAAGGCGATCATCATCGTCGTCTCCAACCCGCTCGACGTTATGTGCTACGTCGCGATGAAGGCGAGCGGCTTCCCGCGGGAGCGCGTGATCGGCATGGCCGGCGTGCTCGACACGGCGCGCTACCGTTCGTTCCTCGCCGAAGCGCTCGAGATCTCCGTGCGCGACATCCAGGCGATGGTCCTCGGCGGCCATGGCGACACGATGGTTCCGCTCATCAGCTACACGACCGTGAGCGGCATTCCGATCACGCAGCTGATGGACAAGGCGAAGCTCGACGCCATCGTCGACCGCGCGCGGAATGGCGGCGCCGAAATTGTGAAATATCTCAAGACCGGGTCGGCGTACTACGCGCCGTCGTCCGGCGCCGTGCAGATGGTCGAAGCGATCGTGCTGGACCAGAAGCGCATCCTCCCATGCTCGGCGTGGCTCGACGGCGAATACGGCATGAAGGGGCTTTTCCTCGGCGTGCCCGTGAAGCTTGGCCGCAAGGGAATGGAGAAGATCATCGAGGTGACGCTCACCGCAGACGAGAAGGCCGCACTCGCGAAAAGTGCGGAAGCGGTGCGCGAGCCGATGAGCGTCATCAAGTTCTGATGGAACGAGCTGGACTCGTTCGCTTCTGGGATTCCAGCGTCGGCAAGAAGGTGGTGATGGGCGCGACGGGGCTGATCCTCGTCGCGTTCGTCATTTTGCATATGGCCGGCAACCTGCAGTTCTTTGCGGGCGCGGCGCGCTTCAACGCGTATTCGCACCTCCTGCAGGTGGATCTCATCGAGTTCACCTGGCTGCTGCGGATCACGCTGCTGGTGAGCGTCGTGCTGCATATCACCGCGGCGTACCAGTTGACCATGCGCAACCGCGCCGCCCGGCCGGCGGCCTATGCCAAGCGCGAACCGCAGGTCTCGACGTACGCGGCGCGCACGATGCGCTGGGGCGGCGTGTATCTCCTGCTGTTCATTCCGTATCACATCCTGCACTTCACGACCGGCACGCTGCATCCGGCGTTCGTCCGCGGGCAGGCGTACGGCAACGTCGTGATCGGCTTCGAGACGGTGTGGGTGTCACTCTTCTACCTCGGGGCGATGGCATTCCTCGGCCTGCACCTGTATCACGGGGCGTGGGCCGCGCTCCGCACCCTCGGCGTCGCACGCCCGTCGGGCGACCCGCTCCACCGGCGCCTCGCGCTCGCGATCGCCGTCATCGTTCCCGTGGGGTTCAGTCTCCTGCCGTTGAGCGTCATGCTCGGCTTTGTTCACTGAGGCGCCGCCTTGACTCACACATGACGATCAAACTCAACCCGCGCGTTCCCGACGGGCCCGTTGCCGAGCAGTGGAACAAGCACCGCTTCGAGATGAAGCTGGTGAACCCATCGAACAAGCGGAAACACCATGTGATCGTCGTCGGGTCCGGCCTCGCGGGCGCGAGCGCTTCTGCGTCGCTGGCCGAGCTCGGCTACAACGTGAGCTGTTTCTGCTTTCAGGATTCTCCGCGGCGAGCGCACTCTATTGCGGCGCAGGGCGGGATCAATGCGGCCAAGAATTACCAGAACGACGGCGACAGCGTCTGGCGCCTCTTCTACGACACCGTGAAGGGAGGGGATTTTCGCTCGCGCGAGTCCAACGTCTACCGGCTGGCGCAGGTGAGCGTCAATATCATCGACCAATGCGTCGCCCAGGGCGTGCCGTTCGCGCGCGAGTACGGCGGACTGCTCGCGAACCGGTCGTTTGGCGGCGCGCAGGTCTCGCGCACGTTTTACGCGCGCGGACAGACCGGCCAGCAGCTGCTGCTCGGCGCATATCAGGCGCTCGAAAAGGAAATCGCGGGCGGCGGCGTGACGATGTACAGCCGGCACGAGATGCTCGATCTCGTCGTCGTCGACGGACGCGCCCGCGGAATCATCACCCGCGACCTCGTGACCGGAGAGGTGGCGGCGCACGTGGCAGACGCGGTCGTGCTGGGCACCGGCGGGTACGGCAACGTCTACTACCTCTCGACCAACGCCAAGGGCTGCAACGTTACCGCGACATACCGCGCATACAAGAAGGGCGCGGCGTTTGCCAATCCGTGCTTCACGCAAATACATCCGACCTGCATTCCGGTCGCGGGCGAGCACCAGTCGAAGCTCACGCTCATGTCCGAGTCGCTGCGCAACGACGGGCGCGTCTGGGTGCCGAAGAAGAAGGAGGATTGCGGCCGGAAGCCCGGTGAGATCGCCGAGAGCGATCGTGACTACTACCTCGAGCGGAAATATCCGAGCTTCGGCAATCTTTCACCCCGCGACATCTCCAGCCGCGCGGCGAAGGAAGTGTGCGATGAAGGACGCGGCGTAGGGCCCGGCGGACGCGGCGTGTATCTCGACTTTGCCGACGCGATCAAACGCCTGGGCGAACACACGATCCGTGAGCGCTACGGCAACCTGTTCGAGATGTACCAGCGCATCACGGATGAGAACCCGTACCAGCAGCCGATGCGGATCTATCCCGCCGTGCACTACACGATGGGCGGCCTCTGGGTCGACTACAACCTCATGAGCACGATTCCGGGGCTGCACGTGATCGGCGAGGCGAACTTCTCGGATCACGGAGCCAATCGCCTGGGGGCGAGCGCGCTCATGCAGGGGCTCGCCGATGGATACTTCGTGCTGCCCGCGACGATCGGCGACTATCTCGCCGGCGCAAAGGTCGATGGACTCACCACCGGCCACGCTGCGTTTCGCGAGGCGATGGACGCGGTGAACGCACGCACCGCCCGGCTGCTCTCGATCAAGGGCAAGCGCACCGCCGACTCGATCCACCGGCAGCTCGGGCATATCATGTGGGAAAAGTGCGGGATGTCGCGCAACGCCGCGGGGCTCAAGGAAGCGCTCGTCGCGATTCCAAGACTCCGCGAAGAGTTCTGGGCGGACGTCTCCATCCCCGGATCGGGCGCCGAGCTGAATCAGGCGCTGGAGAACGCCGGCCGCGTGGCCGACTTCCTCGAGTTCGGCGAGCTCATGTGCATCGACGCCCTGCAGCGCGAGGAGAGCTGCGGTGCCCACTTCCGGGAGGAATATCAGACAAAGGACGGCGAGGCGGTGCGCAACGACGAAGCGTTTGCCTACGTCTCCGCCTGGGAATATGCAGGCGAAGGAAAAGTCCCTGTGCTCAACAAGGAGCCGCTCGCATTCGAGAACGTCCACCTCTCGACGCGGAGCTACAAGTGAGGGTTCAGCTTCACGTATGGCGCCAGGCGGGGCCCACGGTGCCGGGCAGGCTCGTCGACTATGCCGCCGAGGACATTTCGCCGGACATGTCGTTCCTCGAGATGCTCGACGTCGTCAACGGGCGCCTCATCGAGAAGGGCGAAGCGCCGATCGCATTCGACCACGATTGCCGTGAGGGAATCTGCGGCGCGTGCGGGATGATGATCAACGGCGCCGCACACGGGCCGATGAAGCTCACGACCGCGTGCCAGCTGCACATGCGCAGCTTCAAGGACGGCGACCAGATCTGGATCGAGCCGTGGCGCGCGAAGGCATTTCCCGTGATCAAGGACCTGGTCGTGGATCGGGGCGCGTTCGACCGCATCATCCAGGCCGGCGGGTTCATCTCGGCGCGCACGGGAAGCGCCCGCGACGGCAACGCGATCCCGATCTCCAAGCAGTCTGCCGACGACGCGATGGACGCAGCGGCGTGTATCGGCTGCGGCGCGTGCGTCGCGGCGTGCCCCAATGCGTCGGCCTCGCTGTTCACGGCTGCAAAAATCACCCACCTCGGCGAACTGCCGCAGGGTCAGCCGGAGCGGATGAAGCGCGCGCTCGCTATGGTGCACCAGATGGACCTCGAGACGTTCGGCGGGTGCACGCTGTTTGGCGAATGCCAGGAGGCGTGCCCGAAGGGGATATCTCTCGATACAATTGCTCGCATGAATCGGGACTACTTGCTCGCGGCAGCTACTGAGCGCGAGGCGAGTGACGTACTTGGGACGGGCTGAGTTTCGCTCAGAGCCATCCATGGTACTTCTTCATGTACCACGCCTTCACCACCTGCATCAGCGCGATGTAGCTCCCGAGGATCAGGAACAGCCACACGAAGTACGTCGCGCCGAGCGGCTCGAGGCCGAGGTGGCTGCCGAGCGGCGAGAAGGGAAGGATCATCCCGATCACCATGATCGTCGCCGTGAGGGAGAGCACCGGCCACGTCGCGCGGCTCTGGATGAACGGAATCTTCGCCGTCCGGATGATATGCACGACGAGCGTCTGCGAGAGGAGGCTCTCGATGAACCAGCCGCTCTGGAACAGCGCCTCGTGCGCCGGCGCATTGGCCTTGAAGACCCACCACATCACGGCGAAGGTGACCATGTCGAAGATCGAGCTCGTCGGGCCGATCGTCACCATGAAGCGCCCGATGTCGTCCGCGCTCCATTTTCGCGGGACGAGCAGGTAGTCCGGGTCCATGTCGTCGAATGGAATGGACGTCTGCGAGATATCGTACAGCAGGTTCAGCACGAGCAGCTGAATCGGGAGCATCGGCAGGAACGGCAGGAATGCGCTCGCGACGAGCACACTGAACACGTTCCCGAAGTTCGAGCTCGCGGTCATCTTGATGTACTTGATGATGTTGCCGAAGATCTTCCGGCCCTCGAGCACGCCCTCCTCGAGCACCATCAGGCTCTTCTCGAGCAGGATGATGTCGGCGGATTCCTTCGCGATGTCGACCGCGGAGTCGACTGATATACCGACGTCCGCCTCGCGCAGCGCGCCGGCGTCGTTGATGCCGTCGCCGAGGAATCCGACGGTGTGTCCGCGGGACCTCAGCGCCTTCACGACGCGCGTCTTCTGCAGCGGCGCGAGCTTGGCGAACACGGTGGTACGCTCGGCGAGGTCGCAGAGTTCAGCATCGCTCAGCGCATCGAGGTCGCTTCCGTTCACGATCGTGCCGACGGGGTGCCCCACGTCGCGGCAGACCTTCTGCGTCACCGTGCCGTTGTCGCCGGTGAGGATCTTCACGCTGACGCCGTACTGCTTGAGCGCGCGCAGGGCCGGCGCGGCCGAGTCCTTCGGCGGGTCCAGGAAGGCCATGAAGCCGGCGAGAATCAGGTCGCCTTCGTCGGCGACGGTGAATGCCCCGGCACGCGGCGGAAACTCACGGTACGCGACGGCCACAACGCGCAGCCCGTCCTCGTTGAGCTCCTGCACGACTTCCAGCGCGGTCTCGCGGGTCTCGGGGTCGAGCGGCACAATGCGATCTTCGTCGCGGATCTGCGTGGAGACGGCGAGGATTTCCTCCACCGCGCCCTTGCAGATCAGTTCGTGCACTTCCTTGCCGCGCTCGACCACCACGGACATCCGGCGCCGCACGAAATCGAACGGAATCTCATCAACCTTCTTGTAGATCGTGTCGATGCCGAGCGCGGTATGCAGGTCGGACCGCTCGAGGATCGCCACGTCGAGCAGGTTCTTCAGCCCGGTCTGGTAGACGCTGTTGAGGTACGCGAGGTTGAGCACCTCCTCGTCCTCCTCGCCGATCACGTTGATATGCTTTTCGAGCACGATCTTGTCCTGCGTGAGCGTGCCGGTCTTGTCGGTGCACAGCACGTCCATGGCGCCGAAGTTCTGGATCGCATTGAGCCGCTTCACGATCGTCTTGCGCCGCGCCATCGTGACAGCGCCCTTGGCGAGGTTCGCGGTGACGATCATCGGCAGCATTTCCGGCGTGAGGCCGACGGCCACCGCGAGACCGAACATGAACGCGTCAAGCCAGTTGTGCTTGGAGATGCCGTTGATCACGAACACGATCGGCACCATGACCGCCATGAACTTGATCAGCAGCCAACTGACCTTGTTCACGCCGATGTCGAACGACGTCTCCGGGCGCTGCCCGACGAGCCCCTTGGCCATCGAGCCGAAGTACGTGTTGTCGCCGGTGGCGAGCACGACGGCCGCCGCCGTGCCGCTGACCACGCTCGTCCCCATGAAACCGATGTTGCGCAGGTCGGGCAGCGATGCCGAAACGACGCCGTTGTCGTCGGGCGTCGCATCCGTCTTCTCGACCGGGATCGCCTCGCCCGTGAGCGCCGACTGGCTGATGAACAGGTCCTTGCTGCTCAGGAAGCGCACGTCGGCGGGAATCATGTCGCCCGCCGACACGTGGACGATGTCGCCAGGGACGATCGCCTCGATCGGCAGCTCGCGCTTGGTCGGAACCGGTGAGGGCTCTTCCTCGGTCGCGTCATTGACGCGCTCGACGGTCGCCTTCGTGCGCACGATCGCCTGCAGCGCGAGCGCCGCCTGGTTGGAGCGGAACTCCTGCACGAACCGGAGGAGGGCGCTGATCGTGACCATCACGCCGATCACGATCACCGCGCGGAGGTCGCCCGTGAGGTATGACAGCACGCCGAGCGCAATCAGGACGCCGATGAACGGATTCCAGAACGCGTGGCCGAGCTGGAAGTACCAGGTGGGCGGCGCCTCGTGCGCCACTTTGTTTTCGCCGAACTGCTCCGTGCGCTCCTGCGCCGCGGTCTCGCTCAGCCCGAGGCGCGTGACGCCAAGCTGTTCGAGCACCGCGGCGGCCGGAATCCGCGCGAACTCCGCGATCGCGACGGGGGCGCCGCGTGATGTCGTAGTCGTATTCATTGCTCTCGTTTCCGCGTCATGGCATCGCGCCGCCACGAGGGGAGGGGAACATTTGCGGAATCGAGTTGGGCGCCTGGCGCCCGGTCAGCCGGTTCTCGGTACAGCGAGAACCTCACCCCGCAATCGTATCCCTTCTCGGGCGACGCGACCGACTAGTATCTCCGTCCATTTGGGGCTCCGTGTGATTTGCGCAGCGCCGCGCGACTCGAACGAACGAGCCGCGCGGCACTCTTTCGCTACGACACCCTAAGGTTGTGGCTGGGCACTGTCAACCCTGCCGCTCTTCAGTCGCCACGGCGTTCGCTACCTTTCCCGCATGCCCGCCGTCCGCAAAACAATTCTCGTGGTCGACGACGAACACCAGATCCGGCGCGTCGTGAAGCACGCGCTCGAGGACGATGGCACCCGCGTACTCGAGGCGGCCACCGCACGCGAGGGGCTCGACACCGCCGCCGCGGAGCGGCCCGACCTCATCGTGCTCGACCTCGGCCTGCCGGACGGCGCCGGCGTGGACATCTGTCGTGAACTGCGGGGCTGGACGCAGGCACCAATCCTCGTGCTCTCGGCGCGCCACTCGGACGCGGAAAAGGTCGCGCTCTTCGACGCCGGCGGTGACGATTACGTTACAAAACCTTTCTCGCCCGCTGAGTTGAAAGCCCGCGTGCGGGCGCTGCTCCGGCGCGCAGCCGCCGGTGCGGCGGACGGCGCCACGACGATCGTGCGCGAGGACCTCGCGATCGACCTCGAACGCCGCGCAGTGAAGCTCGGCGGGTCGCCCGTGCACCTGACGCCGATCGAGTGGGAGTTGCTCATCGCGCTGGCGACCCATCCCGGGCGCGTCATGACGCACCAGCAGCTCTTCGCGGCGGTCTGGCGGGGCCGGGACCACGGTGACGCACAGCAGTATCTCCGGGTGTACGTCGCGCATCTGCGACGCAAACTCGAGAGCGATCCGGTCCATCCGCGGTTCATCTTCACCATTCCGGCCGTCGGATACCGGTTCGGCCCGTGACATCCGCACGGCGCATCCGCGATGCGGCGCTCTGGCTCGCGGTGCTCGCCGCGACGACGGCCGCGATGATCCCGTTCCGTGCCAGCCTCGACAAGGCACACATCACGCTGGTGCTGCTGCTGGTGGTCCTCGGCGCGGGCGCGCAGGGGGGACGGGTACTCGGGGTCGGCGTAGGCGCCGCATCGTTCCTGGTGTTCGACTGGTTCTTTCTGTCACCCCTGCACACCCTGGTCATCTCGAATCCGCTCGACTGGCTCGTCTTGATCGCATTTCTCGTGACGAGCATCGTGGCCGCGCAGCTCCTGCATCGCGAGCAGGAATCGGCGCGCCTTGCCGGTGCGCGCGCCGAGGAGGTCGATCGCCTCGCGGCGCTCGGAGCGGAAGCGCTGGCGGCTGCCCGCGCCGAAGACGCGCTCAGCGCGGTCGCGACAATGATCCGGGAATCGACGCACGCGGACTCGTGCGATGTGTACATTGCGGGCGAGCGGGGGATTCGCTCCGGCGCGGCGAACCCGCCGCGCGCCGAGCCGGCGCCGGCGCCTGCTCTCGTGAACTGGGTCGCAGCTGAGGGCGCGCCGGCGGCTGAAACGAACGAGGGGACCTCGCGGCTCGGACGCGCGGGGATGTCGGTGCGCGATCTCGTGCGGGCGCCGGGCATTGAACTCCGGGCGATTTTGCTCCCGCTCGTCGTGCGGGGCGAAACGGTCGGCGTACTGCGCCTCGAGGGCGACGCAGTAACCGGTCTCGACGACTCGCAATGGCGCTTCGTCGACGCCCTTGCGTTCTACGCTGCGCTCGGCGCCGAGCGCGTGCGGGTGGCGGCCGACCTCGCGCACGTCGAGGCCCTGCGCGAGGCGGACCGCCTGAAGGACGCGCTGCTCGCGTCCGTCTCCCACGACCTGCGCACGCCGCTCACGACGATCAAGGCGCTCGCGCACGAGCTCAGCTCGCTCGGCGACGAGCGGTCGCAGATCATCGAAGAACAGGCGGACCGCCTGAACCGCGTCGTCGCCGACCTGCTCGACCTCTCGCGGCTCAGCGCCGGCGCGATGCCGATGCACGTCGAGCTCAACGCGGTCGACGACCTGCTGAGCGCCGCGGTGCAGGATACCGAAGGTCGCCTCGCCGGGCGGACGCTGTTGGCGGAACTTCCGACCGACGCCGCGATGCTTGCCGGCCGGTTCGACCTGTCGCTCTCAATTCGCGTGCTGGTGAACCTGATCGACAACGCCGTCAAGTACTCCTCACCGACGACGTCGATCAGGCTCTCCGCGCGGCGCGACGGCGCGATGCTCGCCGTAAGCGTCGCAGACACGGGACCCGGCGTCCCCGTTGGCGAGGACGAACGCATCTTCACGCCGTTCTATCGGCCCCCGGGGGAGCGGGCTGACGCCGGCAGCGCGGGTCTTGGCCTCGCAATCGCGCGGCAGATGGCGGAATCGCAGGGCGGCGCGGTGACGTACATGAGGAAGGCGGACGGGAGTACGTTCACGCTCATACTACCGGCCGCGGACCTGGCCGGATTATAGGCCACTCCAAATGCGAGATGCGGGGTTGGGGTGCGAGAAACGGGAGGGATTTCGCAGTCCTCCCGCTTCTCGCATTCCCACCCCGCATTTCGCATCGGGGCGAAGTCGCGCCTCCCGCATCGCCCTCGGCTATTCGTCCCGCAGCGCCACCATCGGATCCACCTTGGTCGCGCGCCGTGCCGGGATATAACACGCCAGCAGTGCCGCACCGACCAGCAGCAGTGTCACGCCGCCGAGCGTCAGCGGATCCGTCGCCGTCACCCCGAAGAGCAGCGAGGCCACCGTGCGCGTGAGCGCCAGCGCCCCCGCCATCCCGATCACGACCCCGATGAAAATCGTCCGCAGCCCCTGACCCAGGATCATTCGCAGCACATCGCCCGTCCCCGCGCCGAGTGCAATGCGCACACCGAACTCGCGGGTCCGCCGGCTCACCGAATAGGCAACCACGCCGAACACGCCGGCCGTGGCGAGCACCAGCGCCGTCACGGCGAAGAACCCGATGAGAATGACGTTGAACTTCCGGGATCCCAGCGAGGCGGAGTAGATCTGCGCGAAGGTCTGGAATTTCGGAGGGATCGCCGGGTTGAGATCGTGGAGGACTTCGCGCGCGGCCGACGTCACCTGGCGCGGGTCGGCGTCGCTGAGCATCGACAGGGTCATCGCCTGTCGCGGACGCTGGAACAGGTTGACGTAAACGGTCGGACGCGGCGGCGCGTCGAGGCCATATTCATGCGTGTCGCCGACGACCCCGACGACGGTCAGGAGGCGCATCTCGCCGTCCATGTTCCCGAACTCGATCGTGCGCCCGATAGGATCTTCGTGCGGCCACCGGCTGCGCGCGAGCGACTCACTGATGAGGGCCGCGTGCGGCGCGCTGGCGTCGTCGCGCGCGTCGAACATGCGGCCGCGGACGAGGGGAATGCCGAGCACCTTGAAGTATCCATCCGTCGCAACGCAGTAGTCTGCATTGCCGATGCGTTCCTGCTGGCGCGACAGATCGGCGAAACCGGCCGGCGTCGCGGGAAGTTCCGCCTGCGTCATCAGGAGGAAGCGGCCATCCGGGAGTCCGCCGTCCGTGAGCGGCAGCACGCTGCTGGCACCGACGCTGCGCACGCCAGGCACCTGGCTCAGCCGTTGGACGAGACGCGAATAGAAGAGGGTCTCATCCACCTTGGCCTGCGGCCGATCGGTCGTTGGAAGTGAGACGTCCATCGCGACGATGTTGTCCACTCGAAAACCGGGGTTCACGTCCAGCACTTTCATCAGGCTGCGCCCGAGAAGGCCCGCACCGACGACCAGCACGAGCGTAATCGCGATCTGCGCCACGACGATGGCGCGCCCGACGCGCTGACTCTCGCGCGAGCCCGCGTGCCCGCGGCCGCCCTCGGCGAGGCCCTTGCGCGGATCATCGGACGTGGCGCGGATCGCAGCGAAAATGCCGAGGCCCGCGGCAACGCCCGCGGCGAGCAGGAACGCGAAGAGCAGGACCGGCACGCTGATCGCGACGCTGTCGAGGCGCGGCAAGCTCGATGGCGCCAGTGCGACCAGCTCGGAGACACCCAGCACAGCTCCCACCACGCCAAAGCCGCCGCCCAACAGCGAGAGCAGGAACGCTTCGGTCAGGAACTGCCGCATCAAGCGGCCGCGTTCGGCGCCGAGCGCTCCGCGGATCGCCAGCTCGCGCTCGCGCGCCGACGCCTGGGCAAGCAAGAGATTGGCCACGTTGGCGCAGGCGACCAGGAGGAGGAACCCGACCGCGCCAAGCAGGAGCAGCAGCGCGGGTTTGGCCTTGCCGGTGATTGAATCCTGCAGCGCGACGACGGTTCCGTCCTTGAGCAGATAGTCGCCCTGCTCATTGGACGATTCGTGAATCCGCCGCGCGATCGTGCTGATGTCGCGGTTCGCCTGGTCTCTGGACACGCCGTCACGGAGCCGCGCGACCGCCGAGTAGTTGTGCGACGTCCTGGAGGCGTTCTCACCGTTGAGCCCGGCCGGGAGCCACACGTCGACATTGGAGGGAAACTGGAATCCGGCCGGGAGGACGCCGATGACCGAGAAGACCGAGCCGCCGATGCTCAGGCGCGATTGCGACAGGTCGCGGGAAGACGCGAGAACCTGCTTCCAGTATCCGTAGCTGACGAGCGCCGTCGGACCCGCCCCTTTCTTGTCGTCGCCCGCCGTGAACGTCCGTCCGAGGACGGGCTGTACTTCGAACACTTTGAAGAAGTCCGGAGAGACATTCGCGATCATCGTGCGCGTCGGCTCCGCGGTTCCCGATATCGACTCGACGTAGTTGTTGTACTTGGCGATCGACTGGAAACTGCGGTTCTGGTCGCGGAAGTCGTCGAAGTTCGGATCGGCGAGGCGCGCGGGGTGCCCCTTCGCGTTCACCTCGAACACCGCCATGATCCGGTCCGGCGAGGGATAGGGCAGCGGACGCAGCAGCACGCCGTACACGACGCTGAAAATCGCCGTCGTCGCGCCGATGCCGAGCGCTAGCGTGAGCACGACGACCGCCGTGAACCCGGGACGCCGGCGGAGCATGCGCGCGCCGTAGCGAATATCGGAAGAAAGATCCTGAAAAAGACGGGTGCGCAGGGGCAGTTCGGCACGAGTGCGCGTCATTGGGCTGTCCTGGTGGGTGGCGACAAAACGTTCGGTGTCCCGCGGCTCCAAGTGAGACAGTTGCTGTGCGCTTGGCGTTTGCATGTTTTTGCGAAACCTTAGCACCTTCGCCCGCCCGCGTTTGTGCGGCCTTCACGCCGTGCGCGGCATGATGCCTCCGATCCAGCAACACTCATCGATCGGAGCGTTCCATGCTCGACCTGGTTTACATCGCCGGCACGGTCGCGTTCTTCGCGCTGATGCTCGCTTACGTGAAGGTCTGCCGCATCCTGGGCGGGTCCACGAATGTGGAGGAGCCCGGGCATGACGCTTGACTCGATCATCGGCGGCATCGTGGCCCTGCTGCTGCTCGGCTACCTGCTCTATACGCTGGTGCGGCCGGAGAAGTTTTGACATGACCATCAACGGCTGGCTCCAAATCGCGTTCTTTGCGATCGCGGTGCTGCTCGTCACGAAGCCGCTCGGCATCTACGTGCTGAGAGTGTACGACGGCTCGATGGGATGGCTGCGCCCGGTCGAGCGGTTCATCTATCGCATCGCTGGGGTTGATCCCGCCGACGACCAGCACTGGACGCGCTACGCGGCGGCAATGCTGTGCTTCAGCGCGGCCTCGATGCTGCTCACGTACGCGGTGCTGCGTCTTCAGCAGTTCCTCCCGCTGAACCCGGCCCATATGAGCGCGGTGCCCGACCGCCAGGCGTTCGAGACAGCGGCCTCGTTCACCACGAACACCAACTGGCAGTCGTATAGCGGCGAGACGACGATGTCGTACTTCTCGCAGGCGACCCAGCTGACGTTCCACGACTTTGTCTCGGCCGCGACCGGGGTCGCGCTCGCCATCGCGCTCGCGCGCGGCATCACACGGCACACCGCCGGCCGTCTCGGCAACTTCTGGGTCGACCTCGTGCGCGGCACGCTGTACCTGTTCCTCCCATTCTCGATCCTGCTCGCACTGCTGTTCGTGCAGCAGGGGGTGATCCAGAACGT
>JBIOHR010000001.1:0-73448 GCA_044449085.1 Gemmatimonadales bacterium | reverse complement strand
GCCGTCGCGCGTGCCGATGCTGCGGAAGCGCATTGCCCTCGACCTCGACAGCGTGCCCGTGCACGCCGCGCTCCAGAAGCTCTCGCGGCTGTCCGGGCTCCGCTTCATCTATGCGGACGACGTCGTCGACGCCGACCGCGTCGTGCATCTCAAGGCACGCGACATCACCGTCGCCGCGGCGCTCACCGAAGTGCTCATCGACGCGGCTGTCGCCGTGGTGATCCGCCCTGACGGCGACGCGGTGCTCGTTCCGGCCGCGACCGGATTTGCGACCCACGATACGACATCCATTGTGACCGGCACGGTCACCGATGCGGCCGGCGAGCCACTGGGCGACGCCGAAGTGTACGTGGTGACGTCGGGGCGCGCGGCGCGCGCCGACGCCACCGGGCGTTACGCCGTCGGGCAACTGTTGCAGGGGCCGACGCGCCTCCGCGCGCGTGTGCCGGGATGGGAGCCCGCCGACACCGAGGTCGTGCTCGCGTCGCACGGCGCCGCAACGATCAACTTCGTCCTGAAGCCCCACGCATCCAACCTCGCGCCGGTCACGGTCACGTCGGGTGAGGAGTGTCCGCGCCAGTCCCTCGACGGTTTCACCTGTCGCCGGCGCCTTGGTCTCGGCGTATTTCGCGATGCACGCGAGATCGCGGCGCTTACGCCGATCTATTTCGCGGACATCTTCGACGGCGTGGCGGGCGTGCGGCGCATCCCCCTCCCGCTCGACGAGGGCATCGAGGCGACGACGCAGTGGCGCTGCATCGTGTATCTCGAGAACGGACGAGTGCCCTCGTGGACGAATGTCATGCGGGTCAATTTCCTCGACATCGTCGCGTTCGAGTTCTACGATACGCAGGAAGCAATTCCGGAGTGGTACAAGAGTTACGCGTGGAGCGGACATGAGCCGTGTTCGCTGATCGTGCTCTGGATGCGCGGCGCGCCGGAGGTGGCGAAGTGACTGCCCGCGGGACGCACATCGCGGCTACGATGGCGGCGTTGCTCATCGCCGTACCGCTGCATGCGCAGGACTCGCTCGTCATTCGTGGACGCATGGTCGACCAGGTCGGCCGTCCGGTCGAAAGCGTGGCGCTGACGCTCACTCCGGGGCTTCGGCGGGCGACGAGTCTCGACGCGGGGCAATTCGAGATTCGCGGCCTTCGAACCGGGACGTCCGCGATCGCCGCGCGCCGCATCGGATATCAGGCGGCGTCCGTGGGCGTCTTCGCGCGCGACTCGGTCACGATGGTCACCGTCACGCTGCTGTCGGTCCTGCGCGACCTCGATTCCGGTCGGACCAGCGAAAGCGTGTCCGGGTTGCGCTACTCGCCGCTCGCACACGCGGATACCATCCCGTCGCCTGATACATCGCGCAGTATCGCGGGCACGGTGTTCGACAGCATCGCGCAGCGTCCGCTCGCCGGCGCGCACGTGCACGTCGCGGGCCTCGACCGCGACACGGTCACGGACTCACTCGGCGCGTTCCGCTTCGACAGGGTCGGCACCGGGATACATGGCGTCTGGGTGGATCATCCGGCGCTGGACTCGCTCGGCCTGTATGCACTCGGCAAACGGGTGGACGCCGCAGCGCCGGGCATCAGCCGCGTGGCGCTCGCGATTCCTTCGTTCGCCACGCTGTGGAAGCTCGCGTGCGGCTCCGGGGCGACGCCGCGCGGAGACAGCGCCTTCGTGTTCGGCCGTGTCACCGTCGGTGACTCCGCGGCGTTCGCCTCCGATGCCGTGGTCGAAGCGCAATGGCAGGTGTCGGCGCCGGGCGGCGGAGCGGTTGCCGGGACCTCGGTGAATCGAACCGCGCGCCCGGACAGTATCGGGAACTACGCCATCTGCGGCGTCCCTCGCGGGCGCGTGGTGACGGTCTCGGCGCACGACACGTTGACAGCCGCAATTCCCGAGTCGTTCGAGATAGGCGACGAGGGCGTCGCACGGCGGGACCTCACCCTTCCACCCGTCGACCCGCTGGAGCAGCTCGTTACCAAGTTGCGCACCATCAGGATTCAAGAGCGGCAGCGATACGACGCGAGGAAAGACGAACTCGACCAGCGGCGTCGGGCGGGGTTTGGATACCGGGCCGATTCGTCAGACTTCGCGAGAGCCATGAGTGTGGGGCAGGCACTCAGCTTTCCTGGTGTTCACGTCACTACGCGTGGATCCCAGTGGGGCGTCTACATGACTGGCGTCTATTCCGTGCCGTCGAAGGGCGGTTCGGGGATCACGATGACGTGCGTCCCGACCGTGTGGATCGACGGCACGATATCCGATTGGCCGATGGTGAACGAGCTCGGGAAGGACGAGATCGCGATGATTGAGATCTACAACTCAGCCGCGCGGACGCCGCTGCAGTTCGCGGGTACGCGCACCAATTGCGGCGTCGTGCTCGTCTGGCGGAAGGAGTACGTCAATCCGTGAAGGCAATGCGCCTGTCGGCGGTCGCGTTGGCGGTATGTGGTGCCGCGGTGGTTCGCGTTGGCGCTCAGACAAGCGTGGTGCGCGTCGTCTCGGCCGACAGCCAGCCCGTGGCGTACGCGAGCGTGAACGTCGAGGGTGGGATCGCGCAGATTACGGACGAGAAAGGAGAAGTCAGCCTCGGCCACGGCACCCGGCGATCCTTCACGATGCACGTGCAACGAATTGGATATCAGCCGTGGTTCGGCAAGGTCGACTTTGTCGATACGGCATCCGTGTTCACGATCAAGCTGCCGCGACTCACGCAATCGCTGGCGACGGTAACCGTGACGGATGCGGCTCCGGTAAAGTCGTCCCTCGAGCTCGCCGGATTCTACGATCGCTGGATGATGCGACAAAAGGGCGCGTTGAGCGCCGTGTTCATCGGACCGGAGGAGCTCGAGTTCCGGCATCCCGACAGGATCACCAGCATGCTCTATGGGCTGAACGGCGTGCGGTTGATTCGCAACAACAGGACCGGGGACGTGACGCCGGTTTCGACTCAGATCGCCTCGCTTTATGGGACGCTGTGTCCGATGGCCATCATCGTCGATGGGCAGCAGATGTATCGAACTTATCCGATCGATAAGCTCCTCGACGCGAGCGACGTTGCGGCCATCGAGGTCTACGCGCGCGGCGGCAACGTGCCCAGCAGCCTGCATGCCAATGACAGCGCGTGCGGGATCATCGTCTTCTGGACCGGGAGCCGGAAGCCGTAGCTCATGACATTGTCGATGCAATGCCATGAGCGACTCGCGCTGATTGTTCTGCTGACGGGCGGGCTTTGTGCATCCGCTGTTGCCGGAGCACAGGACGTACACGTGCGGCTTCTCAACGAGGAGACGCGCGAGCCGCTCGCCGGTGTGCTCGTCGCCGCGCTCGGCGCCGGCGACGCCGTCGGGCCCACGACGCTCTCGTCAGGGGATGGCATTGCCACCGTGCATTCGCCGTCCGCCGGCCCGCTCCGCCTCCTCATCCGCCGCATAGGCTTTGCGCCGGTCACGACGGATTCAATCGCCGAGCCTCCGGCCGGTCGGACGGTGGACGTAGTCGTGGCGGCACACAGGATCACGCTGACCGTCGTCCACGTCGTGGGCAGCGCCGGCTGCGCGTCGGACGCGGAGAGTCCGTCGCCGGGTGCGGCGGCCGCCTGGACAGAGGTTCGGAATGCGCTGGAAGCGAGCACGCTCACGCGCGACCAGCGGCTCGTCACCACAGCGGCGTTCCGCTTCCAGCGCCAGCTGCGCGCGGACGGCACGGTGGACTACGCGGATACCACGCTGCGCGGGCGGTCGGGCGAACGCCCGTTCGTCGCGCCCGCACCGGCGGTCCTCGAGCGCGACGGCTACTTCAAGCAACACGACGACGGCTCCGAAAACTTCTTCGCGCCCGACGAAGCCGTGATTCTCTCCACCGGGTTTACGCGGCACCACTGTGTCACGGTCTTGCCCGACGTCCGCCGCGATTCCACGGGGACGCAGATCGCGCTCGCGTTCGTGCCGCGCGATCATGACACGCGCCCTGAGATCAAGGGACTAATCTGGATCGACAGCGCGACCAGCGAATTGCGGCGCGTGGACTTCGAGTATGTCCGCGTCCCGCTTCCGGCGCCGGCCGATTCGCTCGGCGGAACGGTGGCATTTCAGCATCTGGCGTCGGGGGCATGGATCGTCTCCGCGTGGACGCTGCGGATCCCGCGCTGGCGCATGGTCGACCAGCGACGCAACTACGTTCTGCTCGACGGATACAACGAGGTCGGCGGCACCGCCTCGGTCGTGCGCGATCTCGCGACGCCCGGGCCCACGGTGCCACGCGTGATCGCCGGCACGGTGTTCGACAGCGTCGGCCACCGGCCACTCGCCGGTGCACATGTTCATCTCACGGATCTCGCCCGCGATGCGACGACCGATGCGCTTGGCGCGTTCCGCTTCGACTCGGTTCTCGCCGGAGTGCACACGCTCTGGGTCGACCATCCGGTGCTCGACTCGCTCGGTCTATTTGCGCTCGCGACGCGAGTGGACGCGACGCCGCAGCTCGTGACCAGTGCTGTGCTCGCGAGTCCATCGTTCGCAACGCTTTGGCGCCGCGCATGCGGTTCCGCGCCCGGCGCTGAACATGCCGATGGTTTCGTGTTCGGCACGGTCCGCGCGGACAGCGCGGGTGCCCCGGGAGCAGCGACGGTCGTGACGATCTCGTGGGTTGCCGACACGGCGCGCGACGCTCGCGCGTCCCATATGACCGTGACCGCAGATTCGACCGGCAACTACGCAGCCTGCGGCGTTCCGCGTGCGGCGGGATTGACGATATCGGCGGCGCACGGCGCGCTCGCGACGGTCCCCGCGCGATTCCGTCTCGGGGGCGCGGCGATCGCGAGGCGCGACCTCACGCTGCCGTCGCGAGCGGCGACCGTCGCCGAGGGCGTGGCGGATAGCTCATCCGGCGCCGGAACGATGCACCGGCTGCGCGTCGTCTCCGCGGACGGAAGACCGGTTGTGTATGCGAACGTCCGCATCGCGGGCGGACTCGTGCAGATCACGAATGAGAAAGGCGAAATCCCGTTGGGAACCGGTCGAATCCACATGGCCACCGCCAGCATCAGGCGCATCGGCTTCACGCCGTGGTTCGGCACGATCGACTTTCCGGACACGGCGTCGGCGGTGACGGTCACGCTCGCGCACGTGGCACAGTACCTCGGCGAAGTCCGGATCACCGGGCAGAAGAACCCGTCGTCGCCTTTCGTGCAGGGGTTCTACGACCGCTGGCTTGACCGACAGAAAGGGCTGCTGAGCGCGGTGTTCATCGGCCCCGAGGAACTCGAGGCGCGGCATCCGGACAAGATCACGGGCATGCTGTACGGCTTGAACGGCGTGTGCATGTATCCTCCGCTCCCCAAAGGCCCCGTTATTTACTCGTCGCATTCGGGCTCGCTGATGCTCACTAACAGCTCGTGTCAGAATTGTCCGATGGCGATTGTTGTGGATGGAATGCAGCAGTACCCTCCGCCCGGCGGCAACGTTCACATCGACGAGGTCCTCGATGCTAACGACGTGATGGCGATCGAGGTCTACGATCGCGCGGGCAACATGCCGGTCAGCCTGCAGGTCAATGACTCGAAGTGCGGCGTCGTGGCGTTCTGGACCGGCGCGCGACGATAAGCCTCACACGCTCAGCAGCGCATCGATCCGCTCCACGATCGCCGTAACCCCCGGCAGCACCGCGCTCAGCAGGTTCTCGTGGTACGGCATCGGCACGTCCTCCACCGCGAGCCGGTCCACGGGCGCATCCAGACTCCAGAACGCCTCACGCGCTACGGTTGCCGCAACTTCGGCGCCGAATCCGGCCGTGAGCGTGTCCTCGTGCACGATCAGCACGCGACCAGTTTTCATCACGGACTCCAGGACCGCGTTGCGGTCCCACGGCGCGATCGTGCGCAGGTCGAGCAGCTCCACCTTTTCACCGAACTGCTCCGCGGCCGCCGCACACCGGTGCGTCATCGCGCCCCACGTCACGACGGTGATGTCGTTGCCCTCTCGGATTCTGTTCGCGCGTCCGAACGGCACCACATAGTCATCGCCCGGATAGCGCGCGCTGCCGTCGCTCGTCATGAGCAGCGACCGGTGCTCGAAGAAAATCGTGGGGTCGGAGCCGCGCATCGCCGCGCGCAGCAGCCCGACGGCGTCCGCGGAGTTCGACGGCATCGCCACGCGCCAGCCGATCGTGTGCGCGAACACGACCTCCGCGCTCAGCGAGTGCCATGGGTCGCCCACGTCCTTGCCGAATCCGCCCGGCATACGCACGACGATTGGCGCTGCGAACCGGTTTGCCGTGCGCCAGCGCATCGTCCCGCAGTTGTTCAGCTGTTCGGTCGCGGGATCGGCGTACTTGCGAAACTGGATCTCGGCCACCGGCATCAGTCCACCAATTGCCATGCCGACCGCGCGGCCGATGATCCCCTCTTCAGAAAGGCTCGTGTCGAACACGCGCGCCGCGCCGAAGGATTTCTGCAACCCTTCCGTGACCAAGTGCACGCCGCCCTTCACGCCGACGTCCTCGCCGAACACGACGAGTTTCGGATTGCGCGCGAGCTCCGTGCGCAGCGTGCGGCGCACGGCGTCGGCAAAGCGCAGCATCTCGCCGTCGGGCGTCGCTGACTCGGAGCCGCCGAGCGCGGCGATCTCGGCCACAGAAAGACCGCCGGTTGCGGTTGCGTCGCCAGCTTCCGGTGATTCGGCGTAGACATACCGCTTGATCTTGTCGGGGACGGGCGCGGGGCGTGCGCGGGCTCCCGCGAGTCCGGCGGCCACGTCGCGCGCGACGTCCTGCTCGAGCGTCTTCCACTCAGGCTCGGTCAGCACGTGCGAAACCAGCTGTTTGCGCAGCGCGGGCATCGGATCGCGCGCCGCGTCGGCGGCGATCTCCGCGTCGGTGCGATAGCCTTTCTGGTTGTCCGGCCCGCTGTGGCTCGAGAGCCGCGGCACGGTCAGGCGGATGAGCGCCGGGCCCTTGCCGGCGCGCACGTGCGCGACGACTTCGCGGAGCAGCTTTTCGCTTTCGGCGGGGTTCGTGCCGTCGCCATTGCGCACGAGCAGGTTTCCGAAGCCCTTGAGATTTGCCGCGATGTCGCCGCCCGGCGTCTGCATGTCGCCGCGCACCGAGATGCCAAGCCCATTGTCCTCGATGTAGAACAGCAGCGGGAGCTTGAGCGTCGTCGCCATGGTGAGCGACGACCAGAAGCCGTTTGTGGCGACGGAGCCGTCGCCGCCGAGCGCGACGGCGATAGAGCCTTCGTACGCTTTGTCCTTGAGGCTGTCGCGGTGATAGACAATTGACTGCGCCCAGCCGGCCGCCGGCGTAAACTGCGACCCGACGTCGCCGGACATCGGCAGCACGATCGGGCCATCGCTGTTGGGAAGGTTGCACACGACGCCGATGTCGCGTCCGTCGCTGAACCCGCCGCTGCGCCCGAGCGGGCTCGCGAGCGCGTCTTCGATCGACAGGCCGAGGGAAAGGAGAAGCGGCCGGGAGCGATAGTACGCACCGGCCGCATCATGTTTTCCGTCGATGAACGATCCGAGGATCGCTTGGGCGACTTCGTGCCCACGCGCCGAGAATTGATAGAGCACGAGGTGCTCTTTGGGGACGGAGGTGCGATTGCGGTTGGTTTCTTCCTCGACGTCGTCGAGCGCGCGCGATACGAGCGCGTGGTACGCGATCCGGCGCCAGTCAGTCATGAGGGAAATCTGGCGAAGAGTGCTGAGGAGGGGAACCGCAACGGCCGCCCCACGGTGACGCAGTTGCGGTCATGCACTCGCGACCCGGCGCACTTCGTCCCGGCTCTTGAACAAATCGCCGGCTGGTGCAGTATTGCCATGGTGATCGCGACGGTGACATCACGCTCCACATCGGAAGGCACAGTGCCGTCAACAGGCGTGCCGGGCGAGCACAGCGGGGGCGGGCGCCGGCGCAAGTCGGGGCCACTGAGCGTCCTCGCGGCTGCGATTTTCGTCACCGCGGTCTCATGCGGCGACCCGTATCTGCACACCAATCCGTATGATCCGGCCTATCCCGTGGAGTTTGTCATCACGGGCCCGGATTCGCTGTTCAGCTATGGAGAGATCGCACACTACAGTGTTCAGACGGTCCCGGCGTTCCCCGACACGGCGTTTCGCTGGGACATCGATACCGTCACGGTGGTCAATCCGCGCGACGGCGTAGACAGTATTGTCGACGGCCACACAGTCTTCAACCCGAGCGGACCCGGCGCGTACACGTCGATCTCGCCGCCGCTCGAGCCCGCGACGGTGACGATTTCGATATCGGCGTCGCTCGGCCAAGTCGATACGACGGTTGCGCGGTGCACGCCGGAGTGCCACACGATACAGACCGAGCAGCAGCGCCACACCGGCTACAAGAGCATCGTTCTCACGCAGCGCGTCACGCGCATCCGGCTCCGCTGTCCCGATACGCAGGCGTGCGACACGCTCGCGGTCGGCGGCGCCTGGTCGGTGTGGGTCGACGGGTTTGACGCCCTCAACCGCCAGATCGCCGCTCTGACCAGTTCCACCGCGAACCCGAAGGCGGGCTCGCCGGTCGTGACGTATCTGACGCGGGATACGACCATCGCGACCGTCGCCCCCGTTGGGATTCGCGCGGCGACCGTCATCGCGCGGAAGTCCGGCGTGACCTGGATCGTTGCGACGAGAGGCGCGCTCGCTGACTCATTGCAGCTGGTAGTGCAGTAGCCGGTGGGGTTGCGCCGACAAGAACGACGCATTGAATCGCGGGTCTCGAACGCCCGCCCTGAGTCGCTCAAACGGTTCGCGCGCTATCTTTCCATTCGCGCCGGAACCACTCCCCGAGACCACGACGATGGCGACCGACTCGATCCTCCGCTCGACAGCTGATGGCGTCGCGACGATCACGCTGAACCGTCCCGACGTCCTCAACAGCTTCAACAGCGCCATGGCTGGCGAGCTGCGCGCCGCGATCACCGCCGTGGCGGCTGACGACTCCGTGCGCGCGGTGCTCATCACCGGAGCCGGCCGCGCGTTTTGCGCGGGGCAGGACCTCGCCGAAGCGATGCCGAAGGGCGGGGTGCTCCCCGACCTTGGCGATTTCGTGCGCAACTCCTGGAATCCAATAGTTCTCGCGATCCGCACGCTCGAGAAGCCGGTGGTCTGCGCGGTGAACGGGACCGCGGCCGGCGCGGGCGCGAACCTCGCGCTCGCCTGTGATATCGTCTTCGCCGCGTCCGACGCGACTTTCATTCAGTCGTTCGCGAAGATCGGCGTGATTCCGGACAGCGGCGGGACGTTCATCCTGCCGCGGCTGGTCGGCCTGCAGCGCGCCGCCGCGCTCACGATGCTCTGCGAAAAGATCACGGCGGCGCAGGCCCTCGAGTGGGGATTGATCTACAAGGCGTGCGAACCGTCCGCGCTCCTCGCGACGGCGCAGGCGACCGCGGCCCATCTCGCCACGCAGCCGACACGCGCGCTCGGGCTGATCAAGCGCGGGTTCAATCGCTCGCTCGGCGTGGACCTCGCTGCGCAACTCGAGTACGAAGAGGAGCTGCAGCGGGAGGCCGGGCGCACGGCAGACTATGCCGAGGGCGTGAAGGCGTTCCTCGAAAAGCGCAAACCTGTGTTCACCGGCCGGTGAGGCGTACTCGATGACCGATGCATCAGCGGCGGGCGGCGGCGCGCGCGCCCTCATCGGCGTCGTCGGCGCAGGCGCGATGGGCGCCGGCATCGCGCAGGTCGCGGCCGCGGCGGGGCATCGCGTGGTCCTCGCCGACGCGCGGCCGGGCGCGGCCGCGAGTGCGCGCGACTCGATCGGTGCGGCGCTCGCGAAGCTCGTCGAGAAGGGAAAGCTTGCCGCGGACGCACGAACGGCGCTGCTCGGGCGGATCACGTTCGTCGACGCGCCGCTCGCGGGCACGCCTTCCATATATCGTGAGTGCGGCGTGGTCGTCGAGGCGATCGTCGAGGAGCTCGGGGCGAAGCGCGCGCTCTTCACGGCCCTCGCGGGCGTCGTCTCGTCCGATGCGGTCCTCGCGACGAACACGTCGTCGCTGTCGATTGCGTCGCTGGCGTCGGCGGCGACGAATCCTGAGCGCGTGGTTGGGATCCACTTTTTCAATCCCGCGCGGGTGATGCCGCTCGTCGAGATCGTCCCCGCGCTCACGACGAGTGCGGCGGTCGCCGGCACGGCGCGCGCGCTCGTAGACTCGTGGGGCAAGACTACCGTGGTCGCGGCGGATACGCCCGGTTTCATCGTGAACCGCGTGGCGCGCCCGTTCTACGGCGAGTCGCTGCGCGTGTTCGAGGAAGGGATCGCCGATTGCGCGACCATCGACTGGGCCATGCGCACGATCGGCGGCTTCCGCATGGGCCCGTTCGAGCTGATGGACTTCATCGGCAACGACGTCAATTACGCGGTCACCAGCTCGGTGTTCGAAGGGATGTTCTACGATCCGCGCTATCGTCCCGCGCTCACGCAGCGCCGCCTCGTGGAGAGCGGCCGCCTCGGCCGCAAGACGAAGCTCGGCTATTACGACTACCGCGACGGTGCCGCCGCGCCGAGGCCCACGGAAGACCGCGAGCTTGCCGGCCGCGTGGTGGATCGCGTGCTCGCGATGCTCATCAACGAAGCGGTCGAGGCGCTCAACCTGCGGATCGCCACGGCGCACGATCTCGACGTCGCGATGACCAAGGGCGTGAACTATCCGAAGGGACTGCTCGCGTGGTGCGACGAACTCGGGGCCGCGCCCGTGCTGGAACTGCTCGACTCGCTGCACGCCGAGTACGGCGAAGATCGTTACCGCGCGAGCCCGCTGCTGCGGCGTGCCGCAGAGTCCGGCGCGCGGCTCTCGGCGTGAACCGCTCACACACACCAACAAGATCCAGGCCCCACAGTGACTGACGCATTCATCATCGATGGCATCCGCACTCCAGTCGGCAACCTCGGCGGCGGGCTGGGCGAGGTGCGCGCGGACGACCTCGCCGCGCACGCGATTCGCGAACTCTGCGCGCGAAGCCCAAGTGTGCCGCCGGCGGAGATCGCCGACGTGATCATGGGGTGCGCCAACCAGGCGGGCGAAGACAACCGGAACGTGGCGCGCATGGCGCTGCTCCTCGCGGGGCTGCCTGCCAGCGTCCCCGGCGAGACCATCAATCGCTTGTGCGCGTCCGGGCTGAGCGCGGTGGCGAGCGCCGCGCGTGGAGTAAAGACCGGCGAGGGTGCGCTGTATGTGGCCGGCGGTGTCGAGAGCATGACGCGCGCGCCGTACGTATTCTCGAAATCCGCCAAGCCATTCGGTCGCGACCTCGAGTTCTTCGACACAACGCTTGGATGGCGTTTTGTGAACCCGGCTCTGAAGGCGAAATACGGCACGGATTCGATGGGGCAGACTGCGGAGAATGTTGCCGAACAGTACGGCGTGACTCGCGCAGATCAAGACGCGTTTGCGCTGCGCTCGCAGCAGAAGGCCGCGGCGGCACGCGCGGCGGGGCGTTTTGCCGTCGAAATTGCGCCCGTTGAAATCGCGCAGAAGAAAGGCGAGCCGAAGCGTGTCGAGCACGACGAGTTCATCCGCGCAGAAACGTCGGCAGACGCGCTCGCGCGGCTCAAGCCCGCCTTTCGCGCGGACGGCAAGGGCTCGGTCACCGCGGGCAACTCGTCGGGACTCAACGACGGCGCCGCCGCGCTGCTCCTCGCGGGAGCGTCCGCGGTCAGGGAGTTCGGACTCGCGCCAGTGGCGCGCGTAGTGGCGAGCGCCGCCGCCGGAGTCGAACCGCGCATCATGGGCATGGGGCCGGTGCCCTCCACACGCAACGTACTCGCGCTCGCCGGGCTCACGCTCGACCAGATGGACGTGATCGAACTGAACGAAGCCTTCGCCGCGCAGTCGCTCGCGTGCCTGCGTGAACTTGGGCTTGCCGACGACGATCCACGCGTGAATCCCAACGGCGGTGCGATCGCCCTCGGACATCCGCTCGGGATGTCGGGGGCGCGGCTCGTGCTCACCGCCGTGCGCGAGCTCGAGCGGACGAACAAACGCTATGCCCTCTGCACCATGTGCATCGGCGTGGGGCAGGGAATGGCGATGGTCCTGGAGCGCGCATGATGAAGCTCGAGAGCTACGCGATGGGCGAGTGGGTGGCAGGCAGCGGGAAGCCCGCCGAGCTGTTCAATGCCGTCACCGGCGAAGTGATCGGCGAGGCGTCGAGCGGCGGACTCGACTTCGAGGCGATGGCCGCGTACGCGCGTGCCGTCGGTGGGCCGGTACTGCGCAAGATGACTTTCCACGAGCGCGCGCTGATGCTCAAGGCGCTCGCGAAGTACTTGATGGACCGGAAGGAGGAGTTCTACGCCCTCTCCGCCGCGACGGGTGCGACGCGCACGGACTCGTGGATCGACATCGAGGGCGGGATCGGAACGCTGTTCTCCTTCTCGAGCCGCGGCCGCCGCGATCTGCCGAACGAAACGTTCTTCGTGGACGGCGCGACGGAGGCGCTGTCGAAGCACGGGACGTTCGTGGGCCGCCACATTTGCGTTCCGCTGGAAGGCGTCGCGGTCCATATCAACGCGTTCAATTTCCCTTGCTGGGGAATGCTCGAGAAGCTTGCGCCGGCGTTGCTCGCCGGCGTTCCGGCGATCGTCAAGCCGGCGACGGTCACGTCGTACCTCACCGAGGCGATGGTTCGCGCGATGATCGAGTCGGGGCTGCTCCCGGCGGGCGCGCTGCAGCTGATCTGCGGCAGTGCCGGCGACCTGCTCTCGCACCTCGGGCTTCAGGACACGGTCGCCTTCACCGGCTCTGCAGCGACGGGCCGCATGCTCAAGGAAAGCCCCGCGATCGTCGGCAACTCAGTCCGCTTCAACATGGAAGCGGACTCGCTCAACTGCTCGATCCTCGGCCCCGACGCACAGCCGGGCACCGAGGAGTTCGACCTGTTCGTAAAGGAGGTCGCGCGCGAGATGACGGTGAAGGCAGGACAGAAGTGCACTGCCATCCGCCGGACGATCGTCCCAGCGGGCACGGAGGAGGCGGTGATCAAGGCCATCTCCAAGCGGCTCGCCGGCGTCACGGTCGGCGACCCTGCAGTGGACGGCGTACGGATGGGACCGCTCGCGAGCATGGCGCAGGTGCGCGACGTGCGCGCCAACGCCGAGAAAATCGGCGAGGTGGCCGAGGTCGTGTTTGGCGACGGAGATTTTGCGGTCATAGGCGCCGATCGCGAGAAGGGAGCGTTCTTTGCGCCCATGCTGCTCTCCTGCGACACGCCATTTGCGTCGAGCGAGCCCCACGATATCGAGGCGTTCGGACCGGTCAACACCGTGATGCCGTACGGTTCGGTCGATGAAGCGATCGAACTGGCCAAGCTTGGACGCGGCAGCCTGTGCGGGTCCCTGTTCACGGCGGACGCAAAGGTCGCGCGCCAGGTCGTCCTCGGAGTCGCGCCCTACCATGGCAGGATTCTCGTGCTCGACCGCTCCAGCGCCAAGGAAAGCACCGGTCACGGCTCGCCGCTTCCGAACCTCGTCCACGGCGGACCAGGCCGTGCCGGGGGCGGCGAGGAACTGGGCGGCGTGCGCGGCGTCCTTCACTACATGCAGCGCACGGCGCTTCAGGGTTCGCCCACAGCGCTCTCGGGGATCGTGCATGAGTACATGCCCGGTGCGGCGCAGAAGACGGGCGGATCGCACCTGTTCCGGCGGTATTTCGACGAGCTGGAGGTGGGCGACACGCTCATCACAGGAACGCGCGAGATCACCCTCGAGGACGTCGTGAAGTTCGCCGAGTTGAGCGGGGACAGATTCTACGCGCACATGAGCGACGATGACGCGCGGAAGGGCATCTTCGAACGCCGGGTCGCCCACGGATACTTCATCGTTTCGGCGGCCGCCGGGCTGTTCGTGGATCCGGCGTTTGGCCCGGTGCTTGCAAACTACGGCCTTGAAAACCTACGTTTCACCAAGCCGGTGTACCCGGGCGACACGATCCACGTGCGGCTGACCTGCAAGCAGAAGACGGCCAAGGAGACGCCGGACGGCGGGATTCCCCAGGGCGTGGTGGCGTGGGACGTCGAGGTGCAGAATCAGAACCGCGAACCCGTCGCGGTCTACACGATCCTCACGCTTGTGAGACGCAAGGAGGGCTAGCGATGCAGCTGCGATTCTTGACGGCGGGAGCGGCGGTCTTGGCCGCGGCTTGTGGCACTCTTTCGCACCCCGTGAGCAACGACGGCGCAGACGCCGGCTACCCCACGGGTGCGAACCCGGGGACGACGATCCTGACGCTGAACGTCGCCACGTCGAGCGTGATGGTCGGGGACACCGTCTCGATCACCGGCTCGCTCGGCGGTGCGGGGCTGCAGAACAACGGTTTGTTCAGTGCTACCAGTTCCGATCCGAGCGTCGCGACCGTGGGCGGCTTCGTGATCTTCGGCCGATCGGTTGGATCGACCACGATCACCGCGTCATATAGCGGCTATCAGGCGTCCCCAATCGACATCTCGGTGCTGCCGAGCACGGATGGTATGGCGGCGATCGTGTCCGACTACTCGACTCCGGCGTTCGTGCCGACTTCGGTTACGGTCAAAGCGGGGCTCTCCGTCAGGTTTTCCATCACGCGCGGCCACGGCGTGGCGTTCGATGCCGTGTCGGGAGCACCTACAAACGTCCCTGTTTCCGCGACAACGGGCACCTTCGATAGGCCGTTCCCAGTGGCCGGGACGTTCACATACCACTGCCCGGTCCACGGCGAAACCGGTGTGATCAACGTGACCCCGTAGCTCGTCGAGTCGCGGCGCGGCCCCGGGAACCCCCGCACCGCTGCAACTCGTACTCAAGTCAAAGTGACAGGCTGACGAGCCGGCGGTTCGCTCCCCGGCGTCCATGGCGTATCCCTGCGCCAGATCGTCGAGCGGACGGTCGAGCGGCCCGTCGTGCCGAGCTGACCGGTGCGATGCGGCGCGTCGGTGTCCGCCTCAGATCCGCGCAACGGGGCCGCACGGTGCGTGCCGCAGCGGGGCATGAGCAGGACAATGCGCACGGTTGGGTCGCCATTTCGGCGAATTTCCACATCGTGCAATCATTTTGCATAAAATTGCGCTAAAATACATCGTATCGATGTATGTAACAGCTTACATAATGCGATGTTATTATATTGAGGGTGATGTATTGCATCAACAAAATTCGTGGTGTGGATATTCAAGAAAGCCCATATGCATCTCTGCATATCGCCCGACATGAGATGTGGTGATCACAAATATGCTTCACCAATTGTTTTCAAGATCGTTCACGGATACGCAGAGTGTAATGCAAAAAAGGGCCAGCATCTCTGCTGGCCCCTCAGTCATGTCAGAACTCAGTTCACTGCTTTTCCGGCGAAACAGCCCAGGCCGAAAACCGTCAGGCCTTCCCGCCCGAGACTCCAGCCCGTTTCGCCATAATGGCATCCTGCACCCACGTCAGCGGCACCAGGAACAACGGCGTCAGGAACACGCCGAGCAGCAGGTTGATCCAAATCAACGCCGAGTAGAACGCGCCAAGCCCGAGGCCAACGAACAGGGTGCCGAGGGGCCCGCCGAAGCTGTGTTCCATAGTTTGGGACCGACCTGAGTAAGTGCGAATGCGAGCTGCGCGACGGTCTTATCTTAACGCCATGACGCGAGCGAGTAAAGCGGCGCTGTCCGATGACTTCAGCGAGCGGGTGTTGGCTCCCATTCGCGCGCTGCCTCACGGACGATACCTGCTTGCCGTCTCCGGCGGCCGGGATTCGATGGTGCTGCTCGACGCGTTCGCCGGCTGTCGCGCGGACATTGTCGCGGTGGGAACCTTTGACCACGCCACTGGACCAGCGGCCGAGCGTGCAGCGCGTCTCGTGGAGGAGGAGGGTCGGCTGCGGTCGGTGCGGGTAGTCTCGGGACGACGGCCGGCCGGCGGCCCGGCTCGCGAAGCTGCATGGCGTGGCGCCCGGTGGAAGTTCCTGTCAAGCCGGGCAAAGGAACTCACGGCGACGGTCGTCACGGCGCACACGCGCGACGACCAGCTCGAGACCGTCGCCATGCGCGTGCTCCGCGACCCACGACACACGTCCGTACGTGGCCTCGCGGCGATGTACGCTCCGTCGCCAGTGGCGCGACCGTTGCTGACCGTCGGGCGTTCCGACGTCGCGGCCTACGCGGCCGCGCATCAGATCCGGTACGTCGATGACCCGTCCAACGTCGATCGCGCGTACCTGCGCAACCGCGTGCGCCTGGACCTGCTCCCGGCGCTGGAGACCGCGTGTCCGGGCTTTGGCGCCGAGCTCATCGGCATTGCGCGGCGCGCGGCGGAATGGCGCGAGTCGGTTGAGCGGGTTGTGGACACGCTGGGCACTCAGCTGCTGCCGCCGCTCGTGGTTCCGCTCGATCCGCTGCGCGCGCTGCCGGTTGAGGCGCTCGGCGTGCTCTGGCCGGCCATCGCGGGACGCGCGGGAATCGTTCTCGACTGGCGCGGCACGGAGCGCCTCGTCGCCTTCACGACCACCGGCAAGACCGGCGGGCGGATTCCGCTCTCGGGGGGGGCCGGGGTCGAACGCACGGCCTCTACCTTCGTCCTGCGCGCCTCCGGAGCCGAAGACGCAGTATATTTATAGTATGATTGCCGCTTCCAGCGCCGCGTCGGCGAACCCGGACGATCCGCGTTTGCTCGGCCGGGCGGTGAAGCGGATCGCATTCGAGGCGCCGGAAATCGCAGGACGCGTGCACGAACTTGGCGAGGAGATCACTGCGGCGTATCCCGACGGCGAGTTGCTGGTGCTTGGATTGCTGAAGGGGAGCTTCGTCTTTTTGGCAGACCTGGTTCGGCAGATCAGGCGGCCGTTGCAAGTCGATTTCATCGTCGCGTCGAGCTACGGCGATGGGACGGCGTCGTCCGGGATGGTCAATCTGGTGTACGATCCTGAGACGACGCTGGCGGGGAAGCACATCCTGCTCGTCGAGGACATCGTCGACTCCGGGCGAACGCTTAACCGCCTGGTAGATGTCTTACATACGCGGGCACCGAAGTCGATCGAGATCTGCGCTTTGCTCCACAAGCACATCGCCACGGCGTTGCGTTATCCGACGCGGTTCGTCGGCTTCGATGCTCCGAATGAGTTTCTGGTGGGATACGGCCTGGATCATGCAGAGGACTTCAGGCACCTGCCATATGTTGCAAGCCTTGAGTAGTCCCGCCATTTCGACCCGACTCGCAGCCTAGCTGCATTTCAAATGTCCACACAGCCGCCCAACAAGCCCGGTTCCTGGAGACGACACTCGACGACGCTGGCCTTCTGGCTGCTCGTCATCCTGGTTCCGATTGCGTTCTTCCAGTTCCAGGGTTCCAAGAGCGACCCCGCGCCGCGTCTCGACGTGACGCAGTACGAGGATGAGCTCGACGCCGGCAACATCGCCAAGGTGACCGTCACCGCGGGCAAGGACATCACGGGCGAGTTCAAGACAACGCAGTCGATCGGCGGCGTCAACGCGAAGCATTTCACCGTGAAGCTCACGGGGCAGATCGGCGATCGCGATCTCGAGCGCCTGCGCGCGCAGAAGGTCCAGGTCTCCGCGGAAGATGCGCGTGCCTCGATCGGCAACCTCTTGCTCACGATACTTCCGTGGGTGGTGATGATCGGCATCTGGATCTTCATCATCCGGCAGATGCAGGCCGGTGGCGCCAAGGCGTTCTCGTTCGGAAAATCAAAGGCGAAACTGCTGGCCGGAGATACTCCCAAGGTCACGTTTGCCGACGTGGCGGGATGTGACGAGGCAAAGGTCGAGCTCGAGGAGATCATCGAATTCCTCAAGGATCCCGCGAAGTTCACGAAACTTGGCGGGCGCCTGCCCAAGGGCGCGCTGCTCGTCGGACCTCCGGGCACGGGCAAGACGCTGCTTGCGCGCGCCGTCGCGGGCGAGGCGGGGCGTCCCTTCTTCTCGATGTCCGGTTCCGATTTCGTCGAGATGTTCGTCGGCGTCGGCGCGAGCCGCGTGCGCGACCTGTTTGAGCAGGGCAAGGCGCATGCGCCGTGCATCATCTTCATCGACGAAATCGATGCGGTCGGCCGTCACCGCGGCGCAGGGCTTGGCGGCGGGCACGACGAGCGCGAACAGACGCTCAACCAGCTGCTCGTCGAGATGGACGGCTTCGAGTCGAACGAAGGCGTGATCCTCATCGCCGCGACCAACCGTCCGGACGTGCTCGATCCCGCACTGCTGCGGCCGGGCCGGTTCGACCGGCAGATCGTCGTCGATGCACCGGACCTGCGCGGGCGCGAAGGAATCCTCCGGGTGCACGTGCGGAACAAGCCGATCGCGGACGACGTGGACATCACGTCGATCGCGAAGGGCACGCCGGGCATGGCCGGCGCCGACATTGCCAACCTCGTGAACGAGGGCGCGCTGCTCGCCGCGCGCCGCAATCACGACAAGATCTACATGGTCGATCTCGAGGACGCGAAGGACAAGGTGATGCTCGGCGCCGAGCGGAAATCGCTCGTGATGCGTGAGGAAGAGCGCCGCCTCACCGCGTTCCACGAGGGCGGCCACGCCGTGTGCGCGATGATGGTCAAGGGGAATGACCCGCTGCACAAGGTGACGATCGTGCCGCGTGGGCGCGCGCTCGGGCTCGCCTTTACGCTGCCCGAGGACGACCGCGTGAGCGTGACGCGCGAGCAGCTCGAAGCGCGTCTCGTGATGGCGTACGGCGGCCGCGCGGCGGAGGAGCTTGTGTTCGGACGCGACCGCGTCACCACGGGCGCCGCGAGCGACATCCAGACGGCGACGGCGATCGCCCGCCGCTACGTCTCGCAGTGGGGATTGTCGGACACGATCGGTCCAGTGCTCGTCGGCGACAACGAGCAGGAAGTGTTCCTGGGCCAGCAGCTGACGAGCCGTCGCGTCGTTTCCGAGCGCACCGCGCAGCAGGTGGACGACGAGGTCGCGCGCGTGATCGACACCGCGTATCAGCGCGCGAAGAAGGTGCTGACGGAAAACCGTCCCCTCCTCGACGCGATTGCCGCGGGGCTGCTCGAGCGTGAGACGCTCACACGCGAGGATTTTGCGATCCTCATCAAGGGTGGCACGCTTCCTCCACGGCCGCCGTCGGCGGTTCCGCCGCTCCCGCCGTCGTCACCGGCGATCCCGGAACCCAAGCGCGTCACGCCGCCGCTGCTCGGCGGACCGGAGCCCTCGCCGGCTTGAGCGCGGCGCCGGCTCCGCCGCGGGTCGGCGGGGCGCGGCGGCCGCAGCGTTTCGTCGCTAGTGAACGGTCACGGTCGCGCACCCCTGGACGGACGGTGCGTCGACGGAGGTGGCGCAGATCGACACCCCGGTCGTCGCGGCGACGCCCGAGACGTTACCCGAGCCGTCGACCGTCGCCTTGGTCGCGTCCGACGTCGACCACGTTACGGATTTCCCGCGCGCAGGGTTGCCCACTGTCGTATACACCACCGCGGTGAGCTGAATCTGGTTCCCGGCCGTCACCAGCGGAGCGTTCGGCGTGACCACGATGCGCGAGGTCACGTTTCCATCGACCGTGATCAGATATGCGCCGGAGAATATCCCGTCGGCTTGCGCCTGGAGCTTGGTCGTTCCCGGAGCCACTGCGGTGACCAGCCCGCCGGAACTGACGGTCGCGACGCTGGTGTTGCTGCTCGAATACGTCGGCGGGAACGTGGTGATCGGGATCGGGGTGCCGGTGGCGTCGTACGGCGTTGCCGTCACGTGAAACGTGTCGCCGGGGAACAGGCCCGCGGCGGAGGCGCTGTTCGTAAGAACGACACCAGACACAAGCTTCGGTGCGCTCGCCGGTGTGCAGCCGACCATGATCACGAGACCGAGCAGGGCTATTCGTCGCATGTGGCAGTTCCTTTCAGGTGGTGTTGATTGAACCTGTGCAAAGTATGCAGGTTCCGCAGACGATGACGTCTGACTCACCACCGTCTCGGGCACAACGGGGACGTTGCCACCACTCGGCTGAACGCGGGCCTTGCCCGAACGAGGTAAACCTCGATAATTTCGTGTGTTATGCCATTTCCAGACGTCAACGAACGAGTCGCCGAAATCAGGGGGCTCATCGCGGACGCGGTGCGGCGTGGTGGACATCGCCAGGAGGTCCGGATCATCGCCGTCACCAAGACGCACGGGCCGGAGGCTGTCGAAGCCGCAATGCGCGCGGGAGTCCTCGATGTCGGCGAGAACAAAGTGCAGGAGGCGCTCGACAAACAGGATGCCTTGCACGGACCGGTCGCCGCGGCCGCGGGGCTGCGGTGGCACCTGATCGGACACCTGCAGCGCAACAAGGTGAAGTTTCTTGACCGGTTCGCAATGCTGCACGCGCTGGATAGCTCGCGGCTTGCCGATACGGTCGGCGATTTCGGCTCGAAGCGCGGCCGGCCGGTGGACGCGCTCCTGCAGGTGAACATCGCCGGCGAGGAAACCAAGGGTGGGTTCGCGACGTCGGATGTGAGGGCGGAAGCGGAGCGGCTGCGGTCGAAGGCGGGTGTGCGGATCGCGGGCGTGATGACGATGGCGCCGTTCGACGCGGACGAGCGCGCGCTGCGGGAGGTGTTCGCTGGCGCACGCGCCTCGCGAGAAATCCTGGTCGCTGCGGGTCACCCCGCGCGCGAACTGTCGATGGGAATGTCGGGAGACTATGCGATCGCGGTGGAAGAGGGCGCGACGATGGTGCGGTTGGGCACGGTCCTGTTCGGAGCGAGGACGTAAATGACTGACGAGGCCTTTCACCTGACACCGGTGGACGTGCGGCGCTACGACTTCGGGTCGGCGCTGCGCGGCTACGACAAGACGCGCGTGGATCGGTTCCGTGACGATGTGGCCGACGAGCTCGAACGGATGAGCCGCGTGGCGCAGGAACTCGAGGCCAAGGCCAAGGGCTTCCACGAGCAGCTGCGCGCGTTTCGCGAACGCGACAAGGCGCTGAACGATGCGCTGATCTCCGCGCAGCAGCTGCGCGCCGAAACGCGCGAGCAGGCCGACCGCGAGGCACAGCTCATCCTGCGAGAGGCGCGCGCCGAGGGTGAGCGCGCGCTCGATGACGCGCGCGCCGAAGTGCACCGGCTCCAGGTCGACATCGATGCGCTCGAGCGCGCGCGGCGCACCTACCTCGCGCACATGCGCTCGATGGCGGAGCGCCATCTGGCGGAGCTGCAGTCCGCGGAGGCGGCGAGCGCGGAGCCCGCGCGCACGCAGACCGAGGGTGGCGACGCGAGGCAGGCACCGGCGAAGGGCGCTTCCTGGCTCGACGCAAACGTCAAAGCGGAGTAGATCGTGGAGGCTGTGCAGGAGACGACACGCCCCGACGTCACCGGGGGCGCGGAGCACGCGCATCGCGCCGGGCCGGTGCGCGATGCGGCTGCGGCCATCCGCGCGCGCGCCGGGTCGGCGGCTGCGCCGGACGTCGCCATCGTGCTCGGCACGGGACTCGGCGGGCTCGGCGATGCGATCGACGTCGAGGCCACCGTCCCCTACGCCGACATCCCGGGGTTTCCGCTCTCGACCGTCGAGTCACACACGGGGCGCCTGCTCCTTGGCTCGCTCGGCGGTCGCCGCGTCGCCGCGATGCAGGGGCGCTTCCACCGGTACGAGGGCTACTCGCTCCAGCAGGTGACCTTTCCCGTGCGCGTGCTGCACGCGCTCGGCGCGCGCACGCTCATCGTCAGCAACGCATGCGGAACGGTGCGCGCCGAGTGGCATCCGGGCGAGGTGATGCTCATCGCGGATCACATCAACCTGCTCGGTGACAGTCCGCTCATCGGCCCCAATGACGACTCGCTTGGGCCGCGCTTTCCGGACATGAGCGCGCCGTACGATGCGCGCCTGCGCGAAGTTGCACGGGCGGTGGCCGCGCAGCACGGCATCACCGTGCGCGAGGGCGTGTACGCGGCGGTCGCGGGCCCGAACCTCGAGACGCGCGCGGAATACCGGATGCTGCGGACGATCGGCGCGGATGTCGTCGGGATGTCCACCGTGCCCGAGGTGATCGTTGCGGGCCACGCGGGGATGCGCGTGCTCGGTCTTTCGATCATCACCGACATGGCGGTGCCCGAGACGCTCGAGCCGGTGACGCTCGAGCGCATCATCGCGGCGGCGCGCGGCGCAGAACCGCACCTCACCACGCTCGTGCGCGGCGTGCTGGAGCGCATGCGATGACCGCGGGCGCCGTGGATCACGCCGTGCGCTATCGCAAGCTTCCTCCGGAGCAGCCCGCGCGCGAGATGGAAGACGAACTCCTCGCGTGCTGGAAAGAGGAGAAACTCTTTCGCCGGTCGGTGTCCGCCCGTGAGGGCGCGCCCGAGTTCGTGTTTTTCGAGGGGCCGCCCACCGCCAACGGGCGTCCCGGCATTCATCATGTGTTCGCGCGCACGCTGAAGGACCTCTTCTGCCGGTATCGCGCGATGCGTGGATTCCACGTGTCACGCAAGGCCGGATGGGACACGCACGGGCTTCCCGTGGAGATCGAGGTCGAGAAGGCGCTCGGCATCAGCGGCAAGCAGGACATCGAGCGTGTCGGCGTCGCCGAGTTCAACCGGCTGTGCCGCGAAAGCGTGTGGAAGTACCGCGAGGAGTGGGAGCGGCTCAGCGCGCGCATGGGGTACTGGCTCGACTACGACGATCCCTACGTCACGTACTCGAACGAGTACGTCGAGAGCGTGTGGTGGGCGCTGAAGACACTCTTCGACAAGCAGCTGCTGTACGCGGGCCACAAGATTCTGCCGTACTGTCCGCGCTGCGGCACGTCGCTGTCGTCGCACGAGGTCGCGCAGGGATACGAGGATACCGACGACCCGAGCGTCTACCTGGCGCTCGACTTGGTGAGGGATGGGGAGGCGGTGCGCCGGGACGCGGCAGGCCGGCGGCGCATCGTGGTCTGGACCACCACGCCATGGACGCTGCTCTCGAACGCGGCGCTCGCGGTGAATCCGGAACTCACGTACATCGAGGTGCGCAAGAACGGGCGGACGGACTGGACGCTGCTGCTCGCGGAATCGCGCGCGGCGGCGGTGCTCGGCCAGGAGTGGAGCACCAAGTGGGAGATCGTGGCGACGTTCACCGGCGCCGAGCTTGCGGGCATGCGCTACCGTCGCCCGCTCGACTGGGTCGCGTACCCGGAGGGCGAACACGAGGTGATCGTTGCCGAAGATTTCGTGTCGGCCGACGACGGTTCCGGCGTCGTGCACATGTCGCCGGCGTTCGGCGCGGACGACTACATCGCGGGGAAGAAGCACGGGCTCGCGTTCCTGCAGCCCGTGAACGCGCGCGGCGAGTTTCCGGCGGACATCCCGGTCGTCGGCGGGATGAAGGTGCGCGACGCGGCGCAGCAGATCATCGACGAGCTCAAGAAGCGCGACGTGCTCTGGAAGGCCGGCACGGTGCGCCACCCGTATCCGCACTGCTGGCGCTGCGGCACGCCGCTGCTCTACTACGCGCGCTCGTCGTGGTTCGTGCGCACGACCGCGTTCAAGGACGAGATGATCGCGCGCAACGCGGCGGTCAACTGGACGCCGCCGGAGATGGGCACCGGTCGCTTCGGCGTGTGGCTGGAGAACAACATCGACTGGGCCATTTCGCGGGACCGCTACTGGGGCACACCGCTGCCGGTCTGGGTGAACGACGAGGATCCGGCGGAGATCGAAGCGATCGGGAGCTTTGCGGAACTCGCGGCGCGCAGCGGCCGCGTGCTCGCCGCCGACTTCGACCCGCACAAGCCGTTCATCGACGATTACACCTGGCCCGCGAAGTCCGGCAAGGGAACCATGCGGCGAGCGCCCGAAGTGATCGACGCGTGGTTCGATTCGGGCTCGATGCCGTTCGCCCAGTGGCACTACCCGTTCGAGCACGCGGACAAATTCACGCGCCACTTCCCGGCGGATTTCATCGCCGAAGGCGTCGACCAGACGCGCGGGTGGTTCTACTCGCTGCTCGCGATCGCGACGGGACTCGGCGATGCGCTTGCGCCGCGCGGCGCGGCGGCCGGCGGCACCGCGCCGGCGAACGCCGACGTGAATCCGCTGGCTCGGCCCTACCGGAACGTCGTCGTCAACGACCTCGTGCTCGATGCGAACGGCCAGAAGATGTCCAAGAGCAAGGGCAACACGGTCGAGCCGATGGCGGTGATGGAGCGCCACGGGGCGGACGCCGTGCGGCTCTTTCTCACGACGGCGAGCCAGGTGTGGAAGCCGCGCAGCTTCGACGAGAACGTGATTCGGGGAACCGCCGGGCGGTTTCTCGTCACGCTCAAGAATTTGTACAGCGGCGTGTTTGCCGAGTACGCGAACTTCGGCTGGGCGCCGTCGCCGGCGGACCCGGGACGCGAGAGCCGGCCCGCACTCGACCGATGGGTGCTGTCGCGGCTCGCCACGGTGGAGGCCGAGGCGTCGCGCTTGCTCGGCGAGTATGACGCGACCGGCGCCGCGCGCGTCGTGATGGAGTTCGTGGATGACGACGTGTCCAAGTGGTACGTGCGCCGGTCGCGCGAGCGTTTCTGGGACGTGCGCGGGACGGACAGCCGCGCGGCGTTCGCGACGCTGCACGAGGTGCTCGTGGCCGCCTGCCGCCTGCTGGCGCCGTTCGCGCCGTTCGTCACCGACTGGATGCATCGCGAGCTCACCGGCGAGTCGGTGCACCTCGCGCCGTACGTGCGGCCGGAGCCGTTCTCGCCGAAGCCGATGCTCGAGGAGGCGATGCGCGAGATCCGGACGCTCGCCACACTCGGGCGCGCGGCGCGCGAGGCCGCGGGCGTGAACGTGCGCCAGCCGCTGGCCCGGATGGTCTGCGTGCTGCCGCGGCACGAGGCCGGCGTGGAGGCGTTCGTGCAGGAGCTCGTTCCGCTGCTGGCCGCCGAGCTCAACGTGAAGGCGGTGGAGTTCGCGTCGAGCGCCGACGCACTCGTTTCACTCGAAGCCAAGCCGAACTTCCGCGCGCTCGGCCAGCGCTGGGGAAAGGAGACGCCGCGGGCAGCAGCCGCTGTGGCGGCGCTTTCCACGGACACGCTGCGCGCATTCGAGCGCGGCGAGCCGGTGATCATCGGCGTGGACGGCACGGACCACCGGCTCACCGTCGACGAAGTCACGATCCACCGCAAGGCGAGCGGGCCGCTGGTGGTGCAGGAGGACGGAGCGCGGTTCGCGGCGATCGACGCGACCGTGACACCGGAACTGCGGGCGGAGGGTATTGCACGGGAAATGGTGAGCCGCGTGCAGCGGCTTCGGAAGGATACGGGACTCGCCGTGAGCGACCGGATCCGGCTGCAGATCGCCGGTCCCGACACGTTGCGTGCGATTGCAGAACAGCACCGGCAGTGGATCGCCGGTGAAGTGCTCGCCCGGGAGATGATTGTCACCGACGTTCTCTCGGCTGATCCAACGGCCGTCGCGCTCGAGCTCGACGGGATGACCGCTCATATAGCACTCACAAGGGACACCTGACGATGGCGCCAACAGCGGAAGGCGATAAGAAGTTCAAGCCGATGGTCAAGAAGCAGATCCAGCATTTCGAAAAACGGCTGCTCGAAGAGCGCAAGCGCGTGCTGAAGGAACTCGGCCATTACGACGAGACCTTCGGCTCCACGCCGCAGGGCGCCGACGGCGACCTGTCGTCGTACTCGTTCCACATGGCCGACCAGGGGACCGACGCGAGCGAACGCGAGAAGGCGTTCCTCTTCGCGAGCCAGGAGGGGCGCTTCCTCTGGCACATCGACGAGGCGCTGCGCCGCCTCTACCGGTCGCCGGAGACCTACGGCCGCTGTCACCAGTGCGGCGGCGAGATCGGCTTCGACCGGCTCGACGCGCTGCCGCACGCTCGCTTCTGCATCGAGTGCAAGCAGCGTGAGGAAGATGGCAAGAAGTAATCCGAATTCGCGCCTGTTCTTCGGGCTCGCCGCGTCGGTCGTGCTCGTCGACGCGTTCACGAAGATCATGGCGGTCGACCGGCTGATGCCGGCGCGCCTGCCGCGCGCGGTAATCGGCGAGACGCTCCGGCTGACGCTCGTCTTCAATCCGGGCGCCGCCTTCGGCCTGCATCTCGGCCCGTGGTCGCGGTGGATTTTCACCGCGCTCACCGTCGGCGCGCTCGTGCTGCTGTGGGAGCTCTATCGAACGACGCGTCCGGGCGACACGGTGCGCACGCTGGCGCTCTCGCTCGTGTGCGGCGGCGCGCTCGGCAACCTCGTCGACCGGCTCAGGTCGGCACGCGGCGTGGTGGATTTCATCGACGTCGGCGTCGGCACGCTGCGGTGGCCGACGTTCAACGTGGCCGACATGGCCGTCACCTGCGGCGCGGTGCTGCTGGCGATCGTGCTCTGGAAGGAAGACACGGCGGCCGCGGCCGCCGCCCAGTCCGGCGTGAAGGCGAGTGGACCGGACGCGGCGGTTCACGGTTGAGGGGGACGACGCCGCGAGGCTGGACCTCCTCGTCGCGCGCCGTCTCGACCTCTCCCGTTCCCAGGCTGCCACGCTCATCGCGACGGGCGCGGTGCTCGTCGACGGACGGCGGCAAAAGGCGAGCTTCAAGGCCGAGCACGGCAACGAAGTAGTCGTCGAAGTTCCCGCGAGCCGGGCGCGCACCGTCGAGGGCGAGAATATCCCGCTCTCGATCGCGTACGAGGACGACGAACTGCTGGTGGTGGACAAGCCTGCGGGCATGGTGGTCCACCCCGCGCCCGGAAACTGGACCGGGACGCTCGTGAACGCGTTGAAGGGGCGCGGGCAGGGTTTGGCCGGGGGCGCGACCGACGAGCGGGCCGGACTCGTGCACCGCCTCGACAAGGACACCTCGGGGCTGATCGTCGTCGCGAAGACGGAGCGCGCGCTGCGCACGCTCGGCAAGGCGATCACCGAGCGTCGCGTCGCGCGCCGTTACGCCGTGCTCAGCTGGGGGCACATTGAAAAGGACGACTTCACCGTCGACCGGCCGATCGGGCGCGATCCGAACAACCGCAAGCGCATGACAATCGCGTCGGCGGGACGGGCGGCACGCACCGATTTTCACCGGCTGGCGCGATTCGACACGAGCGAACTGCTGCGCGCCCACCTGCACTCCGGACGCACGCACCAGATTCGCGTGCACCTCGAGTCGGTCGGCCATCCGGTCGTGGGTGACGACACGTACGGGGGCGGCGGGGCGCGGCGGCTGATGGGGCTGCCGCCGAGGCGGCATTTCCTCCATGCGGGCTGGCTCGTCTTCAAGCACCCGGTCACGGGTGAGCTGCTCGACTTCCGGTCGAGGTTGCCGGAGGACCTGCGGCAGTCACTGATTTCGGCGTCGGACATGGCGGATTTGATTGCCCACCCTGATCCGCTGGAGTACCTTGGCTTCTATAGAGTCGACGGCTGATCTGGAGCTTCGCCGCTTCCTCCTGTTCGGGGTCGCGGGACGGCTGTGCGCGTGCGATCTCGAGGCGGTGCGGGAGATCGTGGCGATGCGGCCGGCGACGCGCCTGCCGGGCGCCCCGGCATGGGTGCGTGGCCTGATCAACCTGCGCGGCACGCTCGTGACGGTGGTCGACCTGGCGGTCCGGTTCAATGCCGACGGCGGCGGGGCCAAGTCGATCGTCGTGGTTGAGGCGGCGGGAAAGGCGTTCGGGATCGGCGTGGATGAAGTGCGGGACGTGCAGTATGTGTCGGAGGACGCGCTCGAGACTGTCGACTCGCAGCGCGCGGCAGGCGGGATTGTCCGCGGCCTGGCGCATGTCGGCGGGTCGCGGGCGGAAACGGCGCTCATCGTCGACGTCGCCGAAATTGTGAGACAGGCGTTGGTGCTTTAGGCGGCGTTGCGGCACGCGATCACTCTTTCTGTGCGAGGGTACGGTGGCTCCTACGGTGCTCATTTGCGATGACGCGATCTTCATGCGGACGATGGTCAGCGACATCCTGCAGCAGGCGGGCTTCGAGGTGGTCGGCGAGGCGGAGACCGGCGCGCAGGCGGTCGAGCGCTACAAGCAGCTTCGCCCTGACCTCGTGACGATGGACATCGTCATGCCGGACATGGGCGGCATCGACGCGGTGCGCGAGATCACGCGCTTCGACCCCGAGGCGAAGGTGCTGATGTGCAGCGCGATGGGGCAGCAGGCGCTCGTCGTCGAGGCGATACAGGCGGGAGCGAAGGACTTCGTCGTCAAGCCCTTCCAGCCGAGCCGCGTGCTGGAGGCAGTCCAGCGCGTGCTCGGCTGAGCGCGCGGCCGCCCGCCGAACGTGTCACCGACGTAACGGACGCAGACGATGAGTCTCGACCCATCGCGCTACGCGGAGCTTTTCCGCACGGAGAGCCGCGAGCAGCTCACCGCGATCAATCGCGCGCTGCTCTCGCTCGAGGAGGGCACGGATCCGGTGGAGCCGGTGAGCGTCGTGTTCCGCGCCGTGCACACCGTGAAGGGCATGAGCGCGACGATGGGGTACCATGCCGTCGCGGAATTCGCGCACGAGCTCGAGTCGGTGCTCGACCGCGTGCGTCGCGGGGACCAGCTGCTGGCGCCCGACCTCATGGACGCGCTGTTCGCGTCGGCGGACGCACTCGAGAGCGCGATCGACGCGGCGTCCGAACACGCGGTGCAGACGCCGGCGATGATCGCCGCGCTGCAGCGTCTGCGCGACGTCGCGGGCGGCTCGGCGACGAGCGAGTTCCCCGCGATACCGGCCGGCGGGGCGGGTGCGCTGGTGCAGATCGCCGCGTCCGATCCGCTCGACGGCCCGGGGGTGATCGTGCGCGTCCGGCAGTCCGCGGACACGGCGCTTCCCGGGGTGCGCGCGTTCATGACTGTGCAGCGCGTGCGCGCGCTCGGCGACGTCGCGGCGACGGATCCGGCGGTTGAGCAGCTGCAGGCGGCGACCGCGCCGCTCGCGTTCGCGATGCGTGTCGTGACGACGGCGTCCGTTGACGAGATCGAGGCGGCGGTGCGCTCGGCCGGCGACATCGCGTTCGTGGAAGTCGACGTCGCGGGGCGCACGCGGCATGTGTCGCGGACGACCATCGAAGTCGTGGAGGAGGGGGGAGAGTCCGCGCGGCCGTCCGCGCGTCCGACGCGTCACGTGCGGATCGACCTGGCACGTCTCGACGCGCTGATGAACCTCATCGGCGAGCTCGTCATCACGCGCGGCCGCCTGCTCCAGCTCACCGCGACGAACGGCGACCCCGCGCTCGACGAGGCCATGCAGATGGCGGCACGCCTCGTATCGGACCTGCAGACCGAAATCATGACGATGCGCATGGTTCCGGTGTGGCAGGTGTTCGACCGCTTTCCGCGCCTCGTGCGCGATGCGGCGCGCCAGCTGAACAAGGACGTGAACTTCGTCGTCGAGGGGAAGGAGATCGAGCTGGACCGCTCGCTGCTCGACGAAATCGGCGAACCGGTCGTGCACCTGCTGCGCAACGCCATCGGCCACGGGATCGAGTCGCCCGCGGCGCGCGCCGCCGCCGGGAAGCCGCGCTCCGGCCGCCTCGTGCTGAGCGCCTCGCGCGACCGCGCGGCGGTGCTCATCCGCGTGAGCGACGACGGCCGCGGCATCGACCGCGCGCGGGTGCTGGCGCGTGCGCGCGCCTCGGGGCTCGTGGACGAGGCCACGCGCGACGTCGACGACGACACCCTATTCCGGCTGATCGCGCAGCCCGGCTTCTCGACGGCCGACGAGGTTTCCGATCTTTCGGGGCGCGGCGTGGGGATCGACGTGGTGCAGTCCAAGGCGCGCGCACTCGGTGGATCGGTGGAGCTGAAGAGCGTGCCGGGCGAGGGCACGACGATCACGATCCGCCTTCCCGTCACGCTGGCGATCGTGCGCGCGCTGCTCGCGCGGTCGGGCACGGAGCGCTATGCGCTGCCGCTCACGCACGTGCGCGAGACGCTCGAGTACGGCGACGACGTCGTCCAGCACGTGAAGGGGAAGCGGGTGCTGGTGCTCCGCGACGAGGTGCTGCCGCTGCTCGACTTGCGCGACGTTGTGCGGCAGGGCGCCGCGGCGCCGGCCCCGCGCGGCGCCGCCGTCGCGAACCGGGAGATCGTCGTGCTCGAGCGCGGCGAGCGCCGGTCCGGGCTCGTCGTGGACGAGCTGATCGGCCAGCAGGACATCGTCGTGAAGCAGTTTGACGCGGCGCGCGACGCGCTCGCGCTGTTCAGCGGGGCGACGATCCTCGCGGACGGCGCGCCGGCATTGATCATGGACGTGGGCAGCCTCTTCGAGGGGAGTTAACGGTGGACGACATCCGCAAACTCAAGGCACTCCAGCTCGATGCCCTCCGCGAGGTGGCGAACATCGGCGCGGGGCACGCCGCGACCGCGCTCTCGCAGATGACGGGCCACACGATCATGATCAGCGTGCCGCAGATCAACATCGCCGCCCTCGAGGACATCCCGAACCAGGTCGGGTCCGACGAGGAGCCGGTGGCGGCCGTGCTCATGAAGATTCTCGGCGACCTCACGGGCCTCGCGCTGCTCATCTTTCCGCAGGCCACGGCGCGGCGCGTGGCCGGGCTGATGATGAAGCGCGACGCGGTCGAGTCGCTCGGCGAGATCGAGCAGTCCGCGCTGCGCGAGGCGGGGAACATCCTGAGCGCCGCGTACCTCAACGCGCTCAGCGAGTTCATGGGCATGATCCTCCTCCCGTCGCCGCCGTCACTCGCCATCGACATGTCGGACGCCGTCATGAGCTCGACGTTCGTCGAGATGGCGCAGGGCGCGGAGTACGTGTTCTGCGTGGAGACGGAATTCCACCTGACCGAGCTCAACGAGTCGCTCCGCGGATTCTTCCTCCTGATGCCAGACCTCGGCAGCCTGACTGCCATGCTCCGCGCGATCCGCGTTGGCTGAGCATCCCGTGTCCGCCCCGCTCGCCTCCGACCGCGACCGCGACACGCTCAAGTCGTTCGCGCGGCGCATCGATCCGTCCGATGCCGGCGCACACAACAACCTCGGCGTCCTCTACTACAACAAGGGACTCTACGAGGAGGCGGCCGCCGCGTTCACGAAGGCGCTCGAGCTCGACCCCAAGATGCAGGTCGCGCAGCGCAACCTCGAAGTCGCCTACTTCAACACGGGGTACTACGACCGTCGCATCGCGGAACTGCGCGAGAAGCTGCGCTTTCGCGTGGACGATCGCGACGCACGCTGGGAACTCGGCCGCGCGTACGCGCTGCTCGGCCAGTCCGAGGACGCGGTGGCGGAGTTCACGGCGCTGCTGCGGCATCATCCCAACGATTTGGGTGCCGTCGTGCAGCTCGGTCTCGCGGAGAAGGCCGGCGGCAACCTCGGGGCCGCTCAGCACTGGTTCGAAGAGGCCATCCGGCTCGATTCCGCCAGCTCGGTCACGCGCTTCTATCTCGGCGAAGTTCTCTACAACCAGGGGCGCATGGAGGAGGCACTCGACGCGCTCAAGCGCGCGATCGAGCTGAACCCCGAGAACCCCGACGCCCTTTTCCTGCTGAGCTTCGTCTACGGCGACATGGGGCGCCACGAGGACGCGGCCGCGGCGAGCAAGCGCGCGGTGCACCTCAACCCGACGCTGTCGCGCGCGCAGGCGAACCTCTCGCTCGACCAGTACAACCCGGAGAAGTACGCCGAGCTCGCGCCGGGCCCGCATGAACGGCGTTCCGCGCGCATGATGCAGGTGGCGGAGGGCGGCCAGCTCGCGCACTACAACCTCGGCCTCGCGTTCCGGCAGAAAGGGTACTACTCGGAGGCGCAGCGCGAGTACCAACTCGCGCTCGAGCGCGGCGAGGACCGCGCGCTCGTGCTGCAGGCGATGGCGGAAGTGCACATTCTGCGCAAGGATCCCGCGGCCGCCATCGCGCTCTACGACAGCCTCCTGCGCGAGACGCCGGACAGCCCGAAGCTCTGGAACGAGCGCGGCGTGGCGGAGCACCAGGATGGCCGCTTCACCGAGGCGGCGGAGAACTACCGCCGCTCGCTCGAGGCCGATCCGCTGTATGCGATTGCGCACAACAATCTCGGCGTCGCACTGTACCACGCGGGCGAACGCGAGCGTGCCGTGGACGCCTTCCGCGACGCCCTCGGAGCGAACGCCGGCTTCGTGAAGGCGCGGCTGAACCTCGGGTTGCTGCTCACCAAGAGCCGCCGCTTCCAGCTCGCGCTCGAGGCGTACAAGCAGGTGCTCGTCACGGAGCCGGAGAGCCCGCTCGCCTGGAACGGCGTCGGCCTCGTGCTCGGGGAATTGCGCAAGTTCGAGGAGGCGCGAAACAGCTTCGCGCGCGCGATCCAGGCGCGGCCGCGCTTTGCCGAGGCGCACTACAACCTGAGCTTCACGCTCTCGAACCTGGGGGACCACGAAGGCGCGCTGCGCGAAACGAAGCGCGCGCTCGAGATCGACCCCTATTACGTGCCGCAGAAATTCGCGCTGGCCATCGACCTCGAGTACGAAGACCCCGACCTCTCGGTCGTGCCGGACCTCGGCGGCGAGCAGCGCACGAGCGGCGAAGTCGAGAGCTTCACGTTCGACCCGAGGCTGCTCGAATCGCTGTTCAGCGAGCTCGCGCCGCCCCCTGAACCGCCGCCGCCGGTGATGGTGGAGGCCGACGCGTTCACGATGGCCGCCGATTACCTCTCGACGGGCCTCTACGACCGCGCGATGGCGGAGGCGAGCCGGGCCATCCTGCGGGGCGCCGACGAGGCGGAGGGGAACGCGCTGCTCGGCGACATCCTGTGCCGGCAGGGCGCGTTCGGCGATGCACTCGAGAAGTACCGTGCGGCGCTCGCGGCGAACCCGTGGCACCTGCGGGCGCGGCGCGGCGAGGCGCAGACGCTGCTCCTCCTCGGCCGCGGTGCGGAAGCGCGCGAGATCGCCGAGCAGGTGCTCATTGCCGTGCCGAACGACGTCGACGCGCTGATGCTCGTGGCGACGTGCCGGTTCGAGGCCGGTGATCCCGCGGCGGCCCTCGAAGCCCTCGACGCGGCGCGCGCGCTCGCGCCGGAGCGCGCGGACGTGCTCCGCTGGACCGGCAACATCACGCGGTCGCTCGGGGACGTCGACGGCGCGATTCGCGCGTACCGCGACGCGCTCGCGCTCGACGCCGATTTCGCCGCCGTGCGCTTCGATCTGGCGCGCCTCCTGATGCAGCGCCATCTGTGGCGCGAAGCGGAGCAGGAACTCGTCGCCGCGCTCGACGCGGTGCCGACGTACGCGGAGGCGACGCTCGAGCTCGCGACGCTGCGCCGCCTCACGGGCCAGCAGCGCGAGGCGGTGAGCCTGCTCGTCGACCTGCTGCAGCGGGACTCCTACAACTTTGACGGACACATCGCGCTCGGCGAGACGCTCATCGAGCTCAGCCGGCCCGCGGATGCCGCGAGGGCGTTCCGTCGCGTGCTCGCGTTCGATCCCGACCACGCAGGCGCGACGTTCTACGACGGCGCCATCCTCGCCGCGCAGAAGCGCTATCGCGAGGCGATCGCGCGGTGGCACCGCGTCATCGAACTCGAGCCGGCGGGTGACTACGCGCGGCGTGCCCGCCGCGAGATGCGGTCGGCCGAAGACCTGCTGACGGTGTTCGGCAGCCGCCTCGGAGGGCACTGACCATGGCGATCGAAGGGCCGCTCCGCGAACTCGGGATCCACGACGTCTTCCAGCTTCTCGACCTGAGCCGGAAGACGGGAACGCTTGCCGTCACCTCCGAGCTGCGCGACAACGAGGGGACGGTCCACTTCCAGAATGGCAGGGTCGTAGCGGCGGCGATCCGGAGCAATCCGCACCGCCTCGGCGATCTCCTGATGCGGACAGGCCGCGTCACCGCCGCCCAGGTGGCGGCGGCGAGCGCCGCGCAGAAGGAACGCGGCGACAGCCGCCGCCTCGGTGAGATCCTGCTCGAGATGGGCGCGATCTCGCAAAAGGAACTCGAGCGCCAGGTGCGCCTCCAGATCGAGGCGGTCATCTTCGAACTGCTGTCGTGGCGCGAGGGTTTCTTCCGTTTTGAGGAAGGCGCGATGGACGGCGACCCGATGGTGCAGATCGGCACCGAGGCGCTGCTCATGGAGGGCGCGCGCCGCATCGACGAGTGGTCGCGCATCTCCGACCGCGTGCCGAGCCTTCTCGCCATCCCCCGCCTCGCGTCGCTGAAGGACGACCAGCACGCGCCGATGCTCGACCTCCTGCCGAGTGAGTGGGAGGTGCTCACGATGATCGACGGCTCGCTCGACCTGCGCGCGATCGCATCGCAGCTCGCGCGCACGGAGTTCGACACGGCGAAGGTCGTGTACGGTCTCGTGAGCACGGGCGTGGTGGAGCTCGTGGTTCCGCCTTCGGTGGCCGAGCGGGTCGCCGCGCGTGCGCCAACGCCGCCGATCGGCACGCGCGCGGTGGCCGACGTGCCGACGCCGGTGGTCGCACCGCTCGCCGTCCCGCCGCCGCCGGTCGCCGACGGTGCCGACGACCTCGAGCGCGGGTTCCAGTACGTGCTCCGCGGTGACTTCCAGAGCGCGGTGGGGTCATGGGCCACGTGGCTGCAGGCGCATCCGCGGCACGACATGACCGGACGCGTGCGCGACGGCCTCGAGTCCGCGGCGAGGCTCCGCGCGCTCGTCGAGGCGAGGTACCCAGCGCAGGGCGGCGCAAACGCACTCCCGCGCAGGCCCGGTGGAGGCGCACCCGCATGAGTGACGACATCCGCACGCTCAGCGAGACGCTCGCCGCGGATCCGTCGAGCATCGTGTTCGTGCAGCTGGGCGAGGCGCTCCGGCGGCTTGGTCAGCTCGAACTTGCGTGGCGCGTCGCGACCCGGGGACTGGAGCGGCATGCGCAGCGCGCGGACGCGCACGACCTCGTCGCGCGCATCGCGATCGACCGCGGCGATTTCGCGCGCGCCCGCGATGAATGGGAATCGGTCCTCGCGCTGGCGCCGGGACACGGGGGCGCGCAGAAGGGGCTGGGTTTTCTGTGCTTCCAGCAGGGCGATCTCGACGAGGCCGCGCGCTATCTTGGTGCCGCGCTCGCCGCGGACCCGGCCGATCAGTCGCTCTCGGCGGCACTCGACACGGTGCGCGCGTCGCAGGCCGACGGCAGGCCGATCGAGGAGGCGCCGACCGAGCCCGCACGCATGGTCGACGCGCGCACGCTGTTCCACGACGTGCTCGGCGACGCCGCGCAGACGGCGATCCTGCTCGACGCCGATGGCTACGTCGTGGCCGGCGAGTACCGCACGGAAGACGGACGCGACCTCGGCGCGGACATCGGTGCGCAGCTCTCGGGCGTGAGCGACGAGGCCAACCGCGCCATGCGCCATCTCGGGCTGGGCCGCTGGCGCCAGATTGTCTTCGAGGCGGACATGGCGAGCGTCGCCATGGCCCCGGGCGGCGGAGGCGTGCTCCTCGTGGCCGCGCCGCGCAGCGTCCCTCTCGGGTACGTGCGGCGCCTGCTGGAGCGGTCGCTCGATCGCGCCAACGAATGGATGGGGTGGCGCGCATGACCAGCCCGTTCAGTACGCTGCTGGCGTCGCTCATCCGCCACCGCGGCGTGACGGGCTGTATGGTGGTGGGTGAAGCGGACGGCATGATCGTCGACTCGAGCCTGCAGATCGGCGTGAACGGCGACGCGTTCGCCGCCCTGACCGCGTCGCTGTACCGGAAGGCCCGCCGCGCGGCGGGCGCAGCCGGATTCGGCTCGACGGGTTTCTTCGAGCTCGACGCGGAGGGCGGGCGCATGTGCGCGGCGGGCCGCGACGACCTCGTGATCGTCGTCGTGGCGGAGCCGCGTGCGAATGTGGGGCTGCTGCGCGTCGAGCTGCTCAAGGCGCTGGAGTCGATCGCATGAAACTTTCGGTCGCGGAAAACTGGGTCGAGGCGCCGCTGAAGCAATTCGTGGACGAGGCGCGCGTACAGCTTGCGGTGCTGCTCAACCCGAGCGGCCAGGTGCTGGGGCAATTCGGGTTCGCGCGGTCTGTCGACGTGATGACCGCGTGCGCCCTGGCCGCGGCGACCACCGCCTCGTCCGCGGAGCTCGGGCGCCAGGTGAACGGGAAGCCGTTCGCCGGGCTCCACTACGCCGGCAAGATCCGGCAGATATTTCTCGGACGGGTGCCGACGGCGGCCGGTTCGCTGATCCTGCTCGCGGTGTTCGACGACGAGAGTTCGCTCGGCCTCGTGCAGCTGTACTTCGCCGAGTTCTGTGCGAACGTCGCGACGATCGTGCCCGCGACCACACCGGTGTCCGCCGCGCTCGGAGACGACTTCGAGCGCGAACTCAACCGAAACCTCGCCGTGATGTTCGGGCGCGCCTGATGTCCCTCGTCAACTACGCGGCGCGTGAGATTACCTGCAAGATCGTCTACTACGGGCCCGGCCGGTCGGGGAAGACGACGAACCTCCATTACATTTACGGCCAGGTTCCGGGCGACCGAAAAGGCCAGATGGTGTCGCTCGCGACGCAGACCGACCGCACGCTCTTCTTTGATTTCCTTCCGCTCGACCTCGGGATCATCTCGGGCTTCACGACGCGCTTCCAGCTCTACACGGTGCCAGGCCAGGTGTATTACCAGACGACGCGCCGCCTTGTGCTGCAGGGGGCCGATGGGGTGGTGTTCGTGGCAGACAGCCAGGCCAGGCAACTCGACGAGAACGTCGAATCGATGCAAGACCTGCACGCGAACCTCGCCGAGTACGGCGTGGACACGCGCACCGTGCCGCTCGTCATCCAGTACAACAAGCGGGACCTCCCTGCGGACCTCATTCTCCCCGAGGCAGAACTCGAGGAGCAGCTCAACTTCCGGGGCGTTCCGTCCTTCGGGGCCGACGCGCTGCACGGGCCGGGCGTGTTCGAGACGCTCCGCGCGGTGAGCGAGCAGGTGCTTCGCAAACTGAGCGCGGGCGGGGGTGTCTGAGCGTGCAGCTCGACCCGCGCCTCCGGTTCGACAGTCTCGTCGTCGGCACAGGCAACCGCCTGGCGGTCGCGGCCGCGCGCGCCGTGGCGGAGTCGCCCGGCGCGGTGTACAACCCGCTGTTCGTCTACGGCGGCACCGGCCTTGGCAAGACGCACCTGCTCTCCGCGGTCGGGCACCTCGCGGCCGCGCTCCAGCCGCAGCTCGAGGTGGAGTACCTGTCGCTCGACGAGTTCGTCGAGCAGCTGCATGCCTCCGTGTCGGCGGGGCAGATGGACGCGTTCTCGCGCCGCTACGAGCGGGTGGGGCTGCTGCTGATCGACGACGTGCAATTTCTCACGGGCCGCCGCGAAACGCAGGCCGAGTTCCTCCGGCTGTTCGAGCGCATGCAGGCCGCGGGCGGCCAGGTCATGCTCACCAGCGACCGCCCGCCCACGGAAATTCCGGACGTTGACGAACGGCTGATCAGCCGCCTTTCGGGCGGACTGATCGTCGACGTCACGGCTCCGGACTACGAAACACGCGTGGCGATCCTGCGCGCGAACTGCGAGGAGCGGCATCTCGAGTTCAAGACCGGCGTGCTCGAGGAGCTCGCGCGATTCAATTTCAACAACGTCCGCGCGCTGCAGGGCGCGCTCAACCGCCTCGTCGCCGCCAAGTCGCTGAGCGCCGAGGAGGAAGCCGCGGAGGCCGTGGCGCGGCGCACGCCGGCGCGGCCGACGCCGGCAGACCGCCCGACTGGCGAGTTCGAGAGCTTCCTCTCCGAAGTGTCGACGGTGGTGCAGCAGCAGGTGGAGTCGTGGCAGGCGCGCCTCCGCGAGGCGATCGCGTACTGGAACGGGGAAGGGTACCGCACGGCGGTGCTCGAGCGCGCGCTCACGCTGCGGAAGGCGCCGGACGTCGCAGGCTTGCTCGCGACCTTCACCGCCGCCGTCGAACACCTGCGCGACCTCGAGCGCGCGGCGGTCGAGGTGGATCTCGCCCTCGGCAGCGACCCCGTGTTTCGCGATCCGGAACGGATGGCGGCCGCGGAAGACCTCGTGGAGCGTGCACTCGCCGGCGAGACGCCGCCATCCGGGCCGAGCGCGGCGTTCACGCGCGAGGCGTACGAAATCGGCACGTCGAACCAGCTCGCCGTGCACGCCGCAGACGCGGTGATCGCGGCGCCGGGCGCGAAGTACAACCCGCTGCTGATCCACGGCGTGAGCGGCGTCGGGAAAACGCACCTCCTGCACGCGATCGGCAACGCGCTCGTGCAGGCCCCCGGGTCGAGGCTCGTGGTGGCGTGCGTGCACGCGCAGCAGTTCATCGACGAGCTGATCGCCTCGATTCAGGGCGGGACGGTCGAGCGCTGGCGCGCGCGCTACCGGTCGGTGGATGCGCTGATGATCGACGACGTGCAGTTCGTCGCGGACAAGGAGCGGACGCAGGAGGAGCTGTTCCTCCTGTTCAACGAGATCGTCGGGGCGGGGAAGCAGGTGGTGCTCACGAGCGATCAGCCGCCCGCGGCGATCCCCGACCTCGAGGTTCGCCTGCGCTCGCGCTTCGAAGGCGGCCTCGTGGTGCAGATCCAGGCGCCGGATCGCACCCTCCGCGAGAAGCTCTTCGCCCGGTTCCTCGTGGCCTCGGGGCGCGAGCCCGATGCGCACCTGCTCACCCTGCTCGGCCAGCAGCCGGTGCAAAGCGTGCGCGAAATTATCGGGATCGTGAACCGGCTCGGCGCCGTGGCGCATGCGGCGGGCACGGCGCTCGACGCGGCCCTCGTGCGCAGTGAACTCGGCGTCGCGACCCCGTACGCGGGCGTGCCCGTGGCGGCGCGCCGCCACGACGAGCGCGACCCCGCATTCATGGACGCCGAGAAGATCGTGTGGGACTGGCCCGAGGTCGGCGCGCGCGTGATTGAGGATTTCCGCTGATGGCAATCAAGGGAAGCCTCAAGGAGGCGAGCCTCCCCGACGTGCTCCAGCTCCTCGCGATGGGGAAGAAAACCGGCTGCCTGTCGGTCACGCACCGGAACAACTTCGGCTCGATCTACTTCGACAAGGGGCGCATCTGTTACGCGGCGATCGTCAACCGGCGCGACCGCCTCGGTGACATCCTGCTCAAGAGCGGCGCGATCACTCCGTCACAGCTGCAGGAGGCGATCGACGCGCAGGAGAAACAGCGCGACAAGCGCCTCGGCGAAATCCTCGTCGGCCTCCGCATCATCTCGCGCGAGGACCTGCACAGCCAGATCCGGCTGCAAATCGAGGAGGCCGTCTACTTCCTGTTCACGTGGACGCAGGGGACGTTCAACTTCGAGGGCGACATCCGCCCAGAGGAGCAGGACTTCCTCGTGATGATCAACCCGGAGTCGCTGTTGCTGGAGGGCGCGCGCCGGGTGGACGAGTGGAGCCTCATCGAGAAGAAGATTCCATCGTTCGACATCGTCTTCGACATTGACATCAAGCGTCTCGAGGAGAGCGGCGCGAAACTCACCGCCGAACAGCAGGTGCTGCTCCCGCTGATCGACGGCCGGCGGGACGTGACCGCGATCATCGAGGACTCGGGCCTCGTGGAGTTCCAGGTCGGCAAGGCGCTGTACGGGCTTTCCACCGCCGGGTTCCTGCATCGCGTGGGAAAGTCGCGCGCGCCGGATGTGATTGCGCCGGACGCGCGCGTCGAGGAGCACCGCAACCTTGGCATGGCGTTCTACAAGACCGGCATGCTCGACGAAGCCGAGCGCGAGTTTCGCCGCGTGGTGGACCTGCGCGCCACCGACATGCAGGCCCGGTTCTTCCTCGGCCTCGTGCACCTGCGCCTCGCGCGCTGGGACGAGGCGGTGGCGGACTTCGAGCATACGGCGCACCAGCGCGCGGTGGCGCCCGCGGTGCTGCACAACCTCGCGTTCGCCTTCGAGCGGAAGGGCGAGCCCGCCAAGGCGCGCGAGGCCCTGGTCGAAGCGATCAAGCGCGGCGGCGAAAGCGACGCGCGCGTGCACACGTCGCTCGGCGTGCTCGCGCTGCGCGACGGCGACCTTCCGGCGGCGGAGGCGAGTTTCGTCGCGGCGCGGCCGCTGTACTCGGGGCGCGCACCGTCACCGGCGTGGTTTCACTACGCGGCGCTGTGTTACGCGCTCGGCGGGAAGTCCGAGCAGGCGATCGGCCTGCTCGAGGAGGGCACCGCGGCGTATCCGCACGCGGCCGTGCTGCACAACAATCTTTCGGTCGTGCTCGAGCGGGCCGGACGGGACAAGGACGCGCTTGCGGCCGCGGAGCGCGGCGTCTCGGAAGATGCGGGCATCGCGCAGCTGCACAAGAACATCGGCGACGCGCAATACCGCGTCGGCATGTTCGACGAGGCCTTCGACGCATACCAGCGCGCCGTGAAGTTCAACGACATGCTCGGGCCGGACGTCTGGCTCAAGCTCGGGAACATTCGGCTCAAGCGCAACGAGCGCGATGATGCCGTGCGGTGCTGGGAGCGCGCGCTGCAGCTCGATCCCGGGAACCAGACGGCCCGCAAGAACATCGAGGCGGCCCGGGCGGCGTCGTGAGCGACACGGGCGGCGACGACGCTTTCGTTGCGCTGACGTCGAAGATCTCGCGCGACCGCGGCTTTGGCGTCGCGAATTACAAGGACACCTGCATGCGGCGCCGCATCGCGGTGCGCATGCGCGCCCGCGGCGCGGCCGACTATGCGTCGTACAGCCGGCTCCTCGACAGCGATCCCGCTGAATACGAGTGGCTGATCGCGGCGCTCACCGTGAACGTGACCAAACTCTTCCGCAATGCGGAAGCGTGGGATGCCGTCGCGACGGCCGTGCTGCCCGCGCTTCGCGCGCTCGCCGCGCCGCGGTTGAATTGCTGGGTCGCCGGCTGCGCCTCCGGCGAGGAGGCGTACACGCTCGCGGCGCTCTGGATGGAATCCGCGGGCGGCGGCGCCGGCACGCCGGGCGCGGCGTCGCGGGTGCATGTGACGGCGAGCGACATCGACCGGGACAGCCTCTCTGCGGCCGAGGCGGGGACCTATGGCGCGGAGTCGTTCACCGAGACGCCGCCGGCGCTGCGCGAGCGCTGGTTCGTCCCGGCGGGCGCCGGAAAATGGCGGGCGGGCGCGGAGATCCGGTCGCTGATCCGGTTCGAGCGCCGCGACCTCCTGCTCGAGGCACCGCCACCGCACGCGATGCACTTGATCACCTGCCGGAACGTGATCATCTATTTCGACCGCGAGTCGCAGGACGCGCTCATGCGGCGCTTCCATGACGCACTCGCGCCGGGCGGCTATCTGGTGCTCGGGAAAGTCGAGACCCTGCTGGGACCGTCGCGCAAGCTGTTCGACGCGGTGGACTCGCGGCAGCGCATCTTTCGGCGCCCGTGACGGAGCTGCGCGTGCGCATCGCACACCATGCGGTCGCCAAGGGGCACTCGCGGATCGTGACGATCGGCCTCGGCTCCTGCGTGGCGATCACGATCCACGATCGCGTCGCCAAAGTCGGCGGACTCGCGCACGTGCTGCTCCCCGACGCCGCGCTCGGACGCGCCGTGGAGAACCGTGCGCGCTACGCCTCGAGCGCCGTGCCGCTGCTCCTCGAGGAGATGCGCGAACTCGGCGCGGCGGGCCCGTGGACCGGTGCGCTCGTGGGCGGCGCCGCGCTCTTCGGGCCGCTGCTTGCGTTCGGCGGATCGGTGGGCGCCCGGAACGTCGCCGCCGCGCGCACGGCGCTCGCGGCAGCGCGCGTGCCGGTGCTGGCCGAGGACGTTGGCGGGGAGAGCGGGCGGACGGTGTCGTTCGACGTCTTCACGGGGCAGGTAAAGGTGCGCTCGGTGCGCGGAGGCGAACGTGACCTCTAGGGAATCGGGCCTGCCGGACGGCGCTGGCGGCCCCGGGCGCGGCACGCGGCGCACGGTGCTCGTCGTGGACGACAGCACATTGGTGCGGCAGGTCGTGTGCGACCTCATCGCGCGGTTCGACGACTTCGCGGTGATCGGCACGGCCCGCGACGGCATGGACGCGCTCGCCAAGGTCCATGCGCTCGATCCCGACATTGTGACGCTCGACATCGAAATGCCGGTGGTCGACGGCATCGCGGCACTCGGGTACATCATGAGCGAGGCGCCGCGCGCCGTCGTGATGCTGAGCGGCATCGAGGCCCGTGGAGCGGTCGACCTCACCCTCCGCGCGCTCGAGCTGGGTGCGGTCGATTTCGTCCGCAAGCCAGCGGGTGCGTTTAGCGAGGCGATGCCGGCGATGTCGGAACGCCTGCACGAGGCGCTCCGCGCCGCGGCCGTCGTCAATCTGCGTGGCGTGCCGATGCTGGCGCGCCTGTCGCCGGGGCCCGGCCGGGAGCGCATTTCGGCGCGCGGCGCGCGCGCCGCGGTTGCGATTGCCGCGTCCACCGGCGGACCCCGTGCGCTCGTTGAGGTGGTGCCCGCGCTCACGCGCGAACTCGAGGCGGCGGTGCTCGTCGCGCAGCACATGCCGCGCGGCTTCACGGCCGGCCTCGCCCGGCGCCTCGATGGGATGTCGTCGCTCGAGGTGTCCGAGGCGGTGCACGGGGAAGCCGTGCTGGCGAACCATGTCTACATCGCGCCGGGGGGCCAGCACATGACCGTGTCGTCGGACGGCGCGCAGGCCCGCATCGCGCTGGACGAATCCGCGCCGGTATGGGGCGTACGCCCCGCGGCCGACCCGCTGTTCGCGTCCGTCGCGAGACACTTCGGTGCGGCGTGCACCGGCGTGGTCCTCACCGGCATGGGACGCGACGGCAGCGCCGGCCTCGCGGCGGTGCGTGCCGCGGGCGGGGGTGCCGTCGTGCAGGACCGAGCAACCGCGACGATTTATGGCATGCCGCACTCCGCGCTCGTGCACGCCGGCGCGGACGTCGTCGCGCCGCTCGGCGGCGTCGCGGCGTCCGTGCTGGCGCTCATGAGCGCGCGTCGCGCGGTGGGGAGCGCGCGATGAGCCTGCACATCATTGCGCGCGTGGGCGGCGAGCACTTCGCGTTTCCGGCCTCCGAGGTCGAGGAAGCCGTCGACGCTCCGGTCATCGAGTGGGTGCCCGGTGTTCCGAAAGGCATGCTCGGCCAACTGGCGTACCGCGGCCGCATGGTTGGCGCGTGGGATGCGGGCTGGCTGTTCCGCTTCGCGGCACCGGCCGCGGCCGGTGCCGCACTCCTCGTGCGCGACGGTGAACGCCGCTTCGCGCTGGTGGTCGACGACGTGACCGAGATGGTCCGCATCGAACCGCTCCAGGTGCGCGCCACGCCGCCGGGCGCGGATGCCGACGGTGTGCTCAGCGGAATTTGGTTTCGTGCGCGGCGGCGCGTGGGCCGCGCGGGGACCCCGCTGGTGAACGTGGTGCGCGTGGATGCGCTCGCGGCGATGGTGTCGCGGAGCGGAACTCTCGTCGACGGGATGGCGTCATGACCAGAACTTCGGGACCACGGCCCGCGCTCGACGCGGCCCCCGCGGACCGCACGCAGCTCGTCACCTTCCGCGTGGGCGACGACCTGTTTGCCGCCGACATCTTTTCCGTCGAGCGGGTGCTGCGGTACGCGGCGCCGCGCCCGATTCCCAACGTGCCGGCGTGGCTCGAGGGCGTCATCGACTACGGCGGGCGCGTGGTGCCGGTGATCGACTTGCGCGCGCGCTTCGAGCTCCCGCCGGTGCCGCGCCGCGACGGTGCGCGCATCCTGGTGGTCGTCGCCGGTGAGGACTGGATCGGCGCGATCGTGGACGGCGTGGACGAAGTCGTCACGATCGCCTCGGCGCGCCTCTCGGCGCCGCCGCCGGTGTTCAAGGGCCTGGCAAAGCCGTACGTGCGCGCCCTCGTGCGCGCGAAGACAGAGGAGGATCCCGTGATCGTCGTCCTGGACGTCGCGCAGCTGCTCACCGCGCGCGAACGCATCGTACTCGAACAAGCCGTGGCGGGGGCCAAGACGGATGCCTGATGAAACGCTGGCCGAGTTCCGCGCGCGATACGCGGATATCAACCGGCGGCTCGACGCCGGCCTCGGCGAAGCCGACCGCGCGAACGTAAAAGTCGAGATCATCGGCCTGTTCAAGACCGTCGAGCAGGCCACGGCGGACCTTGCGGCGCTCAAGGAAGAGATCCGCTTGCTTGTGGAAAAGTGGAAGGCGCAGCAGGCCGCCGCGGCGCCCTCGCTCGCCCCGCAATTTTCGGCGGACAAGCCCGTCGTGCATGCAGACCATATCGGCGCGTCGACGTTCATCGAGAAGGGGTGGAGCCGCCTGTCGCTCGGGGACTACGACGGAGCGGAGGCCGCCCTCAACAAGGCGATCGAGCTCTCGCCCGGCGACCCTCAGAGCGAGGCACTGCTCGGCTGGGCGCAGATGCTCAACGAGAAATACGACGAGGCGCTTGGCACGTTCGGCAAGGTGCTGATGCGGGAGCCGTCGAACGCGCTCGCGCGCATCAACGTCGGGTATATCTGCCTCAAGAAGAAGATTTTCGGCGAGGCGATCGAGCACCTTTCCAAGGCCATTCGCCTCGACAACGACAAGAAAGCGGTGCTGTACGCACATTTCTACCTCGGCCTCGTGTACCTCGAGCGCGAGATGTACGAGGACGCAGAGAACTTTTTCCAGAAGACGCTCGTGCTCGGGCCCAACCTGATCGAGGCCTACTTCGAGATGGGGCGGGCGTACTGGTTCAACGACCAGCGGGATGAGGCGGTGAACGCGTGGAAGCGCGGATTCTCGGCGAACAAATTCAATCCATGGGGCAAGCGGTGCGCGGAGTTGCTCAAGACGGTGGAGGCTGGAGGCGAACCTCCGCGTGTGTGAGCCGCGCGCGGCTTGCGTGGGTCGCGCTGTTGATGGCGCGGACGCTCGCGGCGCAGGAGCCGGTGCAGGCGCGCCCCGTGGAAATCGATTCGGGGCGCTTCACCTTCGTGGCGTTTCCGCGTGACGCCGCGCTGGCACGGTCGCTGCTGCTGGAGGCGCTGAGCCGCGACACCTTCCCCGGACTGCCGCGGCCGCGAGCGCACGCGCGGATATTGATCACGCCCGACGCGCCCCATTTCCACGACGCCATCGGGCCCTCGGCGCCGGAGTGGGGCGCGGCGATCGCGACTCCAGCCGATGGCCGCATCGTGATGCAGGGGAGCCGGGCGAACTCCGCCGCGGGCGACCCGCGTGCCACACTGCGCCACGAACTGGCGCACCTCGCGCTGCACGAGGTGCTCGGCGACCTCCCGCCGCGCTGGTTCGACGAAGGGTATGCCTCGTACGCCGCCGGCGAGACGGGACGCGACGATGTGCTCGCGACGAACGTCGCGCTCGTGTTCCGCGGCGTCCCGCCGCTCGACTCGCTCGATCCGTTTTTCGAAGGCGGCGAAGCGAATGCACAGACGGGGTACGCGCTTGCGCGGAGCGCGGTGGCGGCGATCGCGGCGCTCGACCCCGTGCACGGGCTGTCGCTGTTTTTCCGGTACTGGCGCGGCACGCAGTCGATGGATCGGGCCATGCGCGGGGCATACGGCCTCACCGGCGCCGCGTTCGAGGTGCGGTGGCGGGCGGGCACGCGGCGCCGGTACGGCGCGCTCGCGCTGTTCGCCGACGTGTCGTTCGCCGTGGGAGTCCTGCTGGCCGTCGTGTGGCCATTCTGGCTGATCCGGCGCCGCCGCGACCGTGCGCGGATGGCCGCGATGCGGGCTGCGGACGAAGGAGAGGAGCGGCGCGAGCGCGAAGTTGTGTTACGCGCGCTACTTTACGCCGAGTCCGAACGGGGACAGCACCCGCCGCCGGACAGCGGAACAAAGCCGGGAAATGAGAATCTCATTAACTGATGGCAAAGTGGCTTGAACTTGCTTGACACCCTATCACGCAGGGTCTAAACTCAGCCGCCTATGGCAGATACGGAGTCGGGGAGACGTGGCAGTACCGCGTTGAAGTGGGGCGTGGCGGCCGTGGTGCTGGCCGCCGGATACGCCGATCTTGCGCGCGGTGGTGATACCAACGCCCCAATCCTGCTCGTCATCGGTTACGGGATCCTCATACCAATCGCGATCATCTCGTAGGCGTTGCCGGGCGAATAGCTCAGCTGGTTAGAGCACCTGCCTTACACGCAGGGTGTCGGGGGTTCGAATCCCTCTTCGCCCATTTTGATTGATGGAGCCGGCGAGCCATTTGGTCTCGCGCCGGCGAACGGCCAGGTCACCGATCGGGAGGATGACACAGTGATGGTTCGGCACCAGTCTCGGGTGGCCGCGGCGGTCGCGGCCATGTTTCTCGGTGGATTCCCGTTTTCGACGGAAGCACAGCTCGTGCGTCCGCCGAATCCGGACGCTCCGATCCTCGTAGTCGTGACGTTCAAGTCGGCCGACAAGAAGGCCGGCGTCGACTTTGCCGAATCCGTTCGTGACAAGATTTCGAGCGACGTCTCGTATCGCGATCTCCAGGTTCAGTCCAAGGCGAACATCGACGCGACACTGCAGGCGTCGGGTTACGACATGACGGCGGCGCTGACCGAGGGCGATGCGAACCTCCTCGCGAAGCAGCTGCGCGCCGACGAATACATTGAAGGGACCATCAACAAGACCGCGACCGGCGCTGGCTACACCACGGAAGCCTGGATGGTCATGACGTATGACCAGAACCAGGTCCAGCCGCTCGGAACGTTCACCGGGCCGAAACCGAGCGACGTCGCGAAGGAGATATCAAAGGCGTTCCAGGCGGCCCAGAAAGTGTACGACGACGTGAAGAAGTGCCGGGCCGCGCGCCGCGAGGACAAGGGCGGCGATGCGATGAACATCGCCAGCGGAGGTATCTCGAAGTATCCGAGGTCGACGCTCCTCCGCATCTGCGAGATGCAGGCGATGGTCGACTCGAAAAAGCCGCCCGCCGACCTGCTGAAGGTCGCGCAGGAGATTCTCCAGCTTGACGCGAAGAGCAAGTTCGCTCTTCAGGCCGAGGTCGATGCATACGACCAGCTGGCCGAGCAGGCGACGGCAGCCCACGACAGCGTGAAGGCGGCCGGGTACAAGGACAGCAAGATGGCGACGCTGGCGAATCTCCTCGCGGCGGACCCGACCAACACGAAACTCCAGCAGACCGTGACGTACGAACTCGCCCAGGCCGGCAAGTACGACGTGGCGCTCAAGATCATTTCGAAGGCCGTCGAGGACAATCCGGGTGACGTGACCTTCACGAAGCTGTACTGGCAGCTGCTGTACGCGACCAAGGACTACAAGACCATGGTCAAGGTCGGCGACGAGATGGTGAAGATGGACACCTCGTTCGCGGACACGACGTATTACGATCGCACGATCGATGCGTACCGGCAGGACAGTGCGTGGGCAAACGCCGCGGTCGCGGCGGCGCACGCGACGGCGAAGTATCCGAAGCGCGCGGACTATTGGGCCCAGCGTGGCCAGCTCGAGCTGAAGGCGGGCCAGGTGCAGCCGGCAGTCGTGTCGCTGAGGCGCGCGCTCGAGATCGATCCGACGCTGAAGGGCGCGCGGCTGCTGATCGTGTCGTCGCTGGTCGACGCCAATGCGTACGACAGCGCGATGGTCGCGATGCACGATGCCGTGAAGTCCGGCGAGAACGCCGACCAGATCGGCAAGTTTGCCCTGTCGATCGGCGGCAAACTGTTCACCGTCGCGAACAATTCGAAGCCGCCCGTGCTCGACCTTTGGCAGAAGGTGATTCCGTACGTGGCGTACGCCGACAGCGTCTCGGGCGACCGCACGACAAAAAACACGGCCAAGTTCGAGATGGGTGTGGCCCACTACTACATCGCGACGCTCATGTATCCCGATGTCGTCGCGCAAAAGAACTGCGACGGCGCGAAGCAGGTGCAGGACTACCTGATTAACGCCTCGAGCGAACTCCAGTTTGGCGGAGCGACCAACCCGGCCGCCGTGTCGCAGCTGATGCCGGCCATTCAGCAGACGGCCGACGCCGTGCAGAACGCGGTGAAGGTGTTCTGCGCGCCGCCGAAGAAACCGTAAAGCACGAACAGCGATGTAAGATGGAAGATGGAGGATGACCGCCCGCAGAGGCCCGCCGCTCACCACGAGCGGCGGGCCGCTGTCTTAGTCCGCCAGTCATCTTCCATCTTGCATCTTCCATCGCGGTTTAATTTGGTCCTTGGTCGTCGGTCTATCTTTCGCTGGTGCAAGCCGCCCGATTCGAATCACCGTACCACTCGCCGGTGCTCGTCGCCGAAGTCCTCGACGTCATCGGCACGCGTGCGCATCCCCTCCGCGCGCTCGATGGCACCCTCGGCGGCGGTGGCCACTCCCTCGCGCTGCTCGAGTCCGGCGCGCAGGTCACCGGCCTCGACCATGACCCCGACGCCATCGCCGCGGCGCGTGCGCGCCTCGCCTCGTACGAGTCGCAGCACCGCTTCCGCGCCATTCAGTCGAGCTTCGCGGACATCGACCAGGTTCACGAACTCGACGCGGTTGCGTTTGACGGCATCTTGCTCGATCTCGGTGTGTCGTCGCACCAGTTCGACGACGAGGCCCGCGGCTTTTCCTTTCGCGAGGGCGCTCCGCTCGACATGCGAATGGCGCGAATGGCGGGTCGATCGACGACCGACAACCCGCGAGCGGGTACGGTCGATGCCGTCGCGACCGCGGCGGACCTGCTGAACACGGCCGATGCGCAGGAGCTCGCCGCCGTCTTCAAGAACTTTGGCGACGAGCCCAAGGCGGGCCGGCTCGCGCGCGAAGTGGTGCGGCGCCGCGGTAATCGTCCGTTCGCCACGAGCGACGATTTCGTCGGCGCCATCAGGGGCGTGCTCGGACCGAGGTCTGGTCCGGGCGACTTCGCCCGGCTCTTCCAGGCACTGCGCATCGCGGTCAACGGTGAGCTCGCCGCGCTCGAGCGCGCCCTTCCCGCGCTGCGTGACCGACTGGCCACCGGGGGCGTCCTGGCGGTGATCGCGTACCACTCGGGGGAGGACCGGATCGTCAAGCACGCCTTCCGCGAGTGGAGCCTCTCCTGCATCTGCCCCCCAAAACAGATCGTGTGCACCTGTCGTGGCCGCCCGCTGGGCGAGCTGCTCACCCGCAAGGCGATCAGCGCCGGTCCTGACGAAATCGCGCGCAACACGCGCGCCCGCAGCGCGCACCTCCGGGCATGGCGCAAGAAACCGGCCGAGGGAAGTTCCGCATCCCGCGTCGGTTCCGCACTCCGCACCCCGCACTCGTAGTCATGCGCGGCCGGTCCGTCGTCGCCCTCGTGCTGGTCGGTTTCGTCCTCGTGGCCACGGGCGTCATATGGAGGCGGAGCTTCGGCACGGCGCGCGCCCGTGACCAGCAGCGCCTCGAGCAGGAACGCGCGGCGCTGGACGCGGAGCGCGCCAAGCTGGAAGGCGACATCCGCGACGCGTCCAGCCGAACCAACTTGGCGAAGGTGGCCGAACAGCGCCTCAACATGCACATCCCGAGTGACAGTCTCGTGATCTACCTGCAGCGCCCGGTGAAGAAACGGGTTTCGAAATGATCCGCCTGAGTCGCGTGGGCCTGATGCACGGGGCGTTCGCGCTCTTCGCCATCGTGCTTGTGGCGCGCGCGGCCCAGGTCCAGCTGTTCCAGACCGCGCAGTGGCGCGCGAAGGCCCGCAGCCAGCAGCTCGCGGCGTCGCCGCTCCCGGCGCCTCGCGGGATGATCCTCGACGAAAAGGGCGCGTTGCTCGTGGAAAGCCGGCAGCTCGTGCGCCTGAACGTCGCGCCGCGTGAGGTGTACGGCGACACGAAAAAAGATGCGGTCGCGGCACACCGCCGCCTGACCGCGCTGGCGAACGGTCTGGTGCGCGCGAGCGTCGCACGCGACTGGGTGGCGCGCGCCACGGATACCTCGCGCGCGTGGGTCACGATTCCGGGCCGCTTCCTGATGAGCGACGTGCGCGCGGTGGTTGCGATGCGTGGCGTGCATGCCGAACCTGTTCTCGAGCGCGTTCCCCCGGCCGACGACGGGCTGCGCCGTCTGGTCGGGCGCGCCGACGACGCCGGCCGGCCGGTGGACGGCCTCGAAAAGGCACTCGATCCGATCCTGCGCGGCGAACCGGGACACCGTGCGCTCCTGCGCGACGCGCGCGGAATACGCTTCGACTCCCCGGGGCTCGACGCGGACGACGCGAAGGCCGGCAATACCGTCGTGCTCACCGTCAACCAGACTCTGCAAGACATCGCCGAGAAGGCACTCTCCGACGCCGTGCACCAGACCGGCGCCACGGGTGGCGACATCGTGATGATCGATCCGAACGACGGCGAGATCCGCGCGATGGCGAGCCGCCGTTCGGACCCGCTGTCCACCTCGGCCACCGCGCTCACCGAGCCGTACGAGCCGGGGTCGACACTCAAGCCGTTCGTCGCCGCGCGGCTGCTCGACCTCCACCGCGCGCGCGTGGACGAGGTCATGAACACGTACAACGGGAAGTGGGAGCTCAACGGGCGGAAGATCGAGGACGATCATCCGTCGCCGAGCTTTTCACTTGCCGACGTGATCCGGTTCTCGAGCAATATCGGGATCGTGCAATTCGCGATGCGCTTTTCGCCGCGCGAGCAGTACGAACTGCTGCGCGACGTGGGCTTCGGCACGCCGTCCGGCCTGCCGTACCCCGCCGAGGAAAGCGGCCGGCTCCCCACGCCCCAGAAGTGGGACAAGCTCACCCCGGCGTCGCTCGCGATGGGGTACGCGCTGAACGTGACGCCGCTGCAGCTCGCCGACGCGTATGGAGCGATCGCGAACGGCGGGGAGCTGCTCCAGCCGGCGATCGTGAAGGAGATTCGCTCGACCGATGGCACGGTGCTGTACCGGCATCAGCGCACGGTGGTGCGACGTGTGATGACGTCGGAGACCGCGCAGACGGTCCGCGGCCTGCTGCGCGGCGTGGTCGAGGGCGGCACCGCCGAAGCGGCGAACCTCGCGACCTTCGACGTCGCGGGCAAGACCGGCACCGCGAAGCTCGCCGAACACGGCAAGTACGTCGCCGGGAAATACACGGCGAGTTTTGTCGGTCTCTTTCCTGCCGACAACCCGCAGCTGGTGATCCTGGTGAAGCTCGACAACCCGTCGTCGTCGATTTACGGCGGCAAGGCGGCGGCTCCCGTGTCGAAGACCGTACTGCAGGCGGCGATTGCGGCACGCGACGCGTCGCTCGACCGCAAGGATCTCGCCGAAGAACCAAAGCGCGCGGAGGCCGCTGAAGTCGTCCAGGCCGCCGCCGCGGTCCCGGACAGCGTCGCGCGCGCGGACTCGATCGTGCGCGTCGCGGAGTCGGGGAGCGTGCCGTACGTCTATCGCCTCGATGTGCCCGCGAAGCCGGCGCCCGTGGCCGTTGCCGCGCACGCGGTGCCGAACGTGCGCGGGCTGCAGGTCCGGCGCGCCGTGTACGCGCTGCACCGCGCCGGCTTTCGGGTCTCGCTCGTGACGCCGGGCGCGTCCGGACCGGCGAGCGCCACGCTGCCGGCGGCGGGCACGCTCGTGCCGTCCGGCACGACGATCAAGCTGTCTCGCGCGCCATGAAGCCGGTGCGCCTCGCCGACATCACGGGCGCCCTCTCGCGCGCCGGTCTGCTCGTGGCCATCACGGGCACGCTCCCCGAGACCGTCACGGCGGTCACCGACGACAGCCGCGCGGTGACGGAGGGCGCGCTCTTTGCCGCCGTCCGCGGAACGACGGGGGATGGCCACGACTATGTCGACGCCGCTGCGGCCGCCGGTGCGACGGCCATGATCGTCGAAGACCAGGCTCGCACGCCGTTGCCGGGAATCATCGTCGGCGACGGACGCCGCGCCGCGGCCGTTGCGGCCGCCGCGTTCTACGGTGAACCCGCGCGCGCGATGCGAATTGTCGGCGTCACCGGGACCAACGGAAAGACCACGACAGTCGGCATGCTCCGCCACCTGCTCGATAGAACCGGCGCGCGCAGCGCCAGCATCGGTACGCTCGGCACTCTGGTCGGGAGCGCGGGCGAACCGCTCGCGGCGGGCGCGGCGTCGCTCACCACGCCGGGCCCCGTCGCACTGCAGCGCACCCTGCGCGCGCTCGCGGACGCGGGCGTACGCACGGTGGCGATGGAAGTGTCGTCGCATTCGCTGCACCAGCACCGGGTCGAGGGCGTCCGGTTTGCCGCGGCCGTGTTCACCAACTTCACGCGCGATCACCTCGACTATCACGGCACGATGGAAGAGTACTTCGCCGCGAAGGCCGCGCTGGTGTCCCAGCTCGCCGACGACGGCGCGGCCGTCGTGAACGCCGACGACCGCGCGTGGGACGCGCTCCCGCGCGCACCGCGGCGTGTCACGTTCGGCATGGGTTCCGGCGCGGACGTGCGCGCGACGAACGTCGGGTTCAGGCCGGAAGGGAGCGAGTGGATGCTGGTGACACAGGACGCATCGCACGCGGTGCAGCTGCCGCTGATCGGAGATTTCAACGTGGCCAACGCGCTCGGTGCGGCGGCCGCCGCGCACGCACTGGGAATGGACGCGTCGGCGATCGCCGGAAGCCTCAGCAGCCAGCCGCAGGTGCCCGGACGTCTCGAGATCATCGGACGGCATCCCACGGTGCTGCGCGACTACGCGCATACGCCGGACGCGCTCGAACGCGCGCTGACGGCGCTGCGGCCGTTTACGGCCGGCGCCCTCATCGTCGTGTTCGGCGCCGGCGGCGACCGCGACCGCGGCAAGAGGCCCTTGATGGCGGAGGTCGCGAGCCGGCTCGCCGATCGTGTGATCATCACGAGCGACAATCCGCGCACCGAAGATCCGGAGCGGATTCTCGACGACATTGCGGCCGCGCTGCAGACCGGGCGGTACGAGCGGATCGAAGACCGGCACGCGGCCATCGCGCACGCGATCGTGATCGCCGATCCCGCCCGTGATGTCGTGCTGCTCGCCGGGAAGGGACACGAGGACTACCAGGTGCGCGGCACCACGAAACTTCCGTTCGACGAAAAGGAAATCGTCGGGCGGCTGCTGCCGGCACCGCGCACGGGAGCGAACGCACGATGACCGCGGCCGCTTTCTGGACGCTCGCACGCGTCGCGCGCGCGCTCGGCGGCGGGCCTTGCGACGACCGCCCGCTTCACTCGGTGTGCACGGACACGCGTGCGATCGGGCGCGGCGACCTGTTCGTCGCACTGCGCGGCGAGCACCACGACGCGCACGACTACCTCGCGGAGGCGGTGGCGAAAGGCGCCGCCGCGGTCGTGGTGAGCGAAGCCGGACGAGCCGCCGGGCTCGGCGTGCCTGCCTACGTCGTGCCGGATACGCTGCGTGCGCTCGGGGCGCTCGGCCGCGCGCGGCGGCTCGCGTGGGGCGGCCCGCTGGTCGCCGTCGGCGGGTCGAACGGGAAGACAAGCACCAAGGAGCTGATCCGCGCGGCGCTCAGCGCGCGCCTCGAGGTGCACGCCACCAAGGGAAACCTCAACAACCAGATCGGCGTGCCGCTCACGCTGCTCGCGATACCGGATGGCGCGGACGTCGTCGTGGCCGAGCTCGGCACCAATGTGCCCGGTGAGATCGCGCTCCTGCGGCGGACCGTCGAGGCGAACATCGCCGTGGTCACCACCGTGCAGGAGGAACACCTGGAGGGGTTCGGCGATCTCGCCGGCGTGATGCGCGAGGAGGCGTCGCTGCTCGACGGCGTGGCCGTGGCGGTGATTCCCTCGGACGAACCGGTGCTCGCGCTGGAATCGGCACGGCGCGCGCGACGGACCGTGACCGCCGGCCTGGGGATGGGAGCGCTCGCCGCATCGGCCTCAGGGCTGGCTCCCGACGGAACGGGATGGGCGGAGGTGGAGGGCACGCGCGTGACAGTGCCGTTGCGCGGATTGCACAACGTGCGGAACGCGCTGCTGGCGCTCGCGGTCGCGCGCGAATGCGGCGTGGAGATCGCCGATGCCGCCGCGGCGATCGCGGACATGAACGTGGCGGCGCTGCCGGCGATGCGCTCCGCGGTCACGCCGCTCGGCGAAGCGTTGCTGATCAACGACGCATACAATTCGAACCCGGGTTCGGCGCGGGCGGCTCTGGCGCTGCTCGCCCAGGTCGGCCAGGGGCGCCAGCGCGTGGCCGTACTCGGCACGATGCGCGAGCTCGGTGCGCACGCTTCCGCGGCGCACGACGACATCGCCCGCGCCGCGCTGGCGTCCGGTGCCGCGATCGTGGCGGGGATCGGCGATTTTGCGGACGCGCTGCGCCGGACGGCGCCGAACGACGATCGTGTCGTGACCGCGGCCGACGTGGACGACCTCTGGCCCAGGCTCCGGTCGAGGCTCGCGGCGGACGCGGCGATTCTGCTGAAAGCGTCACGCGGAGTGCGTCTCGAGCGTCTACTGCCACAGCTCACTGCGTGGGCGGCCGAGGACGCGTCACCGTACCGCAGCAGCTGACACCGGCCCGCACGGCCGGATAACGCCCGACACCGTCACCGCGACCCGATGCTCTATTACTTCCTGTATCCGTTCCGCCAGCACTTCGGTCCGTTGCGCGTGTTCGGATACCTGTCGTTCCGCGCGGCCGGCGCGGCGGTGACGGCGCTGCTGGTTGCGTTCGTCGTCGGCCCGCTGATCCTCCGGCGCCTCCAGCGGATGCAGATCCACCAGGTGGTGCGGAAGGGAACGCCCGAGTCGCACGCGACCAAGGGGACGACGCCGACGATGGGCGGCCTGATCATCCTCGCCGCGACGTTCGTCCCGACGGTGCTCTGGATGCGGTTCGACAACCGCTATGTGTGGCTCGCGCTGGCCGTCACGCTCCTGATGGGCGCGATCGGGTTTCTCGATGACTACCTCAAGCTCAAGCAGAAGCGCGAGGGGAAGGAGAACCGTGGCCTGGTGGAGCGGTACAAGCTCGCCGGGCAGGTGACGATAGGCTTCGCGCTCGCGGTGTACATCTGGAAGGCGCCGCTGAACGCACTGCCGGGCGCGTCGACGACGCTTCCGTTCCTCAAGTACATGCTCGTCGTGCCCGCGACCATCGGCGCGGCGTGGCTCTACGTGCCGTTCGTCACCTTTGTCATGACTGCCACGACCAACGCGGTGAACCTCACGGACGGGCTCGACGGCCTCGCCGCGGGACTCATGGCGATCGCGATGGCGACGTTCGCGATATTCGCGTACACGATGGGGCGCGTGGATGCGTCGCAGTACCTGCAGCTCTTCTACCTGCGCGACGCGGGGGAACTGACGGTATTCTGCACGGCGGTCTTCGGCGCATCGGTCGGATTTCTCTGGTACAACGCGCATCCGGCGCAGGTGTTCATGGGCGATACCGGCGCGCTCGGCCTCGGCGGCGCGCTCGGGGCGGTGGCGGTGCTGCTCAAGTCGGAGTTCCTCATCGTGTTCGTCGGCGGCGTGTTCGTCGCGGAGACGACCTCCGTGCTCATCCAGCGCCTCGTGTTCAAGTACCGCCGCAGGCGGCACGGCCTGGCATACGCGCAGCAGCACCGCGTGTTCCTGCGTGCCCCGCTGCACCACCATTTCGAGCTGAAGGGGTGGCCGGAGACGCAGGTCGTGGTGCGCTTCTGGATCCTTGGTATTCTCTGCGCGTTCGTCGCGCTCGGCACGCTCAAGCTTCGGTGATCCGCGAGCTGATCCTTCGCGGGGAGGTCGCGGTGGTCGGACTTGGCCGCAGCGGTTTGTCCGTGTCGATGTTGCTGCGCAATGCGGGCGCGCGGGTGTACGCGTCGGATGCCGCGGCGGTGGAGGCGGGCACGCTGGCCAGGCTTGCCGCGGCGGGCGTCGATGCGAGGGGCGGGGGACACGATCTCGATCGCGTGGGCGCGGCCGCGGCGGTCGTCGTGAGCCCGGGCGTTCCACCGAACGCGGCGCCGCTCGTGCGGGCGCGTGAGCGAAACGTTCCGGTGGTGAGCGAAGTGGAGGTTGCGCTCGCCTTCCTTCCGTCGGTGAAGTACATCGCCGTGACGGGGACCAACGGGAAGAGCACGGTCACGGCGCTCGTCGCGCACCTCCTGCGCGCGCTCGGTGCCGACGCGGTGGCGGCCGGGAACATCGGGACGCCGCTCTCGGAGATCGCGCTGCGCGTCATACCGCCGGACTGGGTTGCGCTGGAGCTCTCGAGTTTCCAGCTGCACGATACGCCGGGCGTGGCGCCGGCGGTCGGCGTGCTCACGAATCTCGAGCCCGACCATCTCGACCGCTACGCATCGCTCGAGGAATACTACGGCGACAAGATGCTGCTGTTCGCGAACGCGACGCGCGAGTCCGTTTGGGTGACGAACGGCGACGACGCTGAGGTTGAACGGCGAACGGCCGGTCTGCCGGGCGCCCGCCACAGCTTTTCGATGACCAACCGCGCGGCCGACGCCGGCCCCGCGCACGCGGCCGAACACTGGGCCCTGCTCGGCGCGGACTTCATCGCGTCCGCGGAGATTCCGTTGCTCGGGCGCCACAACATCTCGAACACGCTTGCGGCCGCGCTCGCGGTGGCGGTCGCCGATCCGTCGTACCGCACTTCCACCGCGCGCGCGCGGCTCGTCGACGGTGTGCGTTCGTTCAAGGCGCTCCCCCACCGGCTGGAGGTCGTCGCAGTGGCGGGCGGCGTGGAGTGGATCGACGACTCCAAGGCGACCAACGTGAGTTCCGCGCGCGTCGCAATCGAGGCGATGACCCGCCCGACGGTGGTGCTGCTCGGCGGGAAGCACAAGCACGAACCATACACGGCACTCCTGCCGGCACTCGCTGCGCACGCGTCGCTCGTGATTGCGTACGGCGAGGCCGCGCCGATCATCGAGGCCGACCTGGCGGGCCGCGTGCCGCTCGTCCGCCTAGGATCGTCTTTTCATGACGTGATCGCGTGTGCCCGCGCCGCCGCCCGGCCCGGAGGCGCGGTGCTTCTTTCTCCGGCGTGTTCCAGCTACGACATGTTCGCCAACTACGAAGAGCGGGGCGACACGTTCCGGCGCCTCGCCACCGTGCGATGACCGCCGTCGCCGTTCCGCGCACGGCTGCGCACTCGCGGGAGCGCTGGCGGATGACCGTCGAGGCGCGCGCGCTCGTGCTGGTCACGGCGGTGCTGCTTTCGTTCGGCCTTGCGTCGCTCTACAGCGCCAGTGCGTTCGAGGCCGTTCGCGACAAGCTTCCCAGCAGCTACTTTCTGCTGAAACAGCTCACGGGTGTCGCCGTGGGAATCGTGTTCTTCGCGCTCGCCGCCAAGGCGGACGCGGAGCTGTGGCGCACGTTCGCTTGGGTCGTAATGTTCGTGGCGCTCGCCGCGATGCTCCTGACCGTTCTCCCGTTCACGAAGGGGATCGCGCCGCCGATCCTTGGCGCGCGCCGCTACCTGATGCGCGGCTCCGTTCAGCCGTCGGAGTTCGCGAAGCTTGCAGTCATCGTGTGGACCGCGATGCTCGTCGTCAAGAAGGGCGACCAGCTCAAGCGCCTGAGTAAGGGACTCCTCCCGATCCTCCTGGTGATCGGCGCGCTGTGCGTGATGGCGGCGTTCGAGCCCGACCTCTCGACGGTGCTGTTCTTTGCGCTCCAGATGGTCATCATCGTGTTCGCCGCGGGGGCGCGCATCGGGCACTTCGTGTTTCTCGGCCTCGTCTTCACCCCGGTGCTGTGGGCGGAAACGCAGCGCCTGCAGTACGTGATGGAGCGCCTGATGGGGTTCTCCGAGATGGCGGGAGCGGCGCACGCCAAGGTCAATTATCAACTCGTGCAATCGCTGATCGCGGTGGGATCGGGCGGCTGGTTCGGCGCGGGGTTCGGCGAGGGACGCCAGCAGAACGGATTCCTCCCGCTGTCGTACGATGACTTCATCGGCAGCAGCATCGGCGAGGAATGGGGCTTCGTGGGGATCACGGCGCTGATCGCGCTGTATGCTTTGTGGGGGTGGCTCGGGTTCCGGATCGCGAAGCAGGCGAGGACGCCATTCCAGTCGCTGGTCGCCATCGGGATCACCTCGACAATGATCATCACGGCGTACCTGCACATCGGAGTCGTGATCGGCCTGCTGCCGACGACCGGCCTGACCCTGCCGTTCATTTCATTCGGACGGTCGAACTTGATTCTTTCAATGCTCATGACGGGAATCCTGGTCAACATCGGGAGCGTGCGGGAGCGCGTTGGCGGCGGCAGCGCGACGGATCCAACCGCGCCGCTGATGGTCCCGGCGCGGTGAACGTCGTCTTCGCCGGGGGCGGCACCGGCGGACACCTGTATCCGGCGCTCGCAATCGCCCGGGCGCTCGTCCGGCTCGATCCTTCGGTGCGGCCGCATTTCGTTGGCGCGATGCGCGGCATCGAGCGGGACATCCTGCCGAAGTCGGAGTTTCCCTACACGCTGCTGGACCTGCACCCCGTGTATCGGCCGGCGGTATGGAAGAACTGGCGCACGCTGCGTGGCGCGTGGTCCGCCTGGCGCGGAATGGGCGCACTCGGCCGCGAACTGAGCCCCGCGCTCGTCGTCGGCACGGGCGGGTACGCGAGCGGAGCGGCGCTCATCTGGGCCTGGAGACACCGGGTGCCGATCGTGCAGCACATCGGCGACAGCTATCCGGGCGCCACCGCGCGACTCTTCGCGCGCATTTCGACGGAGGCATATCTCGGCTTTCCGGAGGCGGAGGAGTGGCTGCCGCACTCCGGATGCGTCTATCGCGATACTGGAAATCCGATCGAGCCGCCGCCGGACATCCGTCCCGATCCCGCCGCATCGCGCGCGAAGTGGGGCTTTCCGGCGGCGGCGCGCGTGCTGCTGGTCTTTGGCGGCAGCCAGGGTGCGCGGGCGATGAACCACGCGGTGGCGGCGTGGGTCGCCCAGGGGATTCCAGAGTCGCTCTGCGTGATCTGGGCAACGGGCGCCGGGCAATTCGATGCGTTCAAGCAGCTCGATCGCGCCGACGTGCGCGTCGTGCCGTACCTCTCTCCGATTGCCGACGCGTACGCCGCGGCCGACCTCGCGTTCGTGCGCGGCGGCATGATGGGCACGTCCGAGCTCTGCTCGTGGGGACTCCCGATGATCATCTGTCCGCTGCCGACGGCGGCGATGGATCATCAGACATCCAACGCGGTCGCGCTCGAAAGGGCCGGCGCCGCGGTGCACCTGCCGCAGCGCGATCTGTTCCCGGACACGCTCGACCAGGTCGTGCGCGCGCTGCTGGGTGACCGGACGCGGATGGAATCGCTTCGGCAGCATGCCATTGCGCGAGCCCGGCCGCGGGCGGCGGCGGAGATTGCGTCCTGGATCGTCGCGTTGTTGGGTGCCCGAGCGTGAACTGCAGTGGTGGGTGGTGAGGTTCAAGTGGTCGGGGTTGAGTGACTGCGTTCACTCTGCATTCACTCGACACCCACCACCTCACCCTCAGCACCCGCCACTGATGTTTAGTTCCGCGTTCTCATCGTGAACGAGTAAGTTTGAGCAATGTCCCTGATTGACCCGAACGATCCTCGCCCCGTGCATTTCATGGGCATCGCCGGCGCGGGAATGTCCGCCCTCGCCGAGCTCTGCCAGCGGCGCGGCGCGGCGGTCACAGGCTGCGACCAGCACCCTGGCGGTGCGCCCGACCTCGCCGGCCTCGGCATCACGGTCAGCGAAGGACATGACGCCGGGCACATCGCAGGGCACCGCGCGCTCGTCGTCAGCTCGGCCATTCCCAAGGACCATCCTGAAATCGTCCGCGCGAAGTCGCTTGGCGTTCCGGTCATCCGCCGCGCCGAAGCGCTGGCCGAAGTCACCGCAGGCGGAACGCTCGTGGGCATCGCCGGCACGCACGGGAAATCCACCACGACCGTGATGACCACGCAGGCGCTCGCCGCGGCTGGGATCAACCCGACCGGCGTGGTGGGGGCGCGCGTGGCGTCATGGCATGGGAACCTGAGCAGCGGTGGCGACGACGTGTTCGTCGTCGAGGCGGACGAATACGACCGCAGCTTCCTCGCGCTCGCACCCGACGTCGCCGTCGTCACGAACATCGAAGCCGACCATCTCGACATTTACCACGGCCTCGACGACCTCCGCGGCGCGTTCGCGCAATTCGTGCGCGGCGCCCGCTGGATTGTCCTCTGCGCGGACCAGCCGAACGCGAACGCCCTGCGCACGCCCGCGTCGGCCGAGGTCGTCCGCTACGGCATCGCGAGCGCCGAGGCGCGGCTCGTCGCGCGCAATGCGTCGACCGCCGACGGACGCACGTCGTTCGACGCGTACTACGACGGCAAGGCCGCGGGGCGCGTGACCGTCGGCGCCGTCGGCGAGCACAACGTGCTCAACGCGCTGGCGGCGCTCGGCGTGGGCCTTTCGCGCTTCGGCGTGACCGTCGAACAGATGGCTCCGGGACTCGCCGGTTTCGTTGGCGCCGAGCGGCGCTTCCAGCGCCTCGGGACCATCCGCGGCGTGACGGTCGTGGACGACTACGCACACCATCCCACGGAAATCCGGGCGACGCTTTCCGCGGCGCGCATCGCGTTCCCGGGACGGCGAATCATCGTTGCGTTCCAGCCACACCTGTTTTCGCGCACGCGGGATTTCGCGCCTGACTTCGGTCTCGCGCTCGCCAAGTCCGACCAGCTTTTTCTCGCCGACATTTATCCGGCGCGCGAACAGCCGATTCCTGGCGTGACCAGCCAGATGATCGCCGAGAGCACCACGATTGCCGGGCGCCGCCCCGCATGGATGGGGACGCGATCGAACATGGCGCCTGCGCTCGCGTCGTTCGTGCAGGACGGGGACGTCGTGCTGACGGTCGGGGCGGGCGACGTCACGAAGACGGGCCCCGAACTGCTCGCCCTCCTGGGTGCCGCGCGTTGACCGCGGCCGCGCCGGAGGAAGGCGCGCCGGGGCGCCGTGACCGCCTGATGAAGATCGGCCGGCGGATCGGCGCCGGCGTTCTGGTGTTCGCTCTTGTTGCGAGTCCGTGGTGGGGCCGCGCCGTCCTGCGCCGCCTCGACTTCTTTCGCGTGCGCCGCGTGGAGATCGAGGGCGCGCGTTACGTCAGCCCCGATGAGATCGTTTCGCGATTGAGGATAGACACCACGCAGTCGCTGTTCGACGACGTGGGTCCGCTGGAAAAGCGTGTCCGGCAGCATCCGTCCGTTCGCGACGTGCGCATCGAGCGGAAACTGCCGGGCACCCTGCTCGTGAGGATCACGGAGAACCTGCCCGTCGCGTTCGTTCAGGCAGCGTCGGGGCTGGTGGTGGTGGATGCGGCGGGGCGCTCTCTCCCGGTGAATCCGGCCACGGCCGATGTGGACCTTCCCGTGCTCGCGGTGCGCGACACACTCGTGCTGCGCGTGCTCGGCCAGGTGCGCGACCAGGCACCGGCACTCTTCGCGCGCATCGGCGAGGTACGTCGCGTACCGGAGGGATCGTCGTTCTACCTGCTGTTTCGCCTGACCGAATCACCCGCCAGTCCCGCGCACGACGTCCTCGCCTCGGGCGACGTCACCGCGGACCGGCTGTCCGACATCGTTCCCGTCGAGCAGGACCTGACGGCCCGCGGGAAGCGCGCCGCCGAACTCGATTTGCGATTCCGCGACCAGGTCATCGCCCGATTGCCATGAGCACTGCCTGAAGAACCCATGAACCTCGATCGACTCGTAGCCGGCCTCGACATAGGATCCGCAAAGACCACCGCCGTGATCGCGGAGGTCGTCGGCGATCTTCCCAAGCATCCCACGGTCAACATCCTGGGTGTCGGACAGGCGCGGACCACCGGGCTGAGACGCGGTGTGGTGGCTGACATCGACGAGACCACGCGCTCGATCACGAAGGCGATGCAGGACGCCGAGCGCATGGCCGGCGCACAAGTCCAGACGGTCTACGCCGGCATCGCGGGCGAGCACGTGCAGGCGATGACGTCGAAGGGAATCGCGTCGGTCACGGGCGCGGAAATCTCCAAGGCCGACGTGGACCGCGCGAACTCGGTGGCGCGCGCGCAGGCGATTCCGCAGGACCGCGAGTTGATCCACGCGATTCCCCAGGAATACACCGTCGACAAGAACATCGGCATCCGCGATCCGATCGGGATGATCGGCACTCGGCTCGAGACGGAGATGTATCTCGTGACCATCGGTTCATCGCCCGCGATGAACCTGCGAAAGGCGGTCGAGAAATCGGGCTACAGGGTTGGTGAGCTGGTGCTCGAGCCGCTCGCGAGCGCGCTCAGCGTGCTCACGGAAGACGAGAAGGAACTCGGCGTGTGCCTCGTGGAGATGGGCGCGGGCACCACCGACATCGCCGTGTTTCACGAGGGGAAGATCCGCCACCTCGGCACGGTGAACTATGGCGGCAACAACGTCACGAGCGACATCGTGCACGGGCTGGGCGTGACGCAGGCGGACGCCGAGCGCCTGAAGGAGGCCTACGGCTGCGCGTACGAGCCGATGGTGGACCACGCCGAGATCATCAAGCTGCCGAGTACCGTGGCGCAGGGCGACCGGCAGATTCCGCGCGAGCTGCTCGCGCACATCATCCACCAGCGGACGGCGGAGATTTTCGAGCTCGTGCTGCGCGACGTGGACGAAGCCGGGTTCCTGAAGCGGCTCGCCGCGGGCGTGGTTGTGACGGGTGGCGCTGCGGCCCAGCCGGGGACCGGCGAGCTCGCCAGCGAGGTGTTCGGAACGGGAGCGCGGGTCGGCGAGCCGGGGGAGTTTCTCGGCGGGCTGGCGGACTCGGTGCAGGCGCCGCGGTATTCGACCGTTGTAGGACTGGCGCAGTACGGGGCGCACCGCGTGGCGCTCGGCTCGGGCGGTGCGAAGGGGAAGCGCCTCTCGATGGCGACTGCGGCGCCGTCGATGGACAAGCTGGCGCAGCGGTTCAAGACATGGCTTCAGGACTTCTTCTAACTGCGATGACAGATCGAAGGTGTAGGATGGAGGTCACTTTCATTTCGTGCGCGATCGGATGTGGATAAACCCACCTGCTTGCGCACGTTCTGTTTTTGACCGTGAGTCGTCCTAACTACGTGGCGAGTTGATTCGCAGATATATTCACTGAACCAACTTCGATCATCCATCTTCGATCCTCCATCGCCGTTCAAAATGAGCATCTTCGAATTCGAGGAAACCCCCGCCCAGAGCGCACGGATGCGCGTCGTTGGAGTCGGCGGCGGCGGCGGGAATGCGGTCAACCGGATGATCGAGGAAAGCCTCAGCGGCGTCGAGTTCATCTCCGTCAACACCGACGCGCAGGCCCTGCTCAACTCGAAGTCCGACATCAAAATCCAGATCGGCAAGAAACTCACCCGCGGTCTCGGCGCCGGTGCCCGTCCTGAAATCGGGCGTCAGGCGATCGAGGAAAATCGGGAAGAAGTCCTGCGCGTGCTCGCCAACTGCGACCTCGTGTTCGTCACCTGCGGCATGGGCGGCGGCACGGGCACGGGGGCTGCGCCTGTGGTCTGCGAACTCGCTCGCGAAGCCGGCGCGCTGACCGTCGGCATCGTCACGAAGCCGTTCCTGTTCGAAGGCCGGAAGCGCATGCGCCAGGCCGACGAAGGAATCGCCGAGATGGCCAAGTATGTCGACACGATGATCATCGTCCCGAACGAGCGCCTGCTGGCGGTTGTGGGCAAGGGGATTCCGTTCCAGGACGCGCTCAAGAAAGCGGACGAAGTCCTCCTGCACGCGACCAGCGGCATCTCCACGATCATCAGCGGCATCGGCATGATCAACGTGGACTTCGCCGACGTGCGCACCGTGATGAAGGACGGCGGCGCCGCGCTCATGGGCACCGGCATCGGCCGCGGCGACAACCGCGCGATGGAAGCGGCGCAGCAGGCGATCTCCAGCCCGCTCCTCGACAACGTCTCGATTTCGGGTGCCACCGGCGTGCTGCTCAACGTCACGGGCGGACAGGATCTTTCCATTGGCGAAGTCACGGCGATCGCGGACATCATCCACGATGCGGCGGGCGACGACGCCGAAATTATTTTCGGTGCCGTGCAGGAACCGTCCATGCAGGGCGAGATTCGCGTGACCGTGGTCGCCACGGGTTTTGGCAAGGCTCATGCGCAGGCGGCGCCATCGTACTCCCGCGCCTCGACCGGCACTCCGGTGATCCCGATCGACGGCGGGCGTCCGCGTCCGGTCATCGGCAGCGCGTATCAGGGACAGCCGGCCTCCGGCGGTGGTGCGGCCCCCGCGCGCCGCGCGGCGCCGCAACCCGCGCCTGAGCGCCGCCCGCAGCCGGATCTCGACGACCTCGAGATTCCGACGTTCATTCGGAGGCAGATGGATTGAAGGCGCTGCGCAGTCGCGTCGCCCTCTGGGGAGCAGGCGCGGCGGCGGCCATTCTGGCTGTCGCCGCGCTCGTCTTTGGCCCTGTGCCCGTGCCCCATGCACCGTCGCAGCCCGCGACGCCGGCAGGCGCGTGGACCACGCTCGACACGCTCGAAAAAGGGGAATCGCTCGCCGCCGTGCTCGCGCGCGGCGGCCTCGGCGGGGACGACCAGACCGCCGCGATTCGCGCGGCAACCGGGATCGACCCGCGCAAGATTCCCGCCGGAATGGAAGTTCGCTTCAGCGGCGACAGCACCAACGGCACCGATCCGCGCCCGACGGACGTCGCGCTTCTGCTTTCGGCCGACCGCACGCTGCACCTGATGAGGACCGGCAGCGCGTGGTCGTCGCGCGAGGAGCGGACGCCCTGGACGACCGACACGATCGTGATGCACGGCGTGGTGCACTCCAATCTCTATGACGCCGTCAACGCCGGGTCAGGCGACCTTCTCACGAAGGGGGCGCGTGCCGAGCTCGCGTGGACGATCGCCGACATCTTCGAGTACCGCATTGACATGAGCCGCGAACTCCAGGACGGCGACGCCGTGCGCGCCGTGTTCGAGCGCTCGCGGTCACCGTCCGGACTCGTGCGCATCGGCGCGATTCTCGCCGCCGGTCTCGAGCGGAGCGGCGCCGAACTTCAGGCGATACGGTTCGTCCCCGCGGGCGAGAGCCGCGCGGACTACTACGACCAGGACGGGCGGTCGCTGCGCGCGAGTTTCCTGCGGGCGCCGCTCTCGTTCCGGCGCATCTCCAGCGTGTTCGGCATGCGCGAACACCCGATCCTCGGCGACATCCGCGCCCACAAGGGGACGGATTACGCCGCCGCGATCGGCACGCCGGTGCGCAGTGTCGGCGACGGCGTGGTCGTGTTCGCGGGCCCACACGGCGGCTATGGCAACAGCATCGACATCCGCCATCCGAACGGGTTCGTGACGCGCTACGGCCACATGCGCGGGTTCGCGGCCGGGATACGCCCGGGCACGCGCGTTGCCATGGGGCAGACGATCGGCTACGTGGGGGTCACGGGCCTCACCACCGGGCCGCACCTGCACTTCGAAGTGCTCGTCGACGGCGTGCAGCGCGACCCGCTCAAGGCGCTCAAGGCCACGGCCGGACCGCCGCTTGCCGCGGGCGAGCTCGCGGCGTTCGACCGGATGCGCCACGCGGCGCTGGCGGAGCTCGAGGAGCCGGCTGGGACGCTGCGCGCTCCCTCCACGACGGGTACCGCGCACTGACCGACGGGCCGGTCTGAAGTCGCCGGACTTTCGGCTGAAATCGCTCCGCTTCGGTTCACCGCCGCAAGCTGACAGTGGTGAACTGAAGCCGAGGGACATCAGCGTCGAGTTGGGAAGTCTGGGGACTTACCATGCGCTCCCGCGATAATCGCGCTCCGCGCGTAGTTTACAGCGATGCTCATCTGGATTTTCGCCCTCGCCGCCGGGTCGGCACTCGCGTTCGTGCAGTACCGGTCGGGCGGCGCCGCGAACGCCCCGGTGCCGCGTGCGCTCCGCGCGGTGGCCGTCGTCATCGTGATTGCGATGCTGTTTGACGCGCCCGGCGGGCCGTCGCGGCGCGTGCGCCCCTACGCGGCGCTCGACGCGTCGGCGAGCTGGGTCGCCTCGGGTGACACGGCGCTGTGGCGGCGTGCGGTGCAGAGCGCCGACTCAGTCGGTGCCGACACGCTGCTGCTCGTCGGCGACTCCGTGCGCGCCGGTCGCGCGCCTACGGCGCCCGCCGACCGCGCGACGCGCGTGGCACCGCTTGTCGAGCGCGCGCTGGGCGCCGGTCGCGCCGCGGTGTTCGTGACCGACGGCCGGGTGGATGATCCCGAACGTCTCGCGGATCTCCCGGCGGGCTCGCACGTCGTTACGCTCGACGGCGCGGCGCGCCCGGACGCGGCCGTGGCGTCGGTGGATGGCCCCTCTGCGGCGGTCGCAGGTGATACCGTGGAGTTCAACACGGTGATCGTGGCGGGCGGTGCAGGATCCCATGCCGGAAAAATCTCGCTCATGCAGGGGCCGGCGACGCTCGCCACTGCCAAGGTGGACACGCTCGCGGCGTACGAGGAGCGCACGGTGCGCCTCCGCACGCCGGTCGGCGGCGTGCCGGGTGCGCGCCTCTTGCGCCTCGTGCTCACCACCGACGGCGACGCGCTTGCGGCCGACGATACGCTGACGTTCACGCTCGATGTCGCTCGCGGCGCGTCGGCGGTGTTCGTTTCTTCCGCGCCGGATGAAGATGCGCGCTACGCGCTCGACGTGCTGCGCGGCACGCTCGCGGTGCCGACCCGCGGATATTTTCGCGTCGCGCCGGGCCGCTGGGTGCAGGACGGCTCGCTCAACGTGGTGCCCGAGGAGGAAGTGCGCCGCACCGTGGCCGAGGCACCGCTCGCCATCCTGCACGGCGACACCGCGGTGTTCGGTGCGCCGCGCCCGCTCACGCGCGGCGCCCTCGCGCTCATCGCGCCCCCTGCGCAGAAGGGCGACGATTTCTATGCCACCGGCGCGCCGCCGTCACCGCTGCTCGCCGCGCTCAGCGGCCTGCCCTGGGACTCGCTGCCGCCGGTTGAGACCGGCATCGCCGCGCGCGACGCGGAATGGGTTGCGGTGACCGCGCGCCGTGCGCGCCGCATGGATGAGCGGCCGCTCGTGTCGGGGAGCTCGAAGCCGCGCCGCGTGGTGGTGGTGAGCGCGGCAGGACTCTGGCGGTGGAAATTCCGCGGCGGCCGCAGCGCCGACGCCTTCACCGCGGTGTGGGGTTCCATCTTCGATTGGCTCACGGGCGACGAAACCGACGCGCGCGCTGCGCATCCGGTCACCCCGTGGCTCCGCTCGGGCGAGCCCGTGCGCTGGCGCCGGGGGAGTCCGCGCGACTCGGTCGCGACCGTCGTCGTTCGCGCGAACGGCGCCACGCGGGCCGACACCCGTCACCAGCGCTTCGCAGGCGCGACGGGCGTTGCCGAGACGCCGCCGCTCGCGCCGGGAGTCTACGAGACGCATACGGCGGGCGGCGATGGCCTGCTGGCGGTGAACGCATCGGCAGAATGGCTGCCGCGCCGGCCGATGGTCCGGTCGGGCGCAGTGGGATCCGCGCCGGCGGCGGACCGAGCGCCGCGGGCGCGCACGCTCTGGTGGCTGTATGCGCTTGCCATCGCCGCACTCTGCGCGGAGTGGGTCCTCCGGCGCAAGGTCGGGCTTCGGTGAGCGCGGCGAAGGGGCGCGGCCGGGTGATCGCGCCGAAAAAATCGCTCTGGCAGCGCATCAGGGACGTCGCGCTCACCGACGTCGCGGTGTTCGCGCGCGGCGGCGTCGACGCCGGATCGCTCGAGCGCCTGGAGACGCTGCTGATCGAAGCGGATTTTGGCGTGAAGGTGTCGTCGCGCCTGGTGGCGGACATCGAGCAGCGCGCGCGCCGCGGTGAAATCAAGTCTGCGGCGGACTTCGAGGGCGCTCTCAGGACGGCGGTCGCGGCCGCGCTCACCAGCGGACGGAGCGATCCCGCGCTCGTGCATGCCGCGGCGAAGCCCACCGTGATCCTCGTGCTCGGCGTGAACGGCGCGGGAAAGACGACGTTCATCGGCAAGCTGGCGTCGCGATTGAAACGCGAGGGAAAGCAGGTGCTCGTCGCGGCCGGCGACACCTTCCGGGCCGGCGCCGTGGACCAGCTCCGCGTGTGGGCGGAGCGGACCGGAGTGGAGTTCGTCGCAGGTGCGAGCGGCGGCGATCCCGCGGCCGTCGCGTTCAGCGCGATTGACGCCGGAGTGACGCGCGGTGCCGATGTCATCATCGTAGACACGGCGGGGCGCCTGCACACGAGCGATGACCTCATGGAAGAACTTCGAAAAGTCGCGCGCGTGATCGGCAAGCGATTGGCGGGTGCGCCGCACGAGTCGTTGCTCGTGCTCGACGGGACCATCGGTCAGAACGCGATTGCGCAGGCATCGACCTTCGCGGCGTCGGTTCCCGTCACGGGAATTGTCGTAACGAAACTCGACGGCACGTCGAAGGGCGGCGTGATCGTCGCGGTGCACGAGGCGCTCGACGTTCCGGTGAAGTTCGTCGGCGTCGGCGAGGGCGCGGACGATCTTCGGCCCTTTGACCCTGCGCGCTTCGCCTCGGAGCTGTTCGACCGGTGATGCCGCGGTGACGTCCCGGTGACGCCCCGGTGACCGCGCGACGCGGCGGCAACTCCGGTGGGCCCGGCCGCCCCGGCGGGCCGCCCGCGCGGTCGCTCGACACGGCCGTCACCTATCTCACCGGCGTCGGTCCAGCGCGAGCCGACGCATTGCGGCGGCTCGGCATCTTCACCGCGCGCGACCTGTTCCTCCACATCCCCCACCGCTACGAAGACGCGAGCACGGTCACGGCCATCGCGAAACTCCGCATCGGTGACGACGCGACCGTGATCGGCACCGTGATTTCCAAAGGCGTGATCCCCACCCGGAAAGGGCTGCGCGTCTTTCAGGCCGTGGTGCAGGATTCGAGCGGGCTGATCGAAGCGTCTTGGCCCGGCCAGCCGTTTCTCGATCGTGTGATCAAGAAGGACGACGTCCTGTTGCTGAGCGGACCGGTGCGGTTCTTCCACGGGCGCGTGCTCGCGCCGCGGGAGTTCGTGAACCTCGGTCCCGAGGACACAGCGACGGGCACGAGCGGAGGCCGGGTACTCGCGGTCTATCCGGCGACGGAAGGTTTTTCGTTCAAGCAGCTGCGCGCGCTCATCGAGCGGCATCTCGACGAGTACCTGCCACTGTTCTCGGAATACATCCCGCCGGCGCTCATTGCGGCCGCCGGCGTCCCGGCGCTGCCCGATGCATTGCGCGCCGTCCACCGGCCGCGCACGCTTGCGGAGGCGCACGCGGGCCGCGCGCGGCTGGCGTACGAGGAACTGCTGTGCGTGCACATCCTCAAGCTCCGGGCCAAGGCGCTCGCCCGCGAGGCGCGCGCCGGGATCCGCTTCGAGAACAAACGTGTGCTCACGTCGCGCCTCAAGGCTTTGCTGCCCTTCGAACTCACGGGCGCGCAGGTCCGCGCCACGCGCGAGATCGTGCAGGACATGACGAGTCCGCAGCGCATGCATCGCCTCCTGCAGGGCGACGTCGGCAGCGGGAAGACCATTGTCGCGCTGTTCGCCGCGCTGCTCGCCGTGGAGAACGGATACCAGGCGGCGGTCATGGCACCCACCGAACTGCTCGCGGAACAGCACGCGCGCACCTTCGCCGCGCAGCTCGCGCCGCTCGGAATGTCGCCGCTCCTCGTCACCGGGGCGCTCACCGCGCGCGAGCGGAAGGCTGCGGCAACGCGGCTGGCGAGCACCGAGCCGCTGATCGTCGTCGGCACGCACGCGCTGACCCAGGAGGGAACCAGTTTCGCGCGGCTCGGCCTCGCGGTGGTGGACGAACAGCATCGCTTCGGCGTCGAACAGCGGCTCGCGCTCGGCAAGAAGGGTGACCGCCCCGACGTCCTGCTGATGAGCGCGACGCCGATTCCCCGGTCGCTCGCGCTCACGCTTTACGGCGATCTCGATGTCAGCATCCTCGATGAGCGTCCGCCGGGACGGCACCCGGTGACCACCGCGATGCGCGCGGAAAAGGGGCGTGCAAAAGTTTTCGACTTTCTGGATGCGCAGGTCGCGAAGGGGCGCCAGGCCTATATCGTGTTTCCGCTGATCGACGAAAGCGACAAAGTCGCGCTCCGCGCCGCGACGAAGGAATTCGAAGCCCTGCGCACCGGGCGCTTCGCTGCGCGGAGGGTCGCGCTGCTCCACGGGCGGCTCGATGCCGCGGAGAAGGACAGCACGATGCGCCGTTTCCGCGACGGCGAGGTCGACATTCTCGTCTCGACGACCGTTATCGAGGTGGGAATCGACGTCGCCAACGCGACCGTCATGCTCATCGAGCACCCGGAGCGCTTCGGCCTCTCGCAGCTCCACCAGCTGCGCGGCCGCGTGGGGCGCGGCGCAGAGGAGAGCTTCTGCATCCTGCTCGGCGACGTCAGTCCCGAGGTCGCCGAGCGCCTCGACGTGTTCGTCGGAACGGACGACGGGTTCGAGATCGCCGAGGCCGACCTGCGCCTCCGCGGAATGGGTGACCTCTTCGGCGAACGGCAGAGCGGGGAGCCGACCTTCCGCGTGGCCGACCCGCTCCGCGACCTCGAACTCGGCGAAGTCGCCCGCGCTGGCGCAGGGGAGCTTCTTGCCGCCGACCCGGGGCTGACGAGCAAAGCGAACAAGCCGCTCCACGACGTGCTGCGCAAGCGGTACGGCCGCGCGCTGGAGTTGTTCAGGGTCGGCTGAGGTTAGATTATCGGCGTCCCCGATCGCTGATTTCGTACCTGTCACCTTCGGACCGATGCGCCCCTCAACGTCAGGCAGTGCTTTCGCGCTCGCCGTTGCCGCAATGCTCGCCGCCGCGTCGCCACCGGCGCACGTACGTGCGCGCGCCGTCCCCTGCGACGCGAACAACGCAGACCTCACTCTGCCGCCGGGCTTCTGTGCGACGGTGTTCGCCGACAAGGTCGGCGCGCCCCGCCACATGGTGGTCGCGCCGAACGGCGACTTGCTGGTGATCGGCAACCCGTATCAGACGAACGCTGAAGCCGGGGGCGCGCGAACCGGCGGCTCGCTGATGCTGCTGCGCGACGCGAACCACGATGGCAAGGCCGAGCTCGTCCTGAAGATGAAGCCCGGAAGCGGATCGGGAATCGCGCTCGCGAACGGCTACCTGTACACCTCGGCCGGACCGGCCATCGTGCGGTACAAGTACGCGACCGGCGACACCGCGCTGGGCGCGGCCGACACGGTCGTCTCAGGGTTCGCGACCGGTGGCCATACGGCGTACAACTTCAAGATCATCGGCAGCACGATCTACATGAACGTTGGCTCGCGGACCAACGCGTGCCAGCCGCCCGACCTCGACCGCAAGGGGAAGGCTCCCGGCGTGGATCCATGCATGGAACTCGAGTCTCGCGCGGGCGTGTGGACGTTCGATGCGAACAAGATGCGACAGCATCCCGCGGACGGCGTGCGCTATGCGACAGGCATGCGCAACTCCGTGTCGCTCACGGTGAACCCGCGCGACAACACACTCTGGGCCACCATGCATGGGCGCGACCAGCTGAACGACTGGGGCTTCTCGGATGACTACAGCGCCGAGAATCCCGGCGAGCAGGTCAATCACATCACGAAAGGCGCCGACTTTGGCTGGCCGTACTGCTACTACTCGACCGCCGAGAAGAAGCTCGTGAACGCGCCCGAGTACGGCGGCGACGGAAAGAACGCCTCGCGCTGCACGTCGAGGACGCAGCCGGCGTATGTGTTCCCCGGCCACTGGGCGCCGAACGACATGATGTTCTACACGGGCTCCGAGTTTCCCGCGAGGTACAAGGACGGCGCGTTCATCGCGTTTCACGGATCGTGGAATCGCGCGCCGAAGCCGCAGCAGGGATTTCGCGTCGTGTTCCTGCCGATGAAGGGGGCGGCCACCGGGCCGTTCGAAGATTTCGCGGTCGACTTCTCCGACGCCGGCGGACCCGGAAAGGACGGGCGTATCCACCGCCCGACGGGACTGGCCCAGGGGACGGACGGGTCGCTGTACATCTCGGACGATGTCAGCGGGACGATCTACAAGGTCAGTTACAGGGGCAAGTGAATCGCGATGTGAGATCGAAGATGAAAGATGGAAGACCTCCACTCCGTCGCCTTCGACTTTCCATCTTTCATCTTTCATCTTCCATCGAGTTTGCATGATGCAATCCGTACGAATCAACGAACTCTCCAACTACGCCGGAAAATCCGTCACCGTCCGCGGCTGGGTGACGCACCTCCGGTCGTCCGGCAAGGTTGCGTTCATCGTGATGCGCGACGGCACGGGCGTCCTCCAGACGGTGCTCGTCAAGAGCGCAGTCGCGCCGGAAACGTGGGATCACTTCGCGCGCCTCACGCAGGAAACGTCGCTGAGCGTCTCGGGCGAGGTGCGCGCCGATGCGCGCGCGCCCGGCGGCTACGAGCTGGGTATCGCGGACCTTTCGATCATCGGCGAGAGCCCGCTCGACTACCCGATCCAGCCGAAGGAGCACGGCATCGATTTCCTGCTCGACAACCGCACCTTCTGGCTTCGCTCACCGCGCCAGGTGGCGATTGCGCGCATCCGCAGCGAGATCGAGCAGGCGACGCACGACTTCTACTACGCGCGCGGATTCCTGCGCGTCGACACGCCGATCCTCACGGCGGCGATCGGCGAGCGCAGCGGGCTGTTCTCCACCGAGTACTTCGATGAAGGGAACGCGTACCTCGCGCAGACGGGGCAGCTGTACGGTGAGGCCGCGGCCGCGGCGTTCGGCAAGATCTACACGTTCGGCCCGACATTCCGCGCGGAGAAATCCAAGACACGCCGGCATCTCACCGAGTTCTGGATGATCGAACCCGAGGTGGCGTTCAACGACACGCACGACAACATGCGACTCCAGGAGGATTACGTCTCCTTTCTGGTGCAGCGCGTGCTGGAGCGCCGGCAGGCGGAATTGAAGGAGGTCGAGCGCGACGTGTCGAAGCTCGAGTCTGTGAAGCCGCCCTTTCCGCGCATCGACTACACGGACGCCGTGGCGACGCTCCAGAAGAAGGGGAGTGCAGTGCAGTGGGGAGACGACCTTGGCGCGGAGGACGAGGCGCTGCTCGTTGAGGACTATGACCGGCCGATCTTCGTGATGAACTATCCGAAGGAGGCCAAGGCCTTCTATATGAAGGAGAATCCTGACGATCCGCGCACGGTGCTCTGCGACGACTGCCTCGCGCCCGAAGGCTACGGCGAGATCATCGGCGGATCACAGCGCGAGGACGACTACGACAAGATCCTGCACCGGCTGCGTGAGGAGAAACTGCCGGAGGAGGCGTACTCCTGGTATCTGGCTCTGCGCAAATACGGGACCTTTCCCCATTCGGGATTCGGCCTCGGCCTCGAGCGCACGGTCGCCTGGATCTGCGGCGCGCAGCACATTCGCGAGTGCATCGCGTTTCCGCGCATGATGCACCGGCTGAGGCCTTAGGAAGCCCGGAGCTCGCAGCTCCAGCTCATTGTTCATTGCTCGGATGTGTCATAGCTCGCTTTTCAAAGTTTCATGCTTTGAAGAACGAGCCTTGACACTCCCGACCTTTGAGCAATGTGCTTGACCTGTGAGCTTCGAGCGCACTTCGCTCAACCGCTGCTCTTTACCTCATCCCAAAGCGAATCCAGCACGGCGAGGCCCGCGGTCTTCACATCGATTCCGCGCCCTGCGGCGAGTTTTTCCACTGCCTCGAACCGCGCCTGAAATTTCGCGTTCGCCTTGTCGAGCGCGAGCGACGGATGCACGCCCGCCTTGCGGCACAGGTTCACCACTGAGAACAGCAGGTCGCCGAGCTCGCCTTCGAGTCGCGCGTGCTTCGGATCGAGCGACGGCACTCCGTGCGTGTCG